>NZ_JBSPTO010000002.1:0-441934 GCF_053850215.1 Mesorhizobium sp. f-mel
TGCAGCGGGCGGTCGAGATTACTCGTGGACATGGACAACCTCCTCGCCCCGGATCAGTCAAGAAAGGGCAACACGACAAGGGCTTCGGGGTTGAGCCCGTGCTAGGCGCAAACTCCTGCGCCCGAGTATAGCGTTCGGCCTCTGCCATATCGCCGAGGTCGAGATTAAGCGTTGCACCCATCATAGCACGGAAAAAGCATCTGCGGGTCGCCCGTTTCGCGAGCCATCACGAGCGCCTCGCTATAATAACGGACACCTCCCGGTGTTCAACGTGTTGAAACTCGGGCGGCCTCGGTGTGACCGGACGCCAAATGTGGCGAATGACCTCACACGAGAGAGCACCCGAATGCTATTGCGCTGAAGGTCAGGTTCCCGACCTCGTTTTGGACGCTCAAGTCTGCGACGACCAAGGTCGTCAACTGGTCGAAAGCGGCATTTCCCTTGGGTACCAAACGTCAGGCTTTTACCACTAGCTCTTCCCGGAAATCCTGCAGCGAGGCATGCCGCAGGTCTTCCTCGCCACGCAGATGCTTCACGCGGCCAATCAGCCCCGGCTTGACCCATTGCGTTGCCGGTCGCTTCATCCCAGGTTGGCCAGATATCACTGGCGTCTTTGCGGATGCTTTCGGATTGCAACAAGCACCGCGCCGTCATCCAAGCTACATTCAACAGACCCTACCGCGGCCAGCGCCTCAGTGGCATCCACCGAATCCCCACCCGGTCCAGGCCCTCTGATAACGAAATGTCCTTTCTCACATGTGAAGTCCCACTTGTGCAGCTGCTTGTACGATTCCGTCTTTCCTTCGTTTTCAGCATGATAAAGCACGACGAAACCATCATGTTTTGTGACCGAGAGCATCTGTCGTATTGCCTTGAGTGGACTAGCCGTGTGGTCTATACAATTCTGTCCATGCACGATGTCGAAACTGTAATCGCCAAATTGGGTGCTAAGATTTTCGGCGTCACCAAAGACTGTTCGCACAAGAGGTTGGATCCCAAAATCTCTAAGAACTTGATCATATTCTGTTGCCAACAGGTCAGTTGCAGTAATCATGATCTCTTTCGAGGCATGCACTTTGCCGAGCTTCGTCAAGGGGCCAGCGCCCACATCGAGTATGTAAACTGGGTTGGTCGCCAACCTGTCGACATATCGC
Source organism: Mesorhizobium sp. f-mel (assembly GCF_053850215.1). Lineage (NCBI taxonomy): Bacteria > Pseudomonadati > Pseudomonadota > Alphaproteobacteria > Hyphomicrobiales > Phyllobacteriaceae > Mesorhizobium > Mesorhizobium sp. f-mel. The sequence goes on from NZ_JBSPTO010000002.1 coordinate 1,155, forward strand.
CCAACGTGATCCTGAATTGGTAAATTGGGGTCAAGACGTTCCTTGTAGTCCTCTGGCCAGAATGATCCCTGAGTGGAGAACCAGTGTCTCCAAAACAGAACTTCGTCTCTGAGCTGTTGGGATCGGCTGTCTCCCTCCAGCCAGCGCAGGATCTTTCGTCCGAGTCGCCGAGCCCTAGTCAACACCGATGTCGATCTTCTCAGAGACCCTTCTCTAGCCATGACGGGAATCCTCGCGGTTAAGAGGGTTTACGGCCCGCTCTGGCCACGACGACGACCAGGGCAATGACGACAAGTCTGAACATGCGACACCCTCGCCCATGCGATTGCACCTTCGGCCAATATAGGAAGCGAATTGGCCGTTTTCAGGATGCCCACGCCGGCTGCTCCGGCGCGCTCACGGGCAGCGGTCCAATCGAGACCGCGACGCGTGAAGATGCGAACGCCTTCGCGATCGCGAACGATCTGCGAGCGGTAGCCATCAAATTTGACTTCGTGAATCCAATCCGCGCTCTCTGGCGGCTTCTCCACCAAAGTTGGCATCAACGGAGGGCTGAACTCCAAACGCATGCACTACCCCAACAACCGCGATTAAGGCGCGGCAGCCAATTTAGTTCCGGAACATTTTAGCAAAATTGAATGTTCAAGCGGTTATGGCAGACCAAGATGTAATGGCTTGCTGGACGGCGCTACACATGGTGCTGATGGCGATCGAGGAAACTTGCCCCGCCGGCGTGCTGCCGAGCGAGGAAGCTGTCCTGTTGCTTTACGGCCCCGAGCCTATCCACGAGGGCGAAACACTTGCGAAGGCAGTCATTGAGACCGTCGAAAGGCTAAACCGGTAACGCTATGGAGAAGCCCGCGCCTCACGGAGGCAGGACGCGGGCTGATCGGCATAGCCGCACTTCCACCCCGTCGCTTCCCTCATGCGGGCATCAAATCGATGACCCGCATGATCGCGACCGCACTGCTCGTGTTCTGAGTGCCTTCTGTCGTAGCGCCTTTAGCGCAGGCCCAAACATCGCCCTTCTTGACTGTGAACTTTTCTTTGTTGTGAACGACCGAAAGTTCTCCCTCAGTCATGTGGCAGAGCATGTCGTTCGTCATCATGTTGTCTGGCGTCTTCGCGCCGGGTTGGATAACAACATCGCGTAGCATGACCGTTTTATAAGCTGGTATGACCGAAGCCCGCTCACCAAGCGCTACAACTCTGACGCCGGGGCCGACCTCCTTGCCCTCATCGGGGCCGTAAGTCTGTGCGGCGGCTGGGGTCGCCCAAGCGATCAGTGGCGTTGCGGCCACTGTAAGACCGAGTGCAAATGTGGATCTACGATGGACGGCTTCCATTGCTTCCTCCCTATTAAAAGTTGGTCGGAAAGGTAGGCCAACAAATCAAGGATGAGCCGTTGCGGGCCAAAGTCAACTGATCTTCCGTTGGGTTTTGACCCTAAACCTATGTTCCAGCGAGGGTCGAAAAAGCAGGACCTATTTGCGTTGCATCTATCGACCCAACGGCAGTTTTGACGCTGAGACGAGTTCGTCCTCGTCAGTGATACCAGCCGTATAATTTTCAAGGATCCGGGAGGCGAGTAGTTCGCGCCTATGTTCGGATTCGCTCTGAATTTTGAGTCGGTCGAACACACGGCCCAGCAAAGCTACTTCGGATGTACTGAAGACGCCAAATTCTTTAGCCTTGCGATTAATCGGCATACCACCCCCTCCGGCTCAAACATTCTGCGCAAATAATACGATTCAGGACATCTCGGACAACAAAAAAGCCCGCCGCACCGGTAACGCCTTGTTGAAGTCGTCCCGCTCTTCGGCCACGGTCTTACGGGCTCTCGATTGAAAAGCCCGCGCCTCTGGCGGAGAGCGCGGGCCCGATCGGGTTGCGGCCCGATCTACAGCGGGCAGTTGAGGGGGCGTGCCCACTGGTCACAGACAATCATTAGGATTTACTAAAGTTCCACTTGGGAAACACACCCGCAGAAATCTGAGCCTACCTCGGATAAGCGGATCGGCACGGTGACGTTGCCGGATTTAAGAGTCCTTCAAACAATAGGCGCGAGAATCGCCTCAGGGTCGAGGCCAAGAGCCGTGACTATCAGGATGCGGACCGGTTGGAATCCGGCCCGGGGAGCCAACGCCATTTCTACGCCAAGGCGAGTTAATGCGCGCCAGCGTGCGATTTTTCCCACGCTCGATCCGCTTCGACCCCTGCCCTGACCTAGGCGCGCTACCTCCGACAGACCTTGGGGAACTGGGCCGGCCCGAGCACGTTGTGGCCGGTCAGCCCGGGTTACGCATGCAACAGCTTTTCCAAGAATTCGGCCATCCGACATACCTCCCGTTTCCGGTTATTGCGGCGAGGCTTCTGCTGGCGTCAATCTTCGGTGCTGCGATCGGTTTCGAACGCGAATGGCGAAATCGGCCTGCCGGGCTTCGCACCCACATCCTGGTCTGCGTGGCAGCGGCTACTTTCGGTATTCTGACGATTGAAATCGTCCACGCGCCGATGTTTCTGCAGGACTCCGTGAAAGTCGATCCGATTCGTGTCGTCGAAGCGGTTACCGCTGGCGTCGCGTTCCTTGCTGCCGGATCGATTTTGTTTTCGAGAGGCGAGGTCCACGGGCTGACGACCGGTGCAGGCATGTGGCTGTCCGGGGCAATTGGCGTGGCGTGCGGGCTAGGTCTGTGGCAGGTGGCGGCACTCGGCACGCTATTGGTGCTTGTCGTGGCAGGCCTTCTTTATAGTTTTGCAGCCAAGTCCGGGATTGGCGAGAACACCGGACAAGGAAAGCCCATTTCGGAAGAAGATGTGTCCAAGCGGCGCAAAGGCTGAGGATAGACGCCCCGCGCGCAAGAAGCCGAACGGCGGAGTGCGTGGCGGACCCCAATTCGCCGGGCTGGTGCCTGGGCATTCTACCTCGCCCCCCCTTAGCGGCGCCGGCCTTCCGCCTTGTGGGGCGCGTCGGACTGACAAGGAAAAGCCCGCGCTCCTCCTCCGAGCGCGGGCCGACCGGGTTACAGCCCGACCTGCAGCGGGCTAAAGTTGGGGGGAGGCCCGCTGGTCCCGGACAAGTGTTAGCGCACGCTAATGCTCCTCTTGACGAACACCCCGCAAACGGAGGCGGTCATTCCTCCCAAAAATGCTGCATCCCAAGAAGGCGTCCCTTTAGCCGCCGTCAGCAGGTGCTGCCGGAGCGGGCGCGGCTGGGGCAGGTGCGGCCGGCGCTGCCGGAGCGGGCGCTTCGACCTTCGGCGCTTCGACCGTCGGCGCTTCAACCCTGGGCGCTTCAACCTTTACGTCGACGTCCTTTCCGGTGCCCCCGCCGTTTATGTTGATAACGCCGGTGAACAACAGCAGGACCACGATTGCGATAATTGCGAGAACGACGGCGACAGCGGTGCCGGCGCCATTTCCGCCTGAGTTAACAACGGTGGGACCGTCAGCCATGACTATCTCTCCTATTCTGAATTATCACTGGTCGGCAACGGGACCGGCGGGCACTTAGTTCCGCCGCCGGGCTATGGTCCATGATGCAGTAAGACTGAAGTCTTTGCGTTAAAGACAGAGGGCTGAGGCTGGCAACCAAGATCTTACGAACGGATTGGTATTGGCCGCCGAGCAAAGTCCCTTCATCGGTGGTTCCGGGTGCCCGCTGTATCCCTCATCGGCGGGCGCCCGATATGACTCTAACAGCGGAAACAACTGTGCCCCTTACCCAGAGCAGACAGAATGTCGATGAGGTCGCAAGCCGACCCGCAAATGACAATCAAACTCCTGACCCAACAGATTTCTCGGCGGTTGATCTCATTTCGTCGAGCGACGAAGAGGTCGCTGCAATCGTCAGGCGAACAGAGCGCCTGGCCCTTGCGGTGATTATAGTAATGGCGATCTTCCTGATCTTTGCACCGGTGATCTTCATTGCCCTGAGGTATGGGATCTGAGATGTCCCGCTTTAGCCCTCGTCCCAGAAATCCTGCAGCGAAGCGTGGCGGAGGTCCTTCTCGCCGCGCCCGTGCTTCACGCGGGCTTTGATCCCCGGCTTGACCCATTGCGTTGCCGGCCGCCTATCTGCCGGTCCGGGCAATTGACGAGGAAGCGAGACGGAAGCAGCGCACAGGCTGGGGGCGACCTTTATGAAGCAGACCCGCCGCTACATTTGCGAAGCGACGGGCCTCCACCCCATTCCCCCAGACCTGACCATGCAATTGCGGTGCCAGACGTGTTGACCCATCGTGGCGCACCTTATGGCTTCCACACAGCGGAATTGCCGCACATACTTCGTTCGAATGTTTCGACTCCATTAGCTTGAGCGCATGTTTTCCGCCAGCCAGGTGAGCGCCCCCCGAAGGCTCGCTTGTCAGGCCCAGCGGCCTCCCCCCACAACCAAGCCGCTGGGCCGTCCCCGCTAGAGCGAGCGCGTTGTCCCGCATAGTAGCAACCCTCTTGACTAAGACCTCGCCTTCACCGGTCAAACGAATGGCAACTTTCTGTCTGAATGTGTTTACGGTCCATTCTCGGAGATCCACGCATGGCTTCGCGTGGGAGACACAGTAACGCCCTTTTAAAGGCATCGAGATGCTACGAGCACCGCAAAGCCAGTTCCTGAAGCCTGAAGATCGGGCGATCTGCCAGCGGGTGGTCGACCAGATAACCGCCGACGCTAAATGGTACAGCACCTCGATAGACGGCCAGATTCTGGCCTCGACCACGCTGACTCTCTTTCAATCCGGGGTGGTCAATGAAACGAATTTGCTGGCACATGTTCGCGCGCGCCGCCACGACTTCACTAAGCTGACCGGCTAGCGCTTCCGCCTTCGGCGTGATCTCTTCGATCTGAACCTTCTCGCCGATCTCTTTCGCCATAGCTTCCGCCTTGGCCTTGTCCTTCGTGGTCAGCACCGTTCGCCAGTGCGGTTTCTCGAAGACACTCACGATGTAAGTTGTCGCCGGTTTGTCAGCCATCGCGCTAACATAGCTGGATAGGAACATATTCCAAGCACGGTACTTCCGCGATCACGCCATATCCACGGTCGCAAGCTCTGTTAGCTTCTTGGTGCGGCGGACCCCAATCCGCCAGGCCGGCGCCCTACAGGCAATCTACCCCAACGCCCCCCCAAGCGGCGCCGGCCACCTTCCTGGGAGCCACGATCAGCCGTTCATCCCCGGAATCTTTCCGTGAGCCAGTGGATCTTGCCGTCCGGGCTCGTCAAGATCGGCTGTGGAATCTTCCACGACTGAAGTGAGATTCGATGAGTGACGAGCTGATCCGCCTTGCAAGTGCAATGGAGCCCGTCACGCGCCCCTGGCATTCAGCACCATAGGTGCGAGCATCGGCTGCGGGAAGAATGCAGGATGGGGCTTTTGCGAAACCGAGGCAGACGCCCCACTGGTTCTGTTTCGAGCACCGTGCCGAGGGGGAGCGTTTTGCTCTGACTAGAGCTCCTAGCCGGCTGGTAAGGACCCCAGTCCGAAGGGAATAGCATCTTGCCCTCCTTTGGCCGCAGCTTCAAAGCTTTCATCTATTCGGCTGATGCGCCGATCCGCTGGAAATTGACAATCTGCCCCAGCTCTAGACCGCTTCGTGCTGGCGGTGGCCTCTGCAAACTTCGGATGAAGGGCTGTCCTATATTGTTGCGCGCAGGCTCATATCCGATCGTGGCAAGGGTTGCTTTCCTTGCCGCGTTGGCCGGCGTTCTCCTGCTGCTCGCCCTTTTTCCGGCGTGGCTCCTGCAGAATTTGGGAGTGACCTTCACGCATCATGGCAAGCTCATCCACGCCGCCGCATTCACCGTTTTGGCGGTCTTGGCAAGTGTCGGCTGGACGAAACACAAGGCAAAGCTGATTGTCCTCCTCGCTTTTTCGGGCGTGGCGATTGAAGTTGTTCAGGGCGCGCAACTGATAGGGCGCGGTCCGGATGTATTCGACTGGATTGCCGACTGTGCTGGCATGGCGTGCGGGATCACAATCGCAAGGTGGACAAAACGGCACCGGGTGAGAAACCCGCCGAAACGACCCGGCGAATATCCCGATCGCGAGATCGATTGTCAGAAGGCCATGGAGCCAAGCTTTCAGGCGATCGTCGATTGCATGCTGGAAGCGGGCTGGGCCCGTGGAGAGATCATGCGCTCGCTACGCCGGCTGATCTCCGCAGACAACATGACGCAAAAGGAAAATGCCAAGGTCGAGGCGCAGCTTGCGATCGCACGCGCAATGAGCCGCGCCGGCCGGCCTCTCTAGGATCAGCAACTCAATGAATTGCCTACAGACAATGACCGAAATGGCGGCGAGCCTAACTGTCCGCAATCAGACAGAGCGTTGAAGGCCGCCACGTTTGGCCGGAAATCGTGTTGGTCAGGGTTTCAGGGAAGAATTCTCGATGACTCACTCTTTTCCCACAGTCACGGTAGAAACAGTCGCCGAAGTCTACGTTCTTTCCATAGGCAAGGCCCGCTTCCTATCGATCGGACAGGCAATCTGCGCCCTTCGGAAACTCATGCCGGCTTGCAACGCGACCGACCACGAGTTGGAGGAGATATTGGCGGCAGCGTGCGTGATTCACAGCGTGCCCGTAGCTTTCGACGCCAAAACAGCCGATGGCGCATGGCTCCATTCGTAGGGCCGGAGATGCCCGCGCAAGCGCAGTGGCATGCCCGCATCGGTCGGATCTCCAAGGGATTGTTCGCTAAACCGCGAGATGACGACCGAAGGGGAAAGAAAGCCATCTGCTGCCGAAACTGCCGGAGAGACATTAGGGTAAGCTGATTGCGTGGGCTGTGTTAATCGGCCTCGGCTTGACTGTAGCGTGGCATGTGTTCCGAGTTGTTGCTTTCTTTCTCGCCGTCATCACCGGCAACTTCGCTCCATAAGCTAATCAAAAAAAGCCCGCCGCACCTTTCGGCGCGGCGGGCTTTCCTCCCAGTCGCTTAGGTCATTCAATAATTTTGATGATCTTGCGAGTGCCCGGGTCAACGACAACGGTCCGGTTGTCGACGACAACGGTGCGGTATTTGGTGTTGGGTACTTCATGGAGCTCGACCGTCTCGGGCAGGGTTGAACCGATATTGAGCTCCACTCCAGGGATTTTCACTGAGGCGAGCGGCTGCTTTTTCACGTACTCCCTGATGACCGTCTCCTGTTCAGGCGCGATAACAACGTCCTGAGCGGCAGCGGCGCCGATACCTGCCAGCAGCAGAAACCCCGCGGCTGCAGTGGAAAGATGCATTCTCATGATGGCCTCCTTTATATGAGCTAGGTTCCGCTGAACGCGTCTTCGCGCCAGGCTCACCAAACCTCAGGCAGCCGCAAATGTTCCTTTTACGGACTTTGGTCTGATGCGCGAAGGGACGTAAGTCTCGCCTGTTTTGGCGTAATAGGCCGGACATCGCGCCACCCGGAACCGGCCCTGCGCATAGTCGTTGCTCGCTGCAAGTTCACGGGAGGAGCCCATGGAAAATAGTGTCCACCAAGCCCGCTAGTTACTCGCTCCTGGTCTTCGCAGTTTCGATCACATTCCTGGCGATTGGGAGATCGTTAGCTAGGATCGTAAGCTGGGGACCGACCGGACTTGACGATGGCCGGAATGACGAAATGAGATCTGCGCAGCTAAGTCCTTCCTGCGCTGATAAAGGACCACCCGCCATTCCTCGATGGGCGGGTGGTCCACGGAAAAGAACGGCTGACCAAGTCCGCCGACTTTGTGACAAAGTCGCCTTTCCTGCACGCGACTTTTCATCGGAGTGCGGTTTAAAGACAGAATGAAAACCTGCGTGATGCAGTGAGGAGGGCTTCAGATGCTTGATCTCCCCAAAGATTATGTTAGTCGTGTCGTTAATATCGATGCCGAGTTACTTAATTGCGCTCAAATTACCAACCTTGACACAAATACCCCAAAGCTGGTCAACAAGCATACGTCGCCCAAGACAATAAAGGTCTTGAATTGGGACAAGCACGGAGGCCTCGTTGCCACTCGATGGTTCCATTTGGAAGACGGCAGAGACAGGCCCATTCTCTTCCCAGGGGTCCAAATGGCCGTTAGTGCAGTGACAGACTTTGCCGATATGGGGGGGGCGACGACGGGTCGAGGTTTCTCGAAATCTGGAAGCATACCGTGCCAGGACAAGAATGGTGGGAGGCTAGGAATACCAATCCAGAACGGTGGAACGCGGTTAGTTTTTCAGGGTTCCATGGCACCACGAAGCAGTATGACGTTGCTTACGCGCTGGCACCTGGTGAGCGAATTAACATATGGGGTACCCCCGACATTTATAAACCTTTCTTCGCGCTCAATTGGGCGCGGCTCGATCCCCTGTAGGCCCGGGGGCTCGCAAAGCAACAGGGCGGCTTACTTGCTCGGCAACATGCTGGCGGGCAAGTCTGTTCGATCGACATGAGAACCAGTTCGAGGCGAAGCGCTTGCGAAGGATGATTGAGAAGGTCGAAAAAAGCTGAGCCGGTAATAGCGCAAGCAAAGCCCGCGCCCACTCCTCCGAGCGCGGGCCGACCGGATTGCAGCCCGATCTGCAGGGGGCTAAATCTTGGGGGGTTGGCCCACTGATCCTACACAACCGTTAGCACAAGCTTATGTTCCGCTTGACGAACACTCCCGCAAACCCAGGCGGAATTCCGGTTATTCTCCCCCCAAAATCCTGCAGCGACGCGTGGCGGAGGTCCTCCAGTCCAACCCACGGCGGGTGAAAATGCGCGTTCCGCATTCGTCAATGATCATTTGCGTCCGGTAGCTGTCGAACTTGAGCTCATGGAGCCAGGCGCCGCTTTGGGAGGCTTCTCCACCAAAGTCGGCATTAGGTGGCGGGACGAACTTCAAACGGCATGCATTGACCCGCAAAACCGCGATTCAATTAGCATACGCTTAATTAGTTTCCATTTTAACGAATCGTTGACCGCGCTGTCCCAGAATAGGACGGCGCGGTCAAACCCTACCGGACTGCGCAGGCGGCTCCGGCAACTCAGCACCCCGCCTCACATTGCCGGAGCCGCTACCACACTGCTCTAAAATACCAGCAATGGTTGAATCAACTGTTACCGCACGTGCTTTCCAGTGCGCTTTCCCAGTCGCTAGACTTTGATGGAACAGGGCCTCGCCTCGTCCGGGCCCCTGCCTTCACGGTCGACGTTGAGACAGTCCATCCTGGCGAAGAAAGCATGGACGGGCACGATGAACGCCTGGGCCGCCCTCAAGCCCGTGCGTAAGGCTATTGAACAGCCATGCCCCTGCCAGCGTGCTGCCGAGCGAAGAGCCGTCCTGTTGCTTTACTGCCCCGAGCCGATCCACGAGGGCGAGGGCTCTTGCGAAGGCCATAATTGAGACGGTCGAAAGGCTGCGCCGGTAAGCGCAAGCAGAAGCCGGCGCTACTCCTCTGGGCGCGGGCCGACCGGATGCAGCCCGATCTCCAGCAGGCTAAGTGTGGGGGTAGGCCCACTAGTCCAACACACCGTTAGCGGACGGTAATGTTCCGCTTGAGGAACACTCCCCACCGGCATCCAAAATGGCGGGGTAACGACGGTCCTGTCGACGTCGCGGACGACAGCGACGCGGAATGCTTCGCGCGCGCCGGCATCGTCCCAGTCACCCGTCTTGGCCAAGGGGACGCCATCCTGCTCGTCGCCATAAATGGCGAACTCCATGCTGATCCCTTCTCGCGAGGTCAGCATCAATGCTCGACGAGGTCAGATTGCGAATGTCCCGCGCTGTGCCCTCCCCGCCGCTACAGACTCGGCAGCCCGCAGAGGCCGGGGCCGGTTTCGTCTCCTCGATATTGGGATTCGCGCGGGGCCTGTTCAACCCAGCGTGGCCCCGCTCTCCGTGCTCTGACCTAGAAAGACCATCTGTCGAATTGGACGGGTCCTCGAATGCGCGAATTTCCTCAAGCCGTGCCTCAAGCGCCGCCCTTGTCGCAGTAACGGCATCGCTACCGGCCAGGAACTGCTTGGCGGATTGTACATGCCGGCGATTTTCACAAGGGCGTCGCCAAGGACCTACATGGGTTACGCCGTCACGCCACCGCGACCGGTTTTCGGTGCCGTCATCCAGGGCATAGCTGCAGAGACGTCCTCGAGGATCTTGGCCGATCTCGCGAAGCCGGCGAAAGCCTCGCGTGCAACTGAAATGGGAACTTGGCCATCGTAGGCGCGCTGGCAAGCTCGGAACGCCGTGTCAAAGATTGGCCCTCTGCGATTCTTCGGCCATTCCTGCAGGAACTCGAAAGCATCAGCCAAGCATTCGATTTCCTCCACCATGAACTCCCCTCTCTTGACGAAAACAGGCCGGTCGAAAGTCCTGTCGTTCATTAGAACCTCCATTCAACTGAACGAGTGTTTGAGCTTCCACGAGAGCCGTGAGCGACGGCTGCGGGGAAATATGTGAAGAGCGCTTTTTGCTGTCAAGGAAGGACCAATTCGGGACTGAAGCAAAACGCACCGCAGGACTGGGACCGCATGCGCAATGTCGCTGTGTACCGCTGCAGCCTGCAGCCGAGGACGCTCTGAATTCCATTGCTCCCGATGAAAACCGAACTCTCGCAAAGACCGCCCGGCGGCACCATTCGCGGCGACGGAAAGACGCGGCAGCAGAAAGCCCGCGCCCTCCGGGAGAGGACGCGGGCTGGTCGGGGCCACCGATCTCGCAGCATTTGTATGAGGGACAATACTACGCTGCTGGCACTAAACTTTTGTCGCAGGACAGTGTTCCACCCTCTAAGGAAAAAACCGCAGGTTTGTGTTGGCCGCTATAGAAACTCCTCCCAACGAAGGACCGCTTACACTGCCCCGCCCACCATCGAGAGTATAGAAAGAAACCAGGAGCAAGGCGACCCGGGTATGGCTCGCCGACGACGGCGTCAGCTTCGTCTCAGTACGGCGCGCGCATGAACGCGGCCTGTTTGTTCCAACAGGCTCCGATCGCTTCCGCCCCGTCAATTCGCCTGGAACAAAACTTTCCAGAGGTGGTTTTCCCCGTGAAGGGACAGACTTTTCGAAGGAGACGTCTCGTGAAAAAAGTTCTGATCACCAGTATGCTGGCCATTGGCGTTGGCTGTGGAGCAGCGCTCGCTCAGGAACAGCAGCCGGCCCAAACCCAGTCGGGCGCCGACACCAATTGCCCGGCCGGATCGGCCGGTTGCCCGGAAGGTGCGATGGGCGAACAGTCCCAAGGTAAGGCCGGCGCCACCACCGAGGAGCAAGCTCAAGGCAAGGCGAAGATGCAGACCGATGAGCAAGCCCAGGGCAAAGCCGGCGCAACCACCGAGCAGCAGACCCAAGGCGAGGCTGGCGCCACAACCGACCAACAGGCGCAGGACAAGGCCAAGGTCCAGACCGAGCAGCAGACCCAGGGCGAGGCCGGTGCCACCACCGAGCAGCAGACTCAGGGCACGACCTCTACTCAGGATGAGACTTCGACCGGCGCGATCAGCAATGTGACCGTTGAACAGAAAACGGAAATCACCCAAATCCTCAAGCAGGAAAGGGTCGAACCGGTTGCCAGCATCGATTTTGATATCTCAGTGGGTGTCGAGGTTCCGCGGCAGAAGGTTAAGCTGCGTCGTCTGCCACCGCGAATCGTCGAGATCGTCCCGGCTTACGAATCCTATGAGTATTTCGTATTGGCCGATGGCCGAATCGTCATCGTCGACCCGGGTACGCTCAAGATCGTCCTTATTCTGACCTAATGCCCTGTTCGGCGTGAAAGGGCTCGCCGCACCAGCGGCGGGCCCCTTCAACACGCGCCGACCGAAGTTGGACAGCAATCTCCTACGTGTTGAGGACCATCCCAGGCGATACCCTCCTGGATCACCGTCGACGGCGCCCTTCCTGCTCAAAAGAGCCCAAGGCCCAAGATAGGGCTTCAGTCTGTCCGCTGGCAGACTATGGGCTGGCACAGGCAGTGCTTTGGTCCGGGACCGCTATCGCAAAAGCCTGAGATGGGAGAGTTTTCAGGAACCGAGCTCCTGCAGGCGTCGTTGCGATGCCAACCCGTGACAGGAGGCTGCAATGGACCCCAGCATTCACCAAGCACGCTGGCTGCTTTTTCCGGTATTTGGCTTGGTGTTCGGGGTCGCGGCCGTCGGGCTTATTATCGGCTGATGGGCCCGATCGATGAAGGCAACACACTTGCGCAGTAATGAGTCCCTTCCTGCGCTAGCAAGACCCGCCGGTTTCTCCCCGTGAGACTAGTGGGTCTTGACACCGCCTGATGATGGCGAAAGCGTGATAGATGGTGCAGAGTACAGAGGATTGGCTCGGGCGAATTCGAAACAGGTAGCAATGCAACGCAGACCGTGACGGTCAGAGGATAATCTAGCGTGCTATTGGCAAATTCATTGACCACAGACGCGATACGGCCGCAACGCCTGAGGCTTCGTGAGACAAGAGTTCTCGCCATGATGAATGTGCGGCCTGCGTGCTCTCAATCGCAGCGCAGGCTCAAATCTCTTCGAAGGCTTCGCGTCGCCATCTGCCTCACCGCATCGACCTTGATGCTCGTCGTGAGCCCCTACCGTGTGGCACAGGACGGGCTGTCCCTGACGCTTAGCCCGCAGGCCGCCCAGGCACAAGGGAACTCTGGGAACTCTGGGAACTCTGGAAACTCCGGGAACGCTGGAAACTCCGGGAACGCAGGAAACTCCGGGAGCGCAGGAAACTCCGGGAACGCAGGAACTCCCGGGAGCTCGAACTCCAATGCCAACGCAGGCAAGGGCAAATCAAAATCGTCAAAAGGCAATCCCCCCGCAAATCCAGTTGCCGCGGTAAACCCCGGCAGCAAGGCAAAAGTATATGTCAACGCGATCACTGGAGACCGGATCGAAGTGCGCGGGCCAAGTGTGGGTGTGGTGCATTCCAACGGACTCAGCGAGCGCATCGACGGTGGCCATTATGAAATGCGGGATGCGATGGGCCGCACCATCATTCGGCGGCAGGCAAAGAACTCCGATCGGGCAAGACTGCTCGGCATGATCGAGTGATGGCGAGTTCACAGGCCGCAAGGCTACCTTGCTTCACGCCGGATGGCGGGCAGGCGGATGCTGATGCTCGGTTGCGTCGCGCAGTGTCATCGCGGCTTCGGTCCGGTTGCTCACATTGAGCTTGGCGAGAATTCGCGTCATGTGATGCTTTATGGTTTTCTCGTGCAGGTTCAGCTGAAGACCGATCCGCTTGTTGCTCAATCCCGCGGCAACCAGCGTCAGGATCTCTCTTTCGCGGCTGGTGAGTTCGGCCAGCACGTCGGGTTTCGCGGTCGCGGTTGACTGGGTAGACAAGTCGACCAGCACGCGCGCCGACAATTGCGGGCAAACATACCGTTCGCCCATAGCCACCGTGCGCAGTACGGCGGCCAGGGTTCTCGACCCGACCCCCTTCAGGACATAGCCTCTTGCCCCGCTCTGCAAGGCGGTCATGACATGCTGGTTTTCCTCCGAAACGGTCAGCATCACGATTTTCAGATCCGGATGCCGCTCCAGAGCCGGTTCGATCGCACTGAGGCCCCCTCCAGGCACCGAGATGTCCATCAGGAGAATATCGAGCTGCTGGTCTTCCGATATCCGCAAGGCATCGTCTCTACTGCTGCCTTGGGCAACGATCTCGAACCCGCCGATCTGCTCGAGAGTGCGCACGACGCCCTCCCTGAACAGCGGATGGTCGTCGATGATGGCGAGCTTTATGGCGGCTGCCATCACGCCTGTCCTATTTCAACTGCGTTGAGAACCATTTTCACCACCGTGCCATTCTGTGAAGATGTTACACCAAATTGGCCGCCGAGGCTTTCTACCCGCTCACGCAGCCCGACGAGCCCCAGCCTTTCAGGGTGGATGATCTTCGGGTCGAAACCTGGGCCGGTATCAGAAACCTCGATAGAAACGCGCTCCCCGTCGAAATGTTTCGCGACCGATTGACCGGCACCCCCGGCGTGGCGGAAGCCGTTGTTCAGCGCCTCCTGAATGAAGCGAAAGATGCAGATCTTGGCCGCTGGTGACAAGGGTGCGTGCCCCCCGGTCATGGACAGCATCACTTCGACGCCGGTTCGCTCTTCGTGCGCTCGCACGGCAAGCTCGAGGATTTCCGTCAACTCGGCATTCTCGACATGCGGCAGCATGAGGCCCTTGCTGACATTCCTGATTTCTCGCATCGCATCGTCCAAATTCGCTTTGACCACCTGCAATTCCCGTGCGCGGGCCGCAGCCGGCGTGGCAGGATCGGCTAGCACGGGGCTGTCAATCCCTAGCGCAGCGAGGGCAACCAGTTGCGCCGGCCCGTCGTGCAGGTCCGCGCCGATCCGCCTGAGGTAACGTTCGTTAAGTGCCGTGGCGCGCTGCGAAGCACGCTGCACCCGCAATCTCAACATTCTGTTTTGAGCAACCAGATCGGAAAGTTCGGCAATGCGCCGCTTCAAGGAGTGGCTCTGGGAACGAATCGTGCGGCTGCCACGAAAAACGATCGCCGAAAGCCCAAGGAAAAAAATTGTGGTAACGGCAGCGACATCGAACCAGGTCCGAACGAGTGCCTGCCGGAGGTCCTTTTCAAAATCGGTGGCGATCTCGTCGAATTCCAAAACAGCTACGACTTCGCCCGACCATGGCTGAAGCATCGGATTATAGATTTCAAGAAGATGCAAGCCGCTGTCCCTCTCAGCCTGGTTATCATAGTGCCTGTCCAATTCAGCAACTATGTCGCCTGCGAATGCGGCCCGGAGATTGTCGCTGAGTGGAAAGCGCTTCCCGACCAAATTTTTATTGGTTGAATAGAGGATGGTACCGTCGCGGCGCCAGAGCTTGAAGGATTCGAGCCTTGTGCCGAGTGCGCCTTGCCCCAGCGTCTCATCCAGCGCGTGGGCAACGCTCTCCTCCAGCACCTCGCTCCTACGCATGTCGGGGAGCAGCGGCGCGATAACGCTGTCGACGTAAAGAGCGGTCGCAGAAGCCGAGTTCCGGGTGACCGCTGCTTCTATCTGGCTTGTCACGGAAATTCCCACCACGATCATCGCCGACAGCGAAAACAGCCCGCCGGCGAGCAGAAACTGGGTGGCCAGCGACAGTGCATTCCATCGATCGATCAGTCTTGTCGCTCTGTATCGCGCCATGTCCCCAACGGCCCGGTCGGCGGCGCGTCGCGCCAGCGGCACGATTCGAGAGAACCGGCCAATCTGTTGTCGAACGACGCTTAGCGACGCCATCTTTGATCTGCAACCGATCAATCGCAAGGGAACTTAGGGCTTACAGACGGAACGGAAACCGCAGCCAGCGGTTTTTTTGCGTAAGCGCCACGGTCTCGTCGAGCGAGGCGGCAAGTCGTGACGCGGCAACGCCAACGCTTTCGATCTCCCCCAGGCACAAGATGCGGCGTATTTTTCACTTTCGGTCGCGCAATTCTCTCACCGCTTGAGTAAGGGTCATTCGATCGTTACCGTTCTTTTTGATCAGCTTACTGACCTGGCTGGGCGAAACGCCATTTTCTCGCGCGAAATGTTCCACCTCGTAGTACTCGTCGACTGACAGGCGGTCGTGGTCGAGGAAGTCTCGATTGCACTTGTTGTCGGCCATTTCCTTTCTCCTGGCGAAGCCTAACACGGGGCTGAATGTCGGTTGGAAACAGGCTAGAGGGTGGTGGACACTCCTCTCCATGAGCTCCTCCTGTGAACTTGCGGCGAACGAGTGCGAGCGGTCGCGGTTCCGGGCGGCTCGATAGCCGGACCCATTGCGCGCGGCAGGTCAGACTTAAGTCCAACGGCAAGGCTTCTCGGATCGGACCGAAGCCCAGCCAAGGAACGTTTGCAGCGGTCTCATGTTTGAGCGAGCCTAGCGCGAAGATGGATGCCAAGAGAGCTCACATAAGGAGGCAACTATGAAAGTGCGTCTTTCCACTGCAGCCGCGGGATTTCTGCTATTGGCAGGTATTGGCGCCGCTGCCGCTCAGGACGTGATCATCGCGCCTGAGCAGGAGACAGTCATCAGGGAATATGTGAAAAAGCAGCCGCTCGCATCCGTGGAACTCCCGGAGGTGGAACTCAATATTGGTTCAACGCTGCCCGAGACGGTCGAGCTTCACGAAGTTCCCGACACCGAATACCGCTATGTCGTCGTCGACAACCGGACCGTTGTCGTTGATCCCGGCACACGTAAGATAGTCAAGATCATTCAGTGACCTGAACGCGAGGGTAGGAGACGCCCGCCGCTTCGAATGAGCGGCGGGCGACTATGCTATGGGCTGTGTCAAATGCGAACAATCAGCAGACTTTTCGATTCCCGCGACCAGGCAGCGCGTGCAGTTGCCGCGCTTCAGGCGGCAGGAGTTTCTTACGAACAGATCAGCGTCATCGGACCATACGACGACGAAATCAGCGCTGTCCTGCGCGGTCCGGGCGGTGTCGCATTTGGCGCGGCCGCTGGTCTGTTAATCGGCCTGGGTGCTTTTGGAGCCATCGGCATTGATCCTGTCGGAGCCGTGGCTGGCATGGTCCTCGTCGGTGGGGCCTGCGGCGGCTTTGCTGGTGGGCTTCTCCAGGCATCTGCCGATGTTGCCAAAAAGCCGGCTGAGCCGAACGTTGAACAAGGCGTCATCTTTGTGATGGCGCAGGTCGATGAAAAACAGGCCGATACCGCGCAGGCGGCGCTAGAAAATCCCGTTCGGGTAACGCAACTCGTGGCCACAGTCGGGTGAGACGCGTCGGCTTGGTGTCGCGCATGATTATTCCCGGCCTATCGCCCACGAAGCGCATTCAGATCGGAATTTTTCGCTGAGCCGTTAGTTTTCCCTCTGACGGTTCAGGAGGCGGGAAACGTCTGCTCGACCAGATTGACGTAGTAGCGCAGCACGATCGGCACGATCTCGTCATTGAAGACGTAGCGGTCGCCGTGCAGGCCCTCGCCGGGCCCGACATCGCCGACGCCGACCCACGCGTAGCAGCCGCCTGCCTCACGGATCATGAAGGCGAAATCTTCGCAGCCGAGGCTCGGGCTGAACTCGGTCGAAACGTTCTCGCTGCCGACGGTGGCGGCGGCTGCCGCGATGGCGCGCGCCGTCGCGTCGGCCGTGTTGATGAGCGGCGGATAGCCCTTGTGGTAGTCGAGCGTGGCTTTGAGCGCATGGGCTGCGGCAATGCCTCCAGCGATCTCGCCGATCAGCTTCTCGCAATGATCGGAATGACCGGGCTCGAAAAACCGGCAGGTGCCTTGCAGCCAGACCTTCCCAGGCACGATGTTGCCGACATTGCCGCCATGGATTTGGGTGAGGCTGACGACCAGCGCGCTTTGCGGATCGACCGAGCGGCTGACAATGCGCTGGACGGCCTGGACAAAGGCGCCCGCGGCCAGGATCGGGTCGTCGCCGAGCTGCGGCATGGCGGCATGTGCGCCAAGACCCTCGAAGGTCACTTCGAAATTGTCGACGGCGGCCATCTGCGCTCCAACGCGAGCGGCGATGGTCCCCAGTCTGACGCCCGGCCAGTTGTGGACGGCATACATCGCCTCGACTGGGAAACGCCTAAACAGGCCATCTTCGACCATGCGCAAGCTGCCGCCTTCATTTTCTTCGGCTGGCTGGAAGATGAAGTAGACGATGCCGTCGAAGGCGCGGGATTGGCTGAGCAGCCTGGCGGCGCCGAGCAACATGGCTGTGTGGCCGTCATGGCCGCAGGCGTGCATCACGCCCTCATTCCTGGAGGCATAGGGCAAGCCGGTCCTCTCGACGACCGGAAGCGCGTCCAGCTCGGCGCGGAGACCGATGGCGCGCGTGCCCGCGCCGTTGCGCAGGACGCCGACAACCCCGGTTCCGCCGATCCCCTCATGCACCTCATCGAAGCCGAAGGCGCGCAGTTTCTCGGCAATGAAACGTGCCGTTTCGTTCTCATCGAATCCGAGTTCGGGATTGGAATGGATATGGTGGCGCCAGGCTATGACCTCTGGTGTCAGAGCGGCGATGGGGTCATTATGCAGCATGATGCTCCTTCCACGCCGGCAAAGGCGGTCATGGTTTGATCCGGGATCACGATTAGAAGGTCGCGCAAGAGGCGTCTTGAACCAGATTGACCGCAGCGGGGACGAAAGACGTGGACGCGACAGAGATCAGGAAGTACTGGCGCCATCCCTGCTTCCCTGACCTTGGCCTGTTCAAGGCGCGCTTCACGCAGCATCGCTACGAGCTGCACACGCACCCAACCTATGTGATCGCACTGATTACTTCTGGCTGCGAACGTATTCGCATCGGGCGCCACAACGTTCTCGCTCCGGCAGGCGCAATTGCCGTCGTCAATCCCGAGGAGTGGCATGATGGCGAACAAGGTGCCGATGAAGGCTGGGCCTACCGGACGTTTTATCCCTCGGTGCCGCTGCTGACGGCCGTCGCCCGCGAGTTGGGCGGGGCTGACGCTCCGGTTTTTTCACGCGCGATCATCGAAGACAGCAACCTCGCCGCAGCGTTGGCGGCGGCGCATGAAGGCTCGACGTCCCAGGACTCAACGCAGGCTGAGGCGTCGCTGCTCGTCGCCTTGAGGCATCTCATCGTTCGGCATGGCGATTGGGGCGGGCGAACCGAAGAGGTCGAAAGTTCGGGATCGCGACAAAGGTTCTCGATCTACGAGGACGTTATTGAACGCGAACTTGGCTCGCAGCTCGACCTACAGCGGCTTGCCGACGCCGCGTGTGTCACCCGGTTCCAGGTCATCCGGGATTTCAAGAAGGCGATTGGCCTGACGCCCGCGGCCTATATCCGCGATCGGAGATTGCGTCGCGCCAGCACCTTGATAGAACAGGGGCTCGGCCTCGCCGATGCCGCCATCGCGGCAGGTTTCGCCGACCAGAGCCATTTTTCCCGCACGTTCCGGGCGACGCGCGGCATGACGCCTGGCATGTTCAGGAGAGGCGGCTGGAGTGCTTCCTAAAGGAGACGCTTGCGCGCGGAAATTTGCTGAGCGATGGTGAAGTTGGGCTTGGGGGGAATCATGCGAAAAATTCTGATATCGACGACGCTGCTGCTAACGGCAGCCCTGTCCGCAACCGCCGCGCACGCGCTGGACGCCAGCGAGACCCCGGTTGTCGTGACCCCGCTTGCCTCGCGCACCGAGACGGCGTCCGGCCAGCCGATCACGCTGCCTCAGAAAAACGTGCAGGTCCTGGTTTCGTCCTATGAGATCGCGCCGGGCGCGACGTTACCGGTCCACAAGCACCCGTTTCCCCGCTATGCCTATGTTGAGGGTGGAACGCTTCAGGTCACCAATGTCGAGACCGGCAAGAGCACCACGTACAAGTCAGGCGATTTCATCATCGAAATGATCGGGCAGTGGCATCAGGCCACCAATGTCGGCGCCGGTCCAGTCAAGCTGCTGGTCATCGACCAGGTCGAAGAAGGCACCAAAAACACGGTGTTGCGCCAGTAGCTGGCAACAGTGGCTACCAGCCGGCTGCTCACTTCGCCGCCGCGTTCACCCGATCAGCGGCGGCGGCCAGCACGGCGCGGTCGCCCTCCTCGTACAGGCGGCGGATAGCGATGGCGCTGACGCGCCAGCCTTCGGGCGTCCGCACCAGCCGGTGTAGATAGCTGGCGCCAACTGTCCAGAACCGGGTGCCGAACCAGTGGGTGGCGCGGACGTGGCTGCGTGCAACCGCATCGTTGCCCGCGCCTTCGACAACGATGTTGGTGATGAGGTGCTGGGTGGCGTCGAAGCCCGGCAGAAGGCCTTGCCACTGAGCAATCAGCGCGTCGCGGTCGCTGGTCGCAACCTCGCCACCGAAAAGACTGGTATAATCGGTCGTGACGCGGGCCGCGAAATAGGATCTGACCCGGTTCCATTCGCGCAAATCGGCATAGAGGCCGATCCCCGCCACTGCCTCGGCGATGGCGGTCTTGTCTTCGATTGTCAGCGCAGCCGTGGACTGCGTGCTCAAGGCCGGCAAGGAGGTAGCTGCAAGCGTCGCGGCGAAGACTGCCGAGGCCACGACCTGCCGGCGGGTAGCCGGGCTCATTGTCCCGCCTCCCCTGCATCGTTTAGTGTGGCGCTGAAGTGCGCGGCAACGGCGTCGCTCGCGGCCTTCACCGGCGCAGCGCGGTCGTAGAAATCGAACTGGGTGACGTTGTCGAGCCACAGCTCCTGCTTCTGCCCGGTCAGCCGCGCGTAAAATTTGTGCGCACCCTGTGGGATGGCAGCCGCCTCGCTGTGCACCATCAGAAAGGGCTGATGCAGGTGCCGAGCAGCCTGGATCGCATCGAATGTCAGCCAGCCGCGCCAGAAGGCCGGATCGGCCTCGTTGCGCCAGGCCGGGATCATCCCGCGGTCGGCCTCGGTGTAGTATGGCACCTTGAACATGATCGCACGCTCGTCGGTCGGGCTGGCGGCGGGCAGCAAGGCCTGCTTGCCGGTGCGGCGATACGCAGCCTCGGCCGCATCGCCCGCGGCTTCCAGCCTGGCGACGCCTTCCTTGCCGCCATAGGTCTGCTCGACCACCTCGGCATCGTGCAGCCAGGGGGCGACCAAGGCGATCGACTTGATCGCGGCATCTTCAGCGGCGGCAGTGACCATATAGCCGGAGCTGGCGCAAATGCCGAGCCCGCCGATGCGATCCTTGCCGATCTCGGGCCGGATCGCGAGATAGGCGACCGCCGCTTCGATGTCGGCGATCTTGGCGCCGGGATCCTCATGTTGGCGCCGGGCGCCGCCGCTCTCGCCCCAACCGCGAAAGTCGAAGGTCAAGGCTGCGAATCCGCGGTCGGCCATCTCGCGGGCGTAGCGGGCCGGCATCTGTTCCTTTACCGTCATCCAGGCGCCGGTCACGACCAGCGCGGGCCGAGGTCTCGCCGGGTCCAGATCCTCGGGAAGATAAAGGTCGCCGACGATCTGCTCACCGTGCGAAGTGAAAGTGACGCGCTCGACCCGCGGTGCGGCGAAGGCGCTGGAGCCGAGCGCAACGGCGGTTGCTGCGGCTAATGTCAGGGATTTCAGCATCGCAAATCTCCTTTGCTTGGCGCGGGAGCGGCAGGTTGAGGCAAGCCGCCGTCTAGCGGTCATCCGCCAGTCGGCCGGGCAGTGGCTTCAGCGGGTAGTGTGTCCAGTAGAAGGCGTCCGACTGGTACATGTCGGTCAAAAAATTCTGCGCCTCGGCGATCTTTCCGTCCTTGATGCGAAACATCAGGGCGTAGAGCTGGTCGATCTCGGGACCTGAGCCGACGTTCGACCAGCCGCGATGAATGTCGACGACGAGGTCGCCCTGCGCCTGGAAGAAGATCGGCTCGGCCCTGAATTTGCCATCGGCCAGGCCACGGAAGAAGGCGACCACTTCCTCCGGCCCGCGCTTGTCGCCGGCCAGCGGATGATGGCCCGGAATCCGCCAGACGATGTCTGGCGCGAGGAAGGGCCGGACGGCCTCCGGGTTCCCGGTCGCATAAGCTGCGTAATAGTCCTTGATCAGCTGGATGTTGCGGTCTTCCTGCGGACCGCCGTTCGCGGGAGCGGCAGACACCGCCAGGAGAGCGCCGGCGGCAAGCGAAGCGAGCCTGATCATCGATCCTGTCTCCTTGCCTTCCGAGTTGCCTTTCGAGCCGTCGCAACGGCGAGGCTAAACCCAGCATGAGGCTTTTTCTTCGCCGGAAAAACCCGTATAGTTCGACAAGGCTATTTGGAATAACCTCATAATGCGCCTCGACCAGTTCAGCGGCATCGTCGCCTTCGTGAAGGTTGCGGAGGCCAGGAGCTTCACCCGCGCCGCCTCCGAACTCGGCGTCGCTCCGGCCTCTTTGAGTGAGGCGGTCAAGGGGCTCGAGGAGCGTCTGGGGGTGCGGCTTCTCAACCGCACGACCCGCAGCGTTGGCCTGACCGAAGCCGGCGCCCACTACCTCGACCACGTGCGCCCAGCGGCCGAAGAGATCCGGGCGGCTGGCGCGGCGCTGCGCGAGACCCGCGATCGCCCCGCCGGCACACTGCGCCTGAGCCTGCCATGGATCGCCGCACCACTGCTGATCGAGCCGCTGATGGGGCCGTTCATGGACGCTTACCCGGAAGTGCGGCTTAGCCTGATCTTCGACGACAATTTCGTCGATATCGCCGCTCAGGGCTTCGATGCCGGTCTGCGGATCGGCGAGCTTCTCGAGAAGGATATGATCGGCGCGCGTCTGGGCGGGCCGCTGCAGACGGTCGTGTTGGGGAGCCCGGACTATCTGGCGCGTAACGGTACGCCGAAGCGGCCCGCCGACCTCGCCGCTCACCGCTGCATCGCCTTCGCCTTCACCCGC
This sequence comes from Mesorhizobium sp. f-mel, assembly GCF_053850215.1. Classification (NCBI taxonomy): domain Bacteria; kingdom Pseudomonadati; phylum Pseudomonadota; class Alphaproteobacteria; order Hyphomicrobiales; family Phyllobacteriaceae; genus Mesorhizobium; species Mesorhizobium sp. f-mel. Next base: position 23,388 of record NZ_JBSPTO010000002.1, read on the forward strand.
ACCCGCGCCATCTCGCCCTGGGAGTTCGTCGTGGACGGACGCCAAGTCGAGTTCACGCCCGACGCACGTCTGGTCGTGAACACACTTCCGCTCTGCATCACCGCCGCCGCGCAAGGGCTTGGCCTAGCCTTTGCCGTCGAAGGCCTCGCTGCGCCGCTCCTCGCCTCAGGCGCGCTGGTCAAGGTGCTGGAGCCTTTCTGTCCCACCTACGAACCGCTCCACCTCTATTATCCCAGCCGCCGCCTCGTCCCGCCCAAGCTGCGGGCCTTCATCGACTTCGTGCGCGCGAACGCTCACAATTTGCGGATCTGATGCGCCGCCGCGAAACCAGCCACGGCGCATATCGGCGAGCCGGTCCGCTTCACCCCCAGGTGCCGACCATCTGCCTAGTGGCGGCGTTGAGGCGATTGAAGGCGTTGATCAGGGCAATCTGGACCACCAGGGCGGCAAGCGCCTTCTCGTCATAATGCCGGGCGGCCTCGTCCCAGATCGCGTCGGGCACCGGGTCGGGCCGGTCGCAGAGGCGGGTTGTTGCCTCGGCAAGCGCAAGAGCCGCGCGTTCGGCGTCGGTGAAGTAAGGCGTCTCCCGCCAGGCGGACACGGTGAAGACGCGCTCATCCTTTTCGCCGGCCTTCTTCAATTCACGCGCCTGCATGTCGATACAGACGCTGCATCCGTTGATCTGGCTGGCGCGCAAATGGACGAGCTTGCGCGTCACGTAGGGCAGGTCAGCCGTTTCAGTCGACTTGTCCAGCGCGAGCAGCGCCTGCAGGGCACCGGGAATGAGAAGCACAGGGTTTTTCAGTCTTGCTTGCATCGTGGTCTCCTTGTTTGCCGATCCCGATGCCAGTCATCCGGGATCGGCGCCCTGTCTGCCAAAATCAATAACTAGATAGCTATGGATTTACCCATAACTCGGCAGTTATGAATGCGTCAAGCAGGAAATTGGCGGCAATGCAAACGGCAACGACCCGTCGCGTTGAGCCAATAGTTCCGGCTTCCGCTACAAGGAGCCCGATGCTAGGGCATGACCAACTCGAATTCGCCAACGGATCGCCCTGTGACCGACACCGAACGCCCTCGCCTGCCGCTGATCGAAATCTGCGTCGAAGGCATAGATGGCCTGCTCGCCGCGCAAGCCGCCGGGGCCGACCGGGTCGAGCTCTGCGCCAGCCTCCTCGAGGGCGGCATAACGCCGAGTCTTGGCACAGTGCGTGCCGCCCTTGAGCTGGCGACGATCCCATTCCACGTCATCGTGCGGCCCCGCGGCGGCGATTTTCTCTACAGTGAAGCCGAGTACCGTTCGATACTCGCCGATGTGCGTGCGCTGAGCGACCTTGGCGTGGCCGGTGTCGTCGTCGGCTGCCTGAATGCCGACGGTACCATCGACGAAAAGCGCATGAGCGAATTGGTGCAGGCGGCAGGGCATTTGAACGTCACCTGCCACCGTGCCTTCGACATGACACGCGATCCGGCCGAAGCGCTGGAAGCGCTGATCCGCAGCAAGGTCGGCCGTGTGCTGACCAGCGGCCAGCGCGATACCGCATTGGAGGGCGTGGCCCTGCTGGCGGGCCTCGTCCAGCAGGCCGGTAAGCGCATCGTCATTCTTGGCTGCGGCGGGCTCAACCCCAGGAACATCGCCGAGGTGCGGGAAAGAACCGGACTGACGGAAATGCATTTCGCCGCGCTCAAGGACGTGCCGAGCGCGATGCGCTACCGCAATCCCCAGGTTGGCATGGGCGGCACCGACCTCGACCGCGAGTACCGCAACACCGTGACCGACGCGGCGCTGGTGGCGGCGACGATTGCGGCGGCGAGAGCATGATCCCGAAGAAAGAAAAACACGTGACGCAAGCACGCCTGCCGATCGACCAGGTCTCGCCGCAGGACGAGCCCGCCGTCCTCGCCCTCAACAACGAACACGCGGCCGAGTTGTCGTGGCTTGAACCCGAGCGCCTGTCCTTCCTGCTCGGCGAAGCGTTTTATGCGCGCCGCGTCGGTGCGCTCGAAGCCTTCATCATGACCTTCGACCAGAACGCCCGCTACGACAGCCCGAACTTCCTGTGGTTCCGCGAGCGCTATCCGCGCTTCGTCTATGTCGACCGTGTCGTCGTTGCAGGAGAAGCGCGTGGTCGCGGCCATGCCCGCAGGCTCTATGAGGATCTGTTCGACCATGTATTGCATGCCGGCCAGACCATCGTCACTTGCGAGGTGAATGCCGAGCCGCCCAATCCGGCTTCAGACGCCTTTCACGCCGCGCTTGGCTTTGTCGAGGTCGGCGATGCGGTGATCCACGGCGGCAAGAAGGCGGTCCGCTACTATACCAGGCAGATCACCGGCTGAGGCGACAGCCCTACCAATTGCGGTTCAGCCAGCCACGGGCAGGCTTTTCGACGATGTAATAGCTGCACAAAGCGCAAGCGAACGCCCCGGCCAGCATCAGCAGCGGCGCACTGCCCTGTGAATAGACGAATTTGTAGAACGGCTGCTGCCACAGATAGAGCGAATACGACCACAGTCCCAGCGTCGCCATCGGCCAGCAGGACAAAAATCCGGTCAGGTACCGTGTGCTGAAATCGAGCGAGTTGACGGCGAGCGCCAACAGCGGCACCGCGACCAGATAATGGATCGGCGTCGGCACCGCATCCATGAACAGAAGAACCGCCCCGACGGACGCCGCGACGGCGACGTGCGACCCCTTGAACAAGGCTGGCAGCCTATCGCCGGCCTTGAGCAGGCATATCACCGCCGACAGCAGGATCGAGGCGATGTGCACATCCGTCCGCCAATAGGTGGTCTCGTAGTCCATTGCGAAGACCCAGTACGAAATCGCGCCGTTCGCCATGGCGAGCACCGACAGCGTGCTGAGCAGCATGACGACGCGGGCACGCCCTGAAACGAAAAAACTGATCAGCGCCAGGATGACATAGGCATGTTCTTCGACGCATAGCGACCAGATATGGTCGAGCGCGCCGGCGCGGCTGACGAGAATCCCGACATAATTGTAGGTGAATGTCAGCGCCGTCAGCGCCGCCTTCCATTTGAAGGCGACAAACGTGCCGGACAACGCAACCATCGAAGCGACGACGAAAACCAGCAGCGCCGGATAGATGCGGGAGAACCGGCGCTTGAAGAACGCCTTGAGAGGATAGCGTTCGACAAAGAGAATCTCGGCCATGAGCCGGCCGCTGAGCACGAAGAAGAACTCGACGCCCATGACACCGAGGTTGATTCCGGGAATGGGAAAGAAGTGGCCGATCAGCACCAGTGCGATCGACAGGCCGCGCCATCCGTCGAGATAGGCCAGCCTTGTTCTCGACGACGTGTCGGCGGCGGACCGGGACACGACAAGCTGCGCCGCGGAGATGTCCGTCATGCCGGTCCTTTCGCATTTGAATGATGCGAAAGGGCTGCAGGCTGTAACCGTGCGCTCCGAGCCCCGGCTCGCATTCCTCCATGCATATTGCAGTGCAATAGAGCGCTGTGCAAGTGCGAGATGGCCACACTTTGGCCTGTACGGCCGTAATGCCCGAGAGCGACGAAAAAGGGGCCGCGAAGGCCCCTTCCCAAAGATGACAAACCCAAGACCCGGCGATCGGTATCTTCAGGCGTTGGCGGTAGCCACCGCGCGCTTGGCCATCACCACGATCAGATTGGCGCGATAATCGGCCGAGGCATGGATGTCAGTCATCAAATCATTCGCCGGCACTTTCACTCCGTTGAGGGCAGCGGCGTCGAAATTCGTGGCAAGTGCCGCCTCGATTTCCTTGGAACGAAAGACGCCGTTGTCGCCGGCCCCGGTGATGGCGACGCGGACTCCGTCCGCGCCCTTGGCCACGAACACACCGACGATCGCATAGCGCGATGCCGGATTGCGGAATTTTTCATAGGCCGCCTTGGCCGGCGCGGTGAAGGTCACCGCGGTGACGATCTCGCCGTCCTCCAGCGCCGTCTCGAACAGGCCGGTGAAGAACGCGTGGGCAGCGATCTCGCGCCTGTTGGTGACGATAGTGGCGTCAAGCGCAAGAAGTGCTGCCGGATAATCGGCCGCCGGGTCATTATTGGCGATCGAGCCGCCGATCGTGCCCTTGTAGCGTACGGCCGGATCGCCGATCAGAGAAGCCATGTGGGCCAAAGCCGGACAGGCCGTCTTCAGCCTCTCGTCGCGGGCGACGTCGTAATGCGTGGTGCCGGCGCGGATGGTGATGGTGCTGCCCGACACCTCGATGCCTTTCAATTCCTCGATATGCGAAAGGTCGACGAGATCGGTCGGTGCGGCAAGCCGCGTCTTCATCGCCGGGATCAGTGTCATGCCGCCCGACAGCAGCTTCGCATCGCCGCTCTCTAGCAGCTTGACGGCATCAGCGACCGAGGCGGCGCGGTGATAATTGACTGAGTACATGGGATTCTCCGCTAAAGTGAATAGTGAACGGTGAATGGTGAATGGTGAATCGGAAGCTTCGTGAACTCGATGCCAATCTTACTATTCACTATCGACCATTCACTATTCACCCCTTTTTCAGTGTTTTGTCGTCGCCCGGATCGCTGCCCAGACCGTGGACGGCGATGCCGGCATGGCGATATCGGTGATGCCGATGGCGTCGGTGATGGCGTTGATCACTGCCGGCGGTGAGCCGATGGCGCCGGCCTCGCCGCAGCCCTTGATGCCGAGCGGATTGCCCGGGCACGGCGTGTTCGAGGTCGAGACCTTGAACGACGGCAGGTCGTCGGCTCGCGGCATGGTGTAGTCCATATAGCTCGCAGTCAAAAGCTGCCCGCTGGCGTCGTAGCGGGTGCCCTCCAGCAAGGCCTGGCCGATGCCTTGGGCGACGCCGCCATGCACCTGGCCTTCGACGATCATCGGATTGATGATGTTGCCGAAATCGTCGGCGGCGACGAACTGGACGATCTCGGCGACGCCGGTTTCCGGATCGATCTCGACCTCGCAGACATAGCAGCCGGCGGGGAAAGTGAAGTTCGACGGATCGTAGAATGAAGTCTCCTTCAGCCCCGGCTCCATGCCGCCCGGCAGGTTGTGGGCGGTGTAGGCAGCAAGCGCCATCTGAAACCACGGCACTTGTCTGTCGGTGCCGGTGACCTTCAATGCACCGTTTTCGATGACGATGTCGCCCTCGTCGGCCTCGAGCAGATGGGCGGCGATCTTCTTGGCCTTGGCCTCGACCTTGTCGAGCGCCTTGGCGACAGCCGACATGCCGACGGCGCCCGAGCGCGAGCCATAGGTGCCCATGCCCATCTGGACCTTGTCGGTATCGCCATGGACGATCGAAACACTGTCGATCGGCACGCCGAAGCGCTGGTTGACCAGTTGTGCGAAAGTCGTCTCATGGCCCTGGCCATGGCTGTGCGAGCCGGTCAATACTTCGATCGTTCCGGCGGCGTTGACGCGTACCTCGGCTGATTCCCACAGGCCGACGCCGGCACCGAGCGAGCCGACCGCCGCCGACGGCGCCAGCCCGCAGGCCTCGATATAGCAGCTCATGCCGATGCCGCGCAGCTTGCCATTCGCCCTGGCGGCCGCCTTGCGCTGGGCAAAACCGGCATAATCGGCAGCCTCCATCGCCGCGTCCAGTGAAGCGGCATAATCGCCGGCGTCATAGTTCATGATGACTGGCGTCTGGTGCGGGAACGATGTGACGAAGTTCGTCCGACGCAGCTCCGCCGGCGACACGCCCAACTCGCGTGCGGCGGTTTCGATCGTGCGTTCGAGCAGATAGGTGGCCTCGGGCCGCCCTGCCCCGCGATATGCGTCGACCGGTGCGGTGTTGGTATAGACGGCGCGCACATTGGCGTGGATCGCCGGAATATCGTACTGGCCCGACAACAGCGTCGCGTAGAGATAGGTCGGCACACAGGACGAGAACAGCGACATATAGGCGCCGAGGTTGGCGATGGTGTCGACCTTCAGCGCGGTGATCCTGTTGTCCTTGTCGAAAGCCATTTCGACCGTCGAGACATGGTCACGGCCATGGGCGTCGGTAAGAAAGCTCTCGGTGCGGTCAGCGACCCATTTGACCGGCACGCCGGTCTTCTTCGAGGCCCACAGGCAGATGATTTCTTCCGGATAGATATAGATCTTCGAGCCGAAGCCGCCGCCGACATCCGGCGCGATGACGCGCAGCTTGTTTTCGGGCGCGACATTGTAGAAGGCGCTCATCACCAGACGCGCGAGATGCGGGTTCTGCGAGGTCGTCCAGCACGTGTAGTGGTCCTCGGCCTTGTCGTAATAGCCTAGTGCCGCACGCGGCTCCATGGCGTTGGGCACCAGCCGGTTGTTGACGATCTTCATGCGGGTGACGTGGGCAGCGGCCTTGATCGCAGCATTGGTCGCCGTGCTATCGCCGAGCTCCCAGTCGAAAATCAGGTTGCCGTCGGCTTCCGGGTGGATCTGTGGTGCGCTCCTTTCGAGCGCCTTCGGAGCATCGACGACCGCCTTCAGTTCTTCGTAGGTGATGTCGACCGCTTCGGCCGCGTCGCGCGCCTGCCCCTTGGTTTCGGCGACCACGACGACCACCGCGTCGCCGACATAGCGGACCCTGTCGAAGGCCAGCGGCGACCACGCCCCCATCTTCATCGGTGTGCCGTCCTTGGAATGGATCATCCACCCGCAGATGAGATTGCCGATGCCGTCAGCCTTGAGCTCCTTGCCGGTCAGCACACCGATGACGCCTGGCATGGCCTGGGCCTTTTTGACATCGATCTTCTGGATTCGCGCATGCGCGTGCGGGCTACGCACGAAGGCCGCATGCTTCATGCCGGGAACCACCATGTCGTCGACATAACGCCCGGCGCCGGTAATGAACCGCTTGTCTTCCTTGCGCGCTACACGCGCGCCAACACCTTCAATGCCCATCGCAGAAATTCCTCCCGAAAAAGTAGGGGAATAGGGAAATAAGTGAGTAGGGCAGTAGAGAATTAAGAGCCAAATCGCTTACTCCCTACTCCCCTATTCCCCTACTCACTTCATCCCTCACGCAGCTTGCCTGGCCTTGCCCTTCGATGACATCGTCTCCGACGCGGCGAGGATCGCTTTCACGATGTTGTGGTAGCCGGTGCAGCGGCAGATGTTGCCTTCGAGCTCGGCGCGCACCGTGGCCTCATCGAGGCCTTTGGGGTGACGGCTGATCATGTCGGTCGCCGCCATGATCATGCCCGGCGTGCAGAAACCGCACTGCAGCCCATGATGCTCCTTGAACGCCGCCTGCACCGGATGCAGGTCGGCACCGTCCGCCAATCCTTCGATCGTCACCACACTCGACCCGGAGGCTTGCACCGCAAGCATCGTGCAGGATTTTACTGCTTTGCCATCGACATGGATCACACAGGCGCCGCATTGCGAAGTGTCGCAACCGACATGCGTGCCGGTGAGTCCAAGATTCTCCCGCAAGAAATGAACCAGCAACGTGCGGTCTTCGGTGACGCCACCGACCCGCTTTCCGTTCACCGTCAACGATATGTCCGACATGAAACCTCCCTGGGTAATTTACCTTGGTCGTCTTGTCGCCGATGCCGCGTGAGTGCTCCCGGCTGCCGCTCTTCCCCTCCCGTATAACGTGCGGAAAAAGCAGCTTGCAATCCCGAAGTCGTGAGAATGCAGTTCGTCCGAAAATCCGCCTATTGTACTTTCGGTCACGCAAAGGCTGGAACGGCGGAGCGAAGCGAAACCACGATCGCTGTGGCGATGCCGCCTTGCGGCCACGGACGACTAGCGCGGCAAGCCGATTCAGCCGACGCCGTGTTTTCTGAGAACCTCCTGCTCGTCGCCTGACACCCACCCAAATATTTTCGGTTCTTCGCCCAGTTTCTGCACGAGGTAGTGGACGTCGAAATCGATCGTGACGTCCGGTCGGTCTTTGCGAGCGTAGGACGACGTCCAGGCGACGTGGGCAACGCAATGATGCTCGTCAATCGGCGAGATGCGAACATCCCGTATTCGCATTTCCTTCGTGCCGATCGCTCGATAGCGAGCATAGCCTTGTTCCATAACCTGCTTGAGCTGGTCGTCGTTCTTCCCGACCATGACGCCGGCAGGCGACGCCGCAATGAAGGCGGAGGCATAGACCGATGTGACTTCGTCCATGTCGGCATCGCCGGCGAGGGATTTCTGGAAAAGCTGCTCGTACCTTTCGAACAGCGTCCTGACCTGCGCTTTCATGGATCACGCTCCCTTCCAGTGCGGTTTTGGATTTGCAGTTTGAACCTGATGCCGTCAAAAAGCAGAAACTTCAAAATCCATCATGTTGGCTCATTGCCAAAGTAGCACTTGAAGACAACAATGATGTCGACGCCGGCGCGCCAGACGCGCACAAAAAGAGCGTCGGAGGAATCGAGGAGGAAGCCGCTGGCCAGTTCACGGACGCGCTATGCATGCGGCCTATCGGTGCTCACCACGGATGAGCCCGACGCCAATGTGTTCACCCAGGCGGTCGCGGCCGAAGCCGCAGCCATCGATGCCGGCTTCGCCCTGCTGTTTTTCTCCCAGAGCCTTGTTGATGCGGCGGCCCTGTCGGATGCTCTGAAGATCAACGCGCCGGCACTTGCCTATGCCGGCTGCTCCACCGCCGGCGAAATCACGCCGCGCGGTCTGGAGGAAGGCCAGATCCTCGCCTTGCTGCTTCCGTCAGCATCGTTTTCGGTCGCGAGCACCATGGTCGACAGTCTCTCTTCGTCGGGCATGGACAGGATCACCAGTGAAGTCGGGGCGCTGCGGCGCTCGCTGCAAGGCCGCGTCGGGTACGAACGGTCCAACACCACCTTCGCGCTCTGCTTCATCGACGGGCTGTCCTATGCCGAGGAAGCGGTGACCTCCGCCATCCATTGGGGGCTCGACGATATTCCGCTGATCGGCGGGTCGGCCGGGGATGATCTGAAATTCGAGACGACGCGGCTGATCTCGAACGGCAAGGTTACCTCCGACAGCGCCATCGTCGTGCTGATCACCACGGAAATTCCTTTCCACGTGTTCAAGACCGACAATTTCGTTCCCACCGACGAGAAGCTGGTGGTGACCGCGTCCGATCCCGATCACCGCACCGTACGCGAATTCAACGCCACCAATGCCGCCGAGGAATATGCCGCCTCGGTCGGCGTCATCCGGCAGATGCTGACGCCACTGAGTTTTGCCTCGCACCCGGTGGTGGTGAAGGTGGGCGGCGAGTTTTACTGCCGCTCGATCCAGAAAATGCACGCGGACGGCTCGCTGTCGTTCTTCTGCGCCATCGACGATGGCGTCGTCCTTTCCATAGCCCAGCCCAAGAACATGGTTGAATCGACTCGTGCCGCCTTCAGGGATGTCGAGGAAAGGCTTGGCGGCATCGACATGATCCTCGGTTTCGACTGCGTGCTGCGCAGGCTCGACGCGCTCAACCGCCAGGTCTTTCGGGAGATTTCGGAACTCTACAAGGTCAACAACGTCATCGGCTTCGGCACCTATGGCGAACAGTACCGGTCGATGCATCTGAACCAGACGTTCACCGGCATCGCCTTCGGAGAGCGGCAGGCGGCGGAGTAGGAGGTTTTATGCCGCTCAGGAACATCAACGACCTGGAGAAGCTGAAGAAGATCAACGCAGCCCTTGTCAGCCGCGTCGAGCGCTCGATGGACCAGCAGGGCAATGCGTTCTCGCTGTTCCAGACCGCGATTTCGCTCGAGAATCGAGTGCGTACGCGCACCGAGGAACTGCACTCGACACTGCGTAGATTGGAACAATCCAATATCGATCTCAGCGCCGCCAAGGAAAACGCCGAACTGGCGAACCTGTCCAAGACCAGGTTCCTGGCGGCCGCCAGCCACGACGTGCTGCAACCGCTGAACGCCGCGCATCTCTCCGTCTCGGCGCTGGCCGAAGTGCAGACCAGCGACGAAGGCAAAAAACTGGTCCGGCAGGTCGAGCGGTCGCTGGAGACGATGGAGGATCTGCTCCGCACCCTGCTCGACATTTCCAAGCTCGACGCCGGCGTCGTGCAGCCCGATATCGGCGATGTCAGCCTGGAGATGCTGTTTTCGTCGCTGCGCTCGGATTTCCTGCCGGTCGCCGAAATGAAGGGCCTGACGCTAAAATTCCGGCCGGTCAACGCCGTCGTGCATTCGGACCGCACCTTGCTGCGCCGCATCCTGCAAAACATCCTTTCCAACGCGCTGCGCTACACCCGCTCCGGCGGGGTGCTGGTCGGCACCAGGCATCGCGGCGACACGATCCGTATCGATGTCGCCGATACCGGCTGCGGTATCCCCGACGACCAGCGCGAGGCGGTGTTCGAGGAATTCCACCGCGGCACGATCCCGACCGATGCCGGGCTTGCCGGCGGCGGGCTGGGATTGGGCCTGGCCATCGTGCGCCGCATCGCAGCCGCACTCGGCCATCCCGTGACGTTTTCGTCGAAGGTCGGGCACGGCACGATTTTCCATATCGACGTTCCGGTGGGGATCGGCGCCAGCGTCGATGCCATTGCCGGCACCGTCGACATGGAGCGGCCGCGCGGCTACGGGCTGTTCGGCACAAAGGTGCTGCTGGTCGAGAACGACGTCGAGGTGCTGCAGGCGATGACGTCCCTGCTCGAGCGCTGGCAATGCCTGGTGCGCCCCGCCACCTCGACCGATGCTGCGCTCGAGATGCTTGGCGATACGGACTGGGTGCCGGACATCGTCATAGCCGACCAGCATCTCGACGGCGGCGACCTCGGCACCACGACCATCGCCGAGGTCCGCGATTATCTCGGCCGCGCCGTGCCGGCGCTGATCGTCACCGCCGACGGTTCGGAGACCGTTGCGAAAGCCGCCCGTGCGGCCGGGATCGAGCTGATGCGCAAACCGCTGAAGCCGGCGCAATTACGCGCGCTGTTGGCGCATCTCTTGGCTTGATCGCTTCTCCCCAAAAAAACTCGCAGAAGCAAGTAACAAGAAAAATGGTGCACTGTCACCGCAATACTTTCGATGCCTCGGGAGCACAATAGAGATGAGAATCAGAAATATCGGATTGCAAAAAGAGTACGATGTTTATGCAATAGCGGTTCACACGCAGGAAGATTGGGTCTTCAAGGATCGCGTCATCTTCTATATTGCAGGGGAAGGACGAGTTGGGCTCAGCGTTGAGAGGCTGAGTGAGATTGAAATAATTAATAATGAAATTGGACCCGATTTTAGATTTCAATATATGAGCGATGACAGCGGCTTTATGATACTATCCGGTCACTTTACCGATGTCAGTCACTTAGCCAGACTTATGGATTTAGACTCCCAAACGCTAATTGCATTTGAGGCTGCGCGCGCCATGCACACCTCACGAAAAAAACGGTAGTTCTTTACTGAAAATCAGTTCCATATTTTCGGCTTACGCGACTGCTGACGTTGCACAACCGCCATTGTGTGTAGATTGATTGCATGGCTCGCCTGCCCGCATTAGTGCATTGTCACCGAAATTCCGGACATCGTCATAGCCGACCAGCATCTCGACGGCGGCGATCTCGGCACCACGACCATCGCCGAGGTCCGCGATTATCTCGGCCGCCCCGTGCCAGCGCTGATCGTCACCACCGACGGTTCGGAGACGGTTGCGAAAGCCGCCCGCGCGGCCGGCATCGAGCTGAAGCGCAAGCCGCTGAGACCGGCACAACTGCGCGCTGCTGGCGCATCTCTTGGCTTGATCGCTTCTCCCCCAAAGACACGAGCAGAAGACCGCGCGCGACAAGAAAATAAGTGCACTGTCACCGTAATTTCAAATCGATCTGACTATATGAATAAAGCTAACTAGGAGTTCGGCGATTGAAGAAGGTTAAGGTTGGAGACATATTTAGAGTTCCACTTGACGATGGAAGGCACTCCTATGCCGTTGCGCTAACTCACCCGTTGTTTGGTTTCCTTGATATAATCACAGATTCTGAAATACCGGTGCATTCCATAGAAAAGTTGAAAATTATTTTTGCGGTTTGGGTGATGGATTACGCCATAAAAGATGGAGTTTGGAAAAAAGTCGGACACACAGAACAATCTAAGGAATTTGATGACTATCGGTTTTTCAAACAAGATATGATAACAGGACGATTAACTTCTTATAGTGACAAGGATGGCACCGAATTCCCTATCGACTATGAAACCGCATCTACTCTAGAGGCAGCAGCCGTCTGGGACCCCCATCACGTCGAAGAGCGCATCCGCGACCACTTCGCAGGAAAGCCTAACAAATGGGTGGATCGTCTTAAACCACGGCCTGTAAACAGTATGTGACTTGGAATATAGTGATAGAAATCACGCAGGCATCGCACTTTTTATTGCCTCCCCGAAATACGGTTACAGTGCACTTTCTGATTACAATCGACGGCTCGCGAAGTACCTGGTTCAAGGAACCAAGCCCTGTCAGTGCCCGCCAACCAACAAAAGCTGTGGCTAATCGGCCTTCGAATTACGGTGACAGTGCACTTTTTACGCTTGCACAGCCGTCATTGTGTGTAGATTGACCGCATGCCTCGCGTTGCCCGCATTGTCCTTCCCGGTATGCCGCACCACGTGACCCAGTGCGGGAACGGGCGCGCTCAGGTGTGTTTCTCAGGCGAGGACTATGCGCTTTACAAGAGACTGCTGGTCGAGCATAGCCGGCTCGCCGATGTCGGCATCTGGGCGTGGTGCCTGATGCCGAAGCACGTGCACCTGATCCTGACGCCGGCCGACGCGGATGGCCTGCGGCACGCGCTCGCCAAAGTGCATCGCGCCTATGCAGGGACCATCCACGCGCGGCAAAAGAGAACCGGGCATTTCTGGCAAGGCCGCTTCGGAGCCGTCGCCATGGACGAGGATCACCTGTTGTCGGCAGTGCGCTATGTCGGACTGAACCCTGTGCGCGCGGGACTGGTGAAGCAGGCGGCGGATTGGCCTTGGTCAAGCACTCGGGCACATCTGACGGAGGAGCCCGACGGCGTTACGGATCTGAGGCCGATGAAGGACGGCTGCCATCGTCGACAGGGCTGTTCGATCTGCTCGGCACGGATGTCGCGGCTTTCGACGCGCTGCGTAAGGCCGAGAGCATCGGTCGACCGGTGGGCAATGATGCGTTTCTGGACCGGATTGCTAAGCAAATCGGCAAAGCCGTGAAACCAGGAAAACGAGGCAGGCGACGAAAGAAAAATGGTGCACTGTCACCGTAATTGAATGGTGCACTGTCACCGTAATCCAAAATGGTGCACTGTCACCGCAATTGCTTTTTCGGTACTGGGTATGAAATTCAGAAATCAGACAGATGAAAATTTTGTCGATTGCCTCCACAGATTTAGTTTGCCATTTGAAGTAATAAATGGAGATCGGTTTAGCGCCATATATGGCGAGCTTATAGCCAATTATGGAAAAGTCTTTGATCTTAGGCCGGTCGTAGCGCGAGAGATTGATGGGTTTCAATCGGCGGCATATAGAACTCGAGGATTTTCTTATTTCATCGCATTCTACACGATGTATAGAGAAGTAATTGGCAACTCGGTTTATGTGTTGACCGAATTGCACGGACTAATATCCAAGCCGGACACTTTATTCAAACTCCCCAGCTCCATCGGATTGGCGATCTCTCATGCGCACTATGGTGGCGTAGATCACGTATGCTTTACGCCGAATCTCAGATTCCTGACAATTCGCGACCAGAATGACACAATTGTCGGCTATGGCGATGCAATTCCCTGTCTGAAGGAGTTTCGAGAATCCTATCCGGAGTTTGTCGTAGCCTAAGCGCTATACGAAGACGGAGCGAGGCCCTTTCAAAACCCCGCCTGGCCGCGAAACAGCTCGGCACTGTCGAGCTTCGAAACCTCGATGACGGCTTGCGTGCGGCTGTAGACGTTGAGCTTGCGCAGGATCTCGGAAACATGCGCCTTGACAGTGGTTTCGCCGACCTGCAGCTCGTAGGCGATCTGCTTGTTGAGCAAGCCCTGGCGCAGCATCTGCAGCACCCGCAATTGCTGCGGCGTGAGTTTGGCAAGGCGCTGCACCATCTCGGCGCGGTCGGTGCTGTCGGCATCCGGCGGCTGGCCTTCATAGGTTTCGGGCACGTAGATCGCGCCTTCCATCACCGAGCGGATGGCGGCGGCCAGATCGCTCTTGCGCGCCGATTTCGGGATGAAGCCGGCAGCGCCATAGGACAACGCCTCGGAAATGATCTTGGGCTCCTCATGCCCCGAAACGATGACCACCGGCAGGCGCGGATAGCGGGTCCGAAGCTGCAGCAGCCCGTCGAAACCATGGACATCAGGCATGCTGAGGTCGAGCAGCGCGAGATCGAATGGCTTCGCATCCGCCAGTAGCTCAAATGCCTCGGTGATCGAACGCGCCTCGACAGTGTCGACGTCCGGATAGGCCATTTGCACAGCGCTGTGCAGCGCCTCGCGAAACAGCGGGTGGTCGTCGATGATCAGAAACCTAGCGCTATCGTTGACTGCGGTCATTGGCGTTCGTTTCACTTCAAGGCAGGATAGAATAGCCCAGCGACCATGGCCAGATTATTGGCAAATAGTACATCGCCATCCCTGGCCGAAAGGCGGAGATGGCAATTTCCGGACCACCATGCCTTGCCCGGTCGGCCAAATCGGCCGAATGTGCAGAAATGAGTGACCTCGTCCTTCACAACTACTACCGCTCCTCCACCTCCTACCGGGTGCGGATCGCGCTGGAGATGAAGGGACTGACCTACCAATACGTGCCGCATCATCTGCGCCACGGCGAGCATCTGGAGCCCGCCTACCTCGCGGTCAATCCGCAAGGGCTGGTGCCGGCGCTGATCCTCGGCGACGGCACGCTGTTGACGCAATCGCTGGCGATCATCGAATTTCTCGACGAGACCAGGCCCGAACCGCCGCTTTTGCCGCAGGACGCACTTGGCCGGGCCCGCGTCAGGATGCTGGCCCAGATGATCGCCTGCGACATCCATCCGGTGAACAATCTACGCGTGCTGACCTCGCTGCGCACCCTGTTCGGCGCCGGCGACGCGGACGTCGCCAACTGGTTCCGGCACTGGGTGAACGAAGGTTTCCAGCCGCTTGAAAAGATTCTGGCTTCCTCGTCCGAAACCGGGACATTCTGCCACGGCAACACGCCGGGGCTGGCCGACATCTGCCTGGTGGCTCAGGTCGCCAGCAATGCGCGTTTCGGCGTCGACCTGATGCCCTACCCGACGATCACACGTGTCCACGCCGCCTGCATGGCGGTGCCGGCCTTTCGAAAGGCAGCACCCGAGAACCAGATCGATGCCGAATAGAGCGAGTTGGATTAAAGCGTGAGGAATTGCCGATGAAAGCCGTTGTCTTCGAAAAATTCGGCGAAACGCCGACGATCCAGAACGTTCCCGATCCGGAGCCGGCACTGGGCGGCGTTGTCATCAAGGTCGAGGCGACCGGTCTCTGCCGCAGTGATTGGCATGGCTGGATGGGCCATGACGACGGCATCCGCCTGCCGCATGTGCCGGGCCACGAGCTTGCTGGCGTCGTGGTGGCCGCCGGCAGTCAGGTGACCCGCTGGAAGACCGGCGAGCGCGTCACCGTGCCGTTCGCCGTCGGCTGCGGCCGCTGCTTCGAATGCAGCTCCGGCAACCATCAGGTCTGCGAGCATCAGTCCCAGCCCGGCTTCACCGCCTGGGGATCGTTCGCCGAATATGTCGCCATCGACCATGCCGACACCAATCTGGTCCGCTTGCCGGACGAGATGGAATTCGCCACCGCCGCCAGTCTCGGCTGCCGCTTCGTCACCTCGTTCCGCGCCATTGTCGACCAGGGCCGGGTGACGCCCGGCGAATGGGTGGCCGTGCATGGCTGCGGCGGCGTCGGCCTGTCGGCGATCATGATCGCCAGCGCCATGGGTGCCAACGTGATTGCCATCGACCTGACCGACGAGAAGCTGGACTTCGCCATCAAGATCGGCGCGGTGGCGACGATCAACGCGTCGAAGACGCCGAATGTGGTCAAGGCGGTGAAGCAGATTACCAATGGCGGCGCGCATATGTCGATGGACGCGCTCGGCCATTCCACTACCTCATTCAACTCGATCGCGAATCTGCGCCGGCGCGGCCGCCATGTGCAGGTCGGCCTGATGCTCGGCGATCACGCCAGGCCGCAGGTCCCGATGGACAAGGTGATCGCCTTCGAGCTCGAAATCCTCGGCAGCCACGGCATGCAGGCCCACCGCTACCAGGCGATGATGGAGATGATCCGCACCGGCAAGCTGAAGCCCGAAATGCTGGTCGGCAAGAAGATCAGCCTCGACGAGGCGCCCGCGGCCTTGATGGCAATGGGCGGTTTCGAAGGCATCGGCATTGGCGTGGTGACGAAGTTCTAGCCAAGTCGGCTAGAAGGTGGCCGCGAAGCGGTCGGATGAGGGGTGTTCCAGCTTGGCACGTGGGCGTTCCGGCCAGCACCCCTCAACCGTCTTGGCGCTGCGCGCCAATCCACCTTCTCCCACAACAAGGGGAGAAGGAAGAAGGGCCGGCGCCTACCGCGCATATTTCTTCGCACCGACCACGCAAAGCACGACGGCAGCAGTGACCGCTATCATGGCAGGACTGACCTGCTCGTGCAGCAGCATTGCCGCCAGCCCAAGGCCGAAGAAAGGCTGGAGAAGCTGCAACTGTCCGACCGCAGCGATGCCGCCTTGCGCCAGTCCGCGATACCAGAACACAAAACCGATCAGCATGCTGAACAGCGAGACATAGGCCAGGCCGATCCAGGCGGCCTTGCCGACGCTTTCGAGCGACGGAGGCATGGTGATGAGCGTCAGAGCCAGCATGACCGGCAGCGACAGCACCAGCGCCCACGAGATCACCTGCCAGCCGCCTAGCTTGCGGGACAGCGTGGCTCCTTCCGCATAGCCCAGTCCGCACAGGATGATTGCGGCCAGCATCAGCATGTCGCCAACCGGCGAGGCCGAAACGCCTTGCGTCACCGCAAAACCGGCAACAAGGGCGCTGCCAAGGCACGAAAACAGCCAGAAGGCTGGTTTGGGGCGATCGCCGCCGCGAATGACGCCGAAGATCGCCGTCGCCAGCGGCAACAGGCCAACGAAAATGATCGAATGGGCCGAGGTGATGTGCTTGAGCGCCAACGCGGTCAGCAGCGGAAAGCCGACCACGACGCCGAGCGCCACGATGGCCAGCGACAACAGATCTCGTCGCTCCGGACGCTTCTGGCGAAAAATGAGCAGAAGCGCGAGGCCGAGTATGCCTGCCGTGGCAGCACGGGCGACGGTTAAGAAGGCCGGATCGAAATCCATCACCGCCACGCGCGTTGCCGGAAGCGATCCGCTGAAAATCAGAACGCCCACAAATCCGTTGATCCAGCCACCCGCCGTCTTGTCCATCGCATGCTCCTGATGTTCTCGCCCTCTATCGGGCCGGACGTATGGCGCTACCAGAGACAATGAGGTACAGTTTGATAAAACTGTCATGGTAAGTTGAGCAGTACGGATGCACGAGCAGGCGACGGCAAGTGAGGGCAGCGTGACGCTTGTCGAAAGTGTCATGTCGACGATCAGGCACAGGATCGCAGCGCGCAGCCTGACACCGGGAACACGACTGCCTTCGATCCGGGCTTTCGCGAAGACCATGCAGGTTTCCAAATCCACCGTGGTCGAAGCCTATGAGCGCCTTGCGGCGGAGGGAATCATCCGCTCGCGTCCAGGTTCGGGTTTTTATGCCGCCGGACCGCTGGCTCCCTTGTCACTGGCCGAGATCGGCCCCAGGCTTGACCGTGCTGTCGATCCGCTCTGGGTTTCGCGCCAGTCGCTGGAAGCCGGCGACGGCGTGCTCAAACCCGGCTGCGGCTGGCTGCCTGCCTCGTGGATGCCGGAGGCTGGATTGCGCCGGGCACTGCGGACAATGGCACGCGGAGATGATGTCACGCTGACCGATTACGGCACCCCGCTCGGGCTGGCGCCGCTGCGTCATCTGCTCGCACGGCGCATGGCAGAGCACGGCATCGAAGCCTCTCCCGACCAGATCATGCTGACGGAATCGGGCACCCAGGCCATCGACCTCCTCTGCCGGTTCCTGCTCGAGCCGGGCGACACGGTGCTGGTGGACGACCCCTGCTATTTCAACTTCCATGCCCTGTTGCGCGCTCACCGGGCCAACGTGGTCGGCGTTCCCTATACGCCGTCGGGGCCGGATATCGAGCTGTTTGCGCAGGCGCTGCTCGAGCACCGGCCGCGCCTCTACATCACTAATTCCGCGCTTCACAATCCAACGGGAGCAATTCTGTCGCCGGTCGTCGCCCATCGATTACTCAAGCTCGCCGACCAATCGGATCTGACGATCATCGAAGACGATATCTTTGCCGATTTCGAACACACGCCCGCACCCAGGCTGGCGGCGTTCGACGGCCTTGGTCGCGTCGTCCATATCGGCAGCTTCTCCAAGACGCTTTCGGCGTCGGTGCGCTGCGGCTTCATCGCGGCTCCTCGCGACTGGATGGAAGGGCTGACCGACCTCAAGATCGCCACGTCCTTCGGCGGCGGACGGCTTGTCTCCGAACTGGTGCTGACGCTGCTGAAGGACGGCAGCTATCGCAAGCACGTGGATTTGCTGCGCACGCGGCTTTCACGCGCCATGGCTGAGACAAGCACCCGCCTGAAGGCAATCGGCATCACGCCGTGGATCGACCAGCCGGCCGGCATGTTTTTGTGGTGCAGCCTGCCGGAAGACGTGGATGCAGCTGAAATGGCCCGCCGCGCCTTGTCGGCCAATGTCGTGCTGGCGCCCGGCAATGCGTTCAGCCTGTCCCAAACTGCCAGCCGTTTCCTGCGCTTCAACGTCGCGCAGTCGGCAGACGAGAGAATTTTCAGGACGCTCGAAGAGGCGATGTCGCGTTGATTTTCGCTGTCACGAAAATGCAGCGCTTCGCCCCTCACGCCCCTGCCCGCCTGCGCCGCCGCTCATAGAGCATAACCAGCGTTTCGGCGGTCAGCGCCGGCTTCTGCTCACCTTCGATCTCAACGATGTTGGCAGCCTTCATCAGATATTGGCCGGGGCCTTTGTCCTCCATGGACAAAAGCGTGATGCGCAGCCTGATGCGTACGCCGGCCCTGACCGGCGCCAGGAACCGCACCTTGTCAAAACCATAGTTGAAGACGGCTTGCGTGTTTTCGGGCACGATGCCCATATCGAGCGCCAGCGCGCCGATGATCGACAGCGTTAGATAGCCATGCGCGATGGTGGCGCGAAACGGGCTCTGCCGCTTCGCCCGCTCCGGATCGACATGGATCCATTGGCGGTCGCCCGTGCATTCGGCGAACTGGTCGATGCGACTCTGGTCGACCGTCGTCCAGTCCGACACGCCAAGCTCCTGCCCTGTCATCTTCCTAAGCTGTTCGTAGGTCGGCGGCGTCCTCAGCCGTGTTTGCGTCATTCCTGCTTTCCCGATCGCTTGCCCAGCCTCCGGACCACGAACCGGCCACCTCTGTCAATTCGCTCCGCGCCTTCCGCTGCGGTATCCCAGAGCGGGTCGCGTCGGTGCCGGTGTCCAGCGCCGGAAACATGTTCATCCGGGCAAGAGGACACTTGTGCGCCTCGCCGGGGCCAAGGACCAACAATACGGCTTTCAGGAGCCGGACATGACGGGAGAAAAATCCGCCTGCTTTGGTGTGGGAACAGCTTACTTCTTATCGTAGCTGCTGCGGATTTCCGCCATCGCCTCCTTGATGCGGTCGCGCAGGATCTCGATCGATTCGGTGCCGGATTTCCTGGTCAGTTCGGCCACCTCGCCGGCATTCTTCAATGCGGTCTCGAAGGATTTCCTGGCGAACGCGGCTTGCTTGGCCATCAACTCCCGAGGATCGCCCGGCGCCCTGTAGCTCTGCGCCATGTCGGCGATCTCGTGCAGTGTGTCCTGCAGCATCTCGCGTTGTCTGGAGAGCAGCGACGACGCTCCGGCAGCACTTGCCCTGGCCGACTTTTCCAGTGCCTCGAGGTTCTTGCGATGATGGTAGAGGATCGCCTCGACATCGACGTTCGGCAGCTTCAGATCGCGGCCGAACCTGCCGAACATGTCCATGAAGGTGTCGGATTCCGGTCGCTTTGCCATGCTGGTCTCTCCCCTGTTGCTGCGAATGCGGCACCTGAAGAGAACAATAGGGCACTGGAGCTCCGCGGTCCATTCGGAGTCGCAACACATCGCGGCTCAGTCGACGAGGAACAGCCGTTCCGCGGTATGGAGCACGACGCCGGCAATGCCGCCGATGACCATGCCGTTGAAGCGGATATATTGCAGGTCCCTGCCGATGTTCATCTCGATCAGCCTGGTAAGCTGGGCAAGGTCCCAACGCTTGACCTGATCGGCGATGAATTTCGTGACGCCGCTCTTCTGGCTTTCGACGAAAGACGACAGCGCTACGACGAACCCCTGGTTCATGTCGGCCCTGATCTGTGCGTCGCCGGCAAGATGGCGGCCGACCTCGACGAACATGTTGGCGAGATGGGCGCGGATCATCGAATTCGGCGCCTTGGCGTCCTGCTCGATAAACACACTGAGGCTTTCCCACATATCGCCGGCCAGCGCCTTCAGCTCCGGCCGGGCGAGGAAATCGCGCTTCAGTTTCTCGGCGCGCTTGGCGTATTGCTTGGACGTCCTCAGCCGCTCGACGAAGGTCAGGACAAAACGGTCGAATTCGGCGCGCATCGGGTGATCGGGATCGGCCCTCACCTCGTCGAGCAGCGAACCGGCAGAGGCGACGATCTTCTTCAGCAGATAGGCGTCGGCGCGAAACAGATTGAACAGCGACGGCAGTTCCTCGCGGATCTTCTCGCGCATCGTTGACAGCGCCTGCTCGTCGCTCAGGAAGCGGCCAACGACCTTGGTGAATTCGTCGAATAGTCTTTGGTGGCGGCGATCATCGGTCAGAGCCGACAGCAACTCGGCGGCGAGCGGCGCCAGCGGCACCTTTTCGATCTGCTCCAGCATGCGGCTGGTGACGAAGCCGCGCAGGCCGGATTGCTCGACCGCCGCCAGTGTCTGCGGCACCAGCCGGCCGACGAAATGCGACAGATCGGCGGCGCGATTCTGGTCGGCCAGCCAGTCGGCGACGAGCGCGGAAAAGTCGACCTCGGCAAGCTTTTCACGCACCGGCTCCGGCGCCAGGAAATTGACCTCGATGAAGCGGCCGAGATTGTCGGCGATGCGGTTCTGGTTCTCCGGGATGATCGCGGTGTGCGGGATCGGCAGGCCGAGCGGCCGTCTGAACAGCGCCACCACCGCATACCAGTCGGCCAGCCCGCCGATCGTCGCCGCCTCGGCGAAAGCGGCGACGAAGCCCAGCCAGGCAAAACGGCCCTCGAACGACTTGGCCACCGCAAAGATGAGGACGCAGAGCGCGAGCGCTGCGGTGGCGACGAACTTGGTGCGCCGAAGCGCCGAAAGCTTGGCCTCCGCGTCGGCATCGAACCGGGCGGATGCCAAAGCCGGTGCTGATTGTGACATGGATGAACTGCTCCTGGTCGATCTCGCGGACTTAACTTAGTAATCCGCCCACCCGAATGCGCGCCATATTAGGATTATGGTTTGCACGACCGCCCACACAAACTTGACAAAAATGTTCATCTATCATGCGGTGCTTGTCTGGAATTATTCCAAGGTATAGGCCATATTGGGCCTGAGCTACTGCTTCGTGAGGACAAAATGCGGCTGACACGCCAGACCAACTACGCCATGCGCATTCTGATGTATTGCGCTGCAAATACCGACCGGCTGAGCCGCATCCCAGAGATCGCTGCCGCTTACTCGGTGTCCGAACTCTTTCTTTTCAAGATCCTGCAGCCTTTGGTCGAGCATGGTCTGGTCGAGACGGTCCGCGGCAGGAACGGCGGTGTCAGGCTCGGCCGCCCGGCCGAATCGATCACACTGTTCGACGTCGTGCGCGTGACCGAAGAGAGCTTCGCCATGGCTGAATGCTTCGAGAACGACGCCGCCGAATGTCCGCTGGTCGACAGTTGCGCACTGAATTCAGCGCTGCGCGAGGCGCTCAACGCCTTCTTCGCCGTGCTCGAGCGCTATACGATCGCCGACATGGTGGCGGCGCGCCCGAATGTGCGGCACCTGCTCGGCATCGACATGCTGGTGCAAAGGGCGCCGGCCGCCTGATCCGGGTCGCATCGCGGTTTGGCTAGGTCTGTTGAGATTCAGGTCAGGCCGAGCCGGAGTCGAAGACGGGCGCGTAAGCGACCAAACAGGTGGGTTCCGGGAACCGGAACGGAGCGTACGTTTGGGTACGTGAGTACCGGAAGCGCAGGAAACCGCCATTTGCAGGCCGGCATCACCTGAATATCAATAGACCGACTGCGGCAGGACGAACGGCATGTCTCCGGGCGGCAGCACGCCGACCCTCAGCCGGCAATCGAACACTTTTTCGATCAGATCGTCGCTCAGCACGTCCTGCGGTGAGCCGGTGGCGGCAAGCCTGCCGCGATGCATGACGAAAATCCGGTCGGCATACATGGCCGTCAAATTGAGGTCGTGCAGGATGGCGACCACGCCGCCGCCCCTTGTGGCGAATTCGCGGGCGATGTTCATGATGATCAATTGGTGCTTGATGTCGAGGCTGGAAACCGGCTCGTCGAGGAAGAGATAGCGCGGTTTGCCGTCGAGGACCGGCGCCCAGACCTGGCAGAGCACACGGGCCAACTGCACGCGCTGCTGCTCGCCGCCCGAAAGCTCCTGGTAGAACCGGCCGGCAAAGCCGTCGAGATCGACGCGCGCCAGCGCCCGTTCGGGCAGGCGCTCGTCCTCGCCGGGCAGCGCGCCCGAGCGCCCGCCGAGCAGGCCGAGCCTGACGATCTCGCGCACAGTGAAGGGAAAGGACAACGTCATCGCCTGCGGCAGTACGGCGCGCATCATCGCGGCCTCGACCGGCTTCATCACCGACAGGTCGCGGCCGTTGATGGTGACCTCTCCCGAATAGGCAAGATCGCCGGACAACGCCCTCAGGAAGGTCGTCTTGCCCGAACCGTTGGGGCCGACGATGGCCGCGATTTCGCCGGGCCGCATGTCGAAATCGACATTGGCGACGATACGCTTGCCGCCGATCGCCACCAATACATCCCGTGCTTCGATCATGCAAACCCCTCTCACAGACCGTTTCGAAATTCGCTCTGGGGAGTCATATGGTGGTGGTTCCGAGAACCGGAGCGCAGCGGGACATTTGGGTCCGTGAGCCTGCGCATGTCCCCGAAAATCCAAATCGATTTTCGAAGTAAATTGCTGCAGCGTCCTTTGCGCGTCCAAGAGGACGCGCGGCGCTGCAGTAAGCGCAGAAAACGCCATCAGACGGCCGCCAGAGTAGAGTTTCCAAACGGTCTCTCACAGGTCGACGACCCCACGCTTACGCAGCAGGATCCAGAGGAAGAACGGAGCGCCGGCGATCGCGGTGACGATGCCGATCGGCAGCTCGGCCGGCGCCACGATGGTGCGGGCGACGGCGTCGGCCAGAAGCAGCAGGCAAGCGCCGAGCAGGGCCGACGCCGGCAGCAAATAACGATTGTCCGGGCCGATAGCCAGGCGCAGCAAATGCGGCACGACGATGCCGACAAATCCGATGCCGCCGCTGACGGCGCCAGATGCCCCAACTGCCGCCGAAACGCCGATGATGGCGGTGTATTTCAGCCGCTGCACCGGGATGCCGAGATGGCCGGCGGTGGCTTCGCCCAGCGCCAGCGCGTTGAGGCCGCGCGCCAGAAACGGCATCGCCGCCAGGGCCAGCACTATGATCGGTCCGACGGAGCCGATCTTCTGCCAAGTCGCGCCGGCGAGCGAGCCAAGCTGCCAGAAGGTCAAGTCGCGCAACTGCCGGTCGTCGGCCATGAAGATCAGGATACCGGTCAGCGCCATGGCAAGGGCCGCCAGCGCAATGCCGGCGAGCAGCATGGTGGCGACCGAGGTTTGGCCGTGCCGGGTGGCGACCTGATAAAGCACCAATGTCGTCGCCAGCCCGCCGCAGAACGCCGCCAGCGGCAGAGCGAGTGTGCCCAGCACCGACGTTATCGGTGCCAGCGCCGTGGCGCCAAGCACGATGACGGCCACCGCGCCGAGGCTCGATCCCGCCGAAACGCCGATGAGACCGGGGTCTGCCAGCGGATTGCGGAACAGCCCTTGCATGACCGCGCCGGAGACGGCAAGTGCGGCGCCGATCAGCACACCGAGGATGACGCGCGGCAGGCGGATGTCGTAGACGATGAGGCGGTCGCGGGCGCTCAGCGCCGCATTGCCGGGTGCTGGACCCACCAGCCAGTCGCCGACGACGCTGACGGCCGAGGCATCGGATGCGCCTGAGGTCAGCGACAGCAGCACGGCAATGGCAAGCCCCAGGCACAAAAGCAGGATGACGATGCGCGCGCGCCCCGAACGGTCGCCGTCGGATGCTGTCGCCATAGTGCCCGCACCAGCGATCGATTGATCCACCATTGGGTGCCCGCTCAGTCCGCGGCCTGCCCGCCATAAAGCGAGGCGGCAAGGTCATGGATGACGTCGGCCGTGCGCGGCCCGAAGCCGAGCAGATAGCCGCCATCCATGCGGACCACCTTGCGCGCGGCACCCGCCGGTGTCGACAGGATGGACGGGTTCGCGAACAATTCGTCATCCGATGCGGCAGGACCGGCATTGTTCATCATCAGGATCACGTCGGGCCTGGCGGTGATAACAGCCTCGTCGGACAATTGCTTGTAGCCGGAGAAGCCGTCAACCGCGTTGACACCGCCGGAAAGCTTGATAATGCCGTCGGCGGCAGTGTCGCTGCCGGAAGCGAGGATCTTGCCGCCCTGCATCGACAGCACGAACAGGACGCGCTTGCGGTCGTTGATCGAAGCGGTCTGCTCTTCGGCGGCCTTCAACTTGGCATCGATCTCGGCTGCCAGCGCATCGGCCTTGGCGTCCACGCCAAGCGCCTTACCTACGATGCGGATCTTTTCGAGAATGCCTTCATGGTCGTAGCGCTCGGGCACCTCGATGAACGGAATGCTCGTTTTCTTCAGCACGTCGACGGCTTGCTTAGGCCCACTGCCGTGCAGCGCCAGGATGCCCGACGGATTGACCGACAGAACACCTTCCGGCGACAGTTGGCGCATGTAACCGACGTCAGGCAGCTTGAGCGCCGCCTCGGGATAACGGCTGGTCGAATCGCGAGCGACCAGCCGATCCTGTTCGCCGAGCGCAAAGACGATCTCGGTAATCGAACCGCCGATTGCCGCTATCCTCGACGGGTCCGCGAAGACCTCCGTGCCTTCGGCGGCACGGGCCGGCAGCAATGCGGCAAAGGCCAGGGAAAGGCCGATCGTGGCCCCAAGCGCCATTCTGAAAACACCCGCCGGTTTAAGCAAAGGAGCCATTGTCGTTGTTCTCAGGCTGCGGTCGGGCTTGGAATGCGCGGCAGGTTCTCTGCCAGAAACCGCCAGTCCTCGCGCTCGCTTTCACCTTCATGGCGCTTGCCGAAGAACTGGATGATCATCTTGCCGTCGGCGCCATAGACTTCGAGAGACGTGACATGGCCGTCCTTGGTCGGTTTGCGCACGGCCCAGACCTCATGGATGTGGTCGGTTCGCAGATGCAGGTGAAAGGTTTCGTCCAGCACGTTGATCCAAAGCGCCATCGGCTTGATCGACTTGATCGGGCCCGAATGTATCTGAATGCAGCCGCGATTGCCGACAAAGCACATGATCGGCATCTCGCCCTCGGCGGCATGATGGAACATCGCGCTAACGGCATCGTTGTCGAGCAGCCAGGCGTAATCCTGGCCGACCATGCGCATCGCCTGGCGGCGGTCGAGCTTCAGCGTCTTCAGCATGCCGAAGAACTGATGCACGTCCGTCAGGCGGCTCCAGCGGTCGCGCAGATCGTCGACATCAGCGGAAGCGTCGGAAGGCCCGGCCTCGCTCTCGAGCCCGTCTTCTGAAATCGCCCCTTCTGAAATCGCGACCCCCTCTGAAATCCCAACCATTGACTCCTGGTTCGGCGATTCGAGTTCGGCCACCAGCTTCTGATAGGCATAGAGGTTGGACGCGGGCCGCAGATGCACCTTGTGCACCGCCTCGCCTGCCGCATCGAAGAACTGCAGGCTGCGCCTGATATCGCCGCCGTCGCGTTTTTCGACGGCAAAGCCGTGCGCCCAGACTTTCGGGAAGATGCGCAGGTCGATATTTTCGCCAAGCACCATGGCATTGTGGTTGCCGGTAACGACCTTGTCGTAGACGCCGATCTTCTCGTGCACCGCGCTTTCGTTACGGGTCAGCGCCATAACCTCGCCGACGGCTTCGAGGCCGGTCAGAAGGTCGTTGACGCGCGGCTCGACGCGGACGACTCCGTCGCCGCAATGCGCAGCGACCAGTTCGGCTTCCGAAATGCCAAGCTGGGCGGCGAGATCGCGCTCGCGCGTCTTCGGATTGTCTGCCCGCGCCCGCCGGATCTCGTGCGGAGCGGGTTTTACGCGCTGGTCCATGTCTTAAACACCTGCTTGTCTTAACACTCACTCGCCTTACAGCCACTCGCCTTGCAGCTACTTGTTGAGGATCAGCTTGCCCTGGCGGGTAATCTTCAACCGATAGAGCGCACCATGGTGCTCGATGCCGATCTCGTGCTCGCCCTGGAACAGTGTGTTGCTGGACAGGGTCCTCACGGTCAACGGGACCCGATCGAAACGAGCCGAATTGTCGTCGGAACGGCGGACGCGATAGCGAAAGTCATTGGGATTGTGCGTGTTCATCTGGTTCGATCCCTTTCCTGGGCCGGGCTTGGTCGGCTGGCTCGACCCTTGCGTGAAATGCCGATTCATTTCTTGACTTGAATAATCATGTTTATTAGTCAGTGCAATACCGGACTAAGTTAGTCAAGATTTAAGACGCCAGACACGATGAAAAATGCCAGCAAGCGCCACGCCAGCCAGCATCGAATCTGGAATTTTGGAGTTGGGGCATGGGGTTGGCGAATTGGGGACGGCTGGGTCTGGCGAATGGCAGCCCAGGTAGGGCGCATCGAAGTCCGGCGCATCGATCAATGGCAAAGGGCATGGCGGCATTGCTGGCGGGTGCTGCGGCGATCGCTCTGCTCACGCCATCGGCAAACGCTCAACAGGCCGCCCAACCGACAGCAGACCAGCAGCAGGCCCAACAAGCGCAGACGCCTGAAGAGGCTGCCCCGGCAGGCGCAACGCTGCTCGACCAGATCCTGGTCATCAGCCGCACCGGCGAGACGGCGATCGATTCCCTGGCTTCGGTCAGCCATGTCGATCAGGAGCAATTGGAACGCCGCATGGCGACCACGCCAAACGAAATGCTGTTGGGTGTGCCGGGTGTAGCGGTCCAGGCAGACGCAAGGCGCGTCAGCTCCAGCATCAATATCCGTGGCTTGCAGGATTTCGGCCGCGTCGCGGTGATCGTCGACGGTGCGCGGCAGAATTTCCAGCGCTCCGACCACGGAACGCAATCGACCTTTTACATCGACCCCGAGCTCATCAAATCCGTCGACGTGATCCGCGGCCCGGTCGCCAACACCTACGGCTCGGGCGCCATCGGCGGCGTCGCCTTGTTTGAGACCAAGGACGCGGAAGACTATCTTCGCGACGGCGAGACATGGGCCGCGTCCGCGACCGGGCGCTACGAGAGCAACGGCGAAGGCTGGACGACCAGCGCCGCCGGCGCCTACCGTTTCAACGAAAGCTGGGATGTCCTCGGCAACATCGTCTATCGCGACTATGACGACTACAAGGATGGCGGCGGCGATACGGTGAACGGCACCGGCTTCGACGTTTTAAGCGGTCTTCTCAAGACGACCATCCGCCCTAGTGAAAACAGCGAACTAAAGCTGGGCTGGAATGGCACGAGCGACGGCTGGAACGAGGTCAGCGGCGGCACGCCGGTGAATGACGTCGACCTGCAGGCGAATACTTTCACGGCGCGCTACAACATCACCGATGAGGACAAGAGCTGGCTCGATCTTCACGTCAACGTTTCCTACAATAAGACCAAGCTGGAGATGACAAGCCTCGTTCCGCAAAACCGGTTTGATCCGGTCACCGGTCTTCCCATCGTCCTGCCGGTGGGTTCGATGTCGACTTTCGATATCGGCACTTCGGGTATCGACATCTGGAACACCTCGCGTTTCGAGACCGCCGGCATTGCGCACGAGCTGACCTACGGTGGCGACTGGGTTGGCGACGACGTCGAGACGGGTGGCGCCGCAGGCGGCGCCAGTTTCTACACCCCTTCGGGCAAGCGAAACGTTTCCGGCGCCTACATCCAGGACAAGCTCACCTGGGACTGGCTCGAAGTCATCGCCGGGCTGCGTTACGACAGCTACAAGCTCGAAAGCGATGTCGGCGAAACTTCCGGCGACCGGCTGTCGCCGCGCATCACCGTCGGCGTCTCGCCGTTCGAAACCGCCAGCCTTTCGGGGCTGCAATTCTACGGCACCTATGCGGAGGGATATCGCTCTCCGTCGCTGTCGGAAACCCTCATCAGTGGCAATCATCCGGCAGGCGTCAGCTTTCCGTTTCTCCCCAATCCCGATCTGAAACCTGAAATCGGCAAGACCGTCGAATTCGGTGTCAACCACAAGCTGGACGACATCCTCGAAGCCGGCGACGCGTTTCGTTTCAAGGCGGCCTACTTCAACAACGATGTCGAAGACTACATCGACGGCGTCACCCTGTCGGCATTCGACCCGACCAGCGGCTGCCCATTCGGCCCCGGCATCCCGATCTGCTTCCAGTACCAGAACTTTGCAGAAGCCAAGATCCGCGGCTTTGAAATGGAAGGCGTCTATGACGCCAGCTGGGGTTTCGCCGGGATTTCGGCGTCGATCATCGATGGCCACACCATCTCTAATGACGGCGAGCGGGCAGACCTCGTCACCGTCCCGTCTTCCCAAGTCACCGCGCAGCTCGGCTTCCGCTTTCTGGAGGACAAGCTAACCGTCGGCGGCGAGGTGCAGTACAATGGCAAGCCGAAGGGCAACCCAGTGGCCAAGGACTACACGCTGGTCAATGCCTTCGCCAGCTACCAGGCGACCGACAATTTCAAGGTCGACTTCCGCGCCGACAATTTGTTCGACGTCAAATACACCAACCCGTTGAATGCATCGGCCACGAGTGTAATTTACGAGCCCGGCGTCACGCTCAAGCTGGCGGCGACAATGCGATTTGGAGGCTGACGACAATGATAAGCTTGACGGCATCGCTTCGCCTGCTGACCTCGGTGCTGGCGATGCCGCTTGTGATGGGTCCGGCGTGGGCGCAAGAGTCCGCGCCGGTCCCTGCTCTCACGCTTGAGCTCAATGGTGCGCAGGCCTCCGAAAAGGGCTGCCGTTTGACGTTCGTGGTCAACAACACTCTCGGCGCCGACCTCTCGAAAGCAGCGTTCGAGATCGCGCTGTTCAACGAGGCCGGCGTCGTCGACCGGCTGACCGTGCTCGACTTCAAGGACCTGCCGGCGGGCAAGACCAAGGTGACGCGTTTCGATCTTGCCGGCGCCGATTGCGCCAAGGTCAGCCGTGTGCTGATCAACAGCTCGACCGAATGTGCGGGCACCGGCATCGAGCCGGGCGCTTGCATGCGTGGACTGAAGACAGAGACCAAGACCAACATCGCCTTCGGGGTCTGAGAAGACAGTGGGACTGGAGGCCGCACTCGCGCGAAACCCGTCGCATGGTCTCAGGCCGGCTCCGTTCTGTGGCCGCTAGATGCCAACGATCTTGATTTGACAAGTCCGCGCCGGTCGCGGCAGGTCTCGTCGCGAGCCATGCAGGAAATCAGTCCCCTCCCCGACGCCAATGGCGAACTGGCGATTGCGCCGACCGAACCGCTTGCGCCGGTTCGGCCGGCAGCCATGAGCCGCAAATGGACGGCGGCGATCATCGCCTCCTGCCTGTTTCATGCCGCGGTGGCGGCCGCTTTTCTCATCACACCTGCCGGCACATTCGATTCGAAGGACGCAATCCAGTTGGAAGGCACCGATCAAACCGGCGCCAACGTAGTCGGCAGCGCCTTGGATGGTCAGGTCCCGGGCGCGATGAACGTTACCTTGGTGCCCGACCCGCAGCCGGCCAAACCTCAGGTCAAGCCCGAGCCGCCTGTCGACCGGCCCGCCAGGGAAATGGCCGCGCAGCCCCACGCCCCCTTGCCGCAAATTGTCGAACAACCCACCGCCGCGCCAGACACACCGATGGACGACACCCCACGCCTGGACGAACCGGGCGTGGCTCCGAAGGTTGAAACGCCGGCAGAGCCGGCTGCTCCGGCCGATAGCACCGAGGCGCCCCCTACCGATGTCGGACAACCGCCGATCCCGACCGCAAGGCCAAGCGCGACAGCAGGTCTTGGCGGAGCGGGCGAAACGAACGATGCCCGCGGCGCGGCGGATAGCGAGGAACGCGACGCGGTGACTTCCAGCACGGGCAAGAAGCAGGCAGTGGCAGGCAATGCGATAGAATCCCGCTACAGCGGTGAAGTCCAGAAGAAGCTTGCCCGCGCCAACCGTCGTGTTTCGAAATCGATACAAGCAAGCGCTCGCAACAACGCCAGGGTCGTATTCGTTGTCATGGCCGACGGCAGCATCAGCGACATACAGCTTGCCGAAAGCTCAGGTTCTGCGGAACTTGATCAATTCGCTTTGACGCTAGTGCGCAAGCAAGCACCGTTCCCTCCCATTCCAACCGAAACTGGCAAGTCAAGTTGGGTGTTTAAAGCGCGGATCGGTCCATTTTAACAGCTTGGCCTCAGCGCTTCAGGCAATCCAACAAGCATCATAATCCGCAATCCCGAAAGGAACCACCAATGTACATCGCCATGAACCGCTTCAAGGTACAAAACGGCTCTGAGGACGCCTTTGAGGACGTCTGGAAAAACCGTGATTCGAGCCTTTCGGAGATGAAAGGTTTCAAGGAATTTCATCTGCTGCGCGGTCCGGTCAACGAGGCCGAAGGCTACACGCTGTTTGCCTCGCACACCGTGTGGGCGAGCCATGAGGATTTCGTCGCCTGGACCAAATCCGAGAATTTCCGCGCCGCGCACCGCAACGCCGGCTCCAGCAAGGTGCACTATCTCGGTCATCCGCAGTTCGAGGGCTTTTCGGTCGTCGAGGGCGCGTGAGGTGACCTTGCCTAACAGATAGAAGCAGCCGCCTTAAGCCGCGGCCAGCAGGCTGGCATTGCCACCAGCAGCCGTAGTGTCGACGCAGACGGCGCGCTCATGCGCATAGGCCGCCGGGTTGAGCACTTCGCTGACCAGCGGCACGATCGGGCCGGCGCGGTCGGCGATCACCTTGCGCACGATGCGCGCGGCCTCCGGCGTGCCGGAAAAGGCGACGAGGTCGACACGCAGCGCGCGTGCCTCGACCGGGTCGGGCCGACCGTCGATGGCCGCCAGCGGCAGGCCCTTGCCGGTCAGTGACAACAGGGCCGCCGGCGCATCGGGCGCGACGGCCAGCACCGCATTGCCGGCCGCCAGCGCCTGGATGGTCTGGGCAAGCAGCGTGTCGGCATCCGGTCCGAGGCAGAGCACGCGGCCGCGCGGCGACAGCGACAACGTGTTGGCCTCGCCGGTCGGGCCGGGCAAATCGACCTGGCCGAAATCGATGCCGGCGGCGGCACCGATGGCCGCCGCACCTTTGCCGCGCAAATGTTTCCTCAGCACCGCAATGCGGTCCGCCCGCGTCGACCAGCCGCCCAGCGTCGGGTCGGGCAGATTGTCGGCGAGTTCGGTCGCCGTCACCTTGCGGCCGTCAAGAATAGGCGTGCCCGCCTCCGGCCCCTTGCGGAACCGCCTGAGATAGTGCGGTCCGCCGGCCTTCGGCCCGGTGCCGGAAAGCCCTTCGCCGCCGAACGGCTGCGAGCCGACCACGGCGCCGATCTGGTTGCGGTTGACATAGATGTTGCCGGCATGGATGCCGTCGACGAAATGCTGGGCGCGGCCTTCGATGCGGGTGTGCAGGCCGAAAGTCAGACCATAACCCTTGCGGTTGATCGCGGCGATGACCCCGTCGATATCGTCGGCGTCGAAAGTGGCGACGTGCAGCACCGGTCCGAACACCTCGCGCTCGATGTCCTCGATGCCCTTGACCCGAAAGACATGCGGCGCGACGAAGCGGCCATCCTTCGGCGCTTCGAGCTTGGCGATCAGCCGGCCCTGCAGGCCCATATCAGTGCAATAGTCGCGGATCGATTTTTGTGCCTCCTCATCGATGACCGGGCCGACATCGGTCGAAATCCGCCAGGGATCGCCGAGGCTGAGCGTTTCCATCGCGCCCTTCAGCATCTCCAGCATCTTCTTCTCGACGTCCTTCTGCACATAGAGCATACGCAGCGCCGAGCAGCGCTGGCCGGCACTCTGGAAGGCCGAGGCAAGGATGTCGCGTACTGCTTGTTCGGGAAGCGCGGTGGAATCGACGATCATCGCATTCAACCCGCCGGTCTCGGCGATCAGCATGGCGTCGGGCGCGGCGGTCTCGGCCAACTGCTTTTCGATCAGCTTGGCGACCTCGGTCGAGCCGGTGAAGCAGACGCCGGCAATGCGCGGATCTGATGTCAGTGGGCCGCCGACCGAGGGGCCATCGCCGGGCAGAAGCTGGATGACGTCTTCCGGCACGCCGGCTTCGCGCAGCAATTCGACGGCGCGGAAGGCGATCAGCGGCGTCTGCTCGGCCGGCTTGGCGATGACCGAATTGCCGGTGACGAGAGCTGCCGCAATCTGGCCGGTGAAGATGGCGAGCGGAAAATTCCACGGCGAGATACACCCGATCACGCCGCGCGCCTCGGTTCCAGGTTCGGCATTGGCCGCCTCGGTTGCGTAATAGCGCAGGAAATCGACCGCCTCGCGCACTTCGGCGACGCCGTCGGCCAGTGATTTGCCGGCCTCGCGGGCGGCGAGCGCGAAGAATTCGACGGCATTGGCCTCATAGAGGTCGGCGGCGCGGTTGAGGATGGCGGCGCGCTCGGCGACGGCGCGCCTCGCCCATGCCAGCTGCGCCTCCACCGCGATGCGCACGGCGGTCGCGACCTGCTTGGCAGTGGCCTCGCTGACCGTGCCGACCACTTCGTCCGGCTTTGCCGGATTGACCACCGGACGCTGCTTGCCATAGCCGGCGGCCCGGGTGATCGGCTTGGCGTGCCAGCGGTCCGGCCCGGCAAACTCGACCTTCGCCTTGTCGATCGCGGCCAGCGTCACCGGATCGGTTATGTCGAACCCCTTCGAATTGCGGCGGCCAGCACCGAAGATCGCCGACGGGCTGGGGATCGCCGGATTGCTGGCCGGACCCTGTTTCTCGACGGTTTCGAGTGGGTCTCGAGCGATATCCTCCGGCTCGACCTCCTCATCGGTGAGCTGGTGGACGAAGGAGGAGTTTGCGCCGTTTTCGAGCAGTCGGCGGACCAGATAGGCAAGTAGGTCGGAATGCGCGCCGACCGGCGCATAGATGCGGCAGCGCGTACCCTCGGCCCGCCGCACCGTCTCATGTAACGCCTCGCCCATGCCGTGCAGGCGCTGGAACTCGAATGAGTCACGATCCCCAGCCATCGACAGGATGGCGGCGACGGTGTGGGCGTTGTGGGTGGCGAATTGCGGATAGATGCGGTCGGTCATCGACAGCAGCTTTTTCGCGCAGGCGAGGTAGGACACGTCGGTGTTGGCCTTGCGGGTGAAGACCGGATATCCGTCGAGCCCGAGCGTCTGCGCCCGCTTGATCTCGGTGTCCCAATAGGCGCCCTTGACCAGCCGCACCATGATGGTGCGGTCGTACTTCTTCGCCAGCGCATAGAGCCAATCGATGACGAAGGCGGCGCGCGGACCATAGGCCTGGACGACGACGCCAAAACCGTTCCAGCCGGCAAGCTCCGGCTCGGCCAGCACCCGCTCGATGATTTCGAGCGACAGGTCGAGGCGGTCGGCCTCCTCGGCGTCGATGTTGAGGCCCATGCGCGAATGGCGCGCCGCCAGCGCCAGCGACAAAAGCCGCTCGGCCATCACAGGCAGCATCTTTTCCTTTTGCGTCACTTCATAGCGCGGGTGCAGCGCCGAGAGCTTGACCGAGATGCCGTGGTTCTGGCGGATGTCGGGACCATTGGCGCCGGCATCGAGCGAGGAGATGGCGTCGGCATAGGCCTTGAGATAGCGCAACGCGTCCGCCTCGGTGCGAGCCGCTTCGCCCAGCATATCGAAGGAATAGAAATAGCCTTTCTGGGTCATCGGCCGGCCGCGCTTGACGGCCTCGGCAATCGTGCGGCCGAGCACGAACTGCTCGCCCATCTCGCGCATGGCGGCGGCGACCGCCTTGCGGATGACCGGCTCGCCCAGCCGGCGCACCATGGCGCGCAGCGTGCCTTCGATGCCGCCCTCGCCCTCGTCGAGCACCCGGCCGGTCAGCATCAGCGCCCAGGTCGACGCATTGACGAAGATCGAGCTCGAGCCCCCTGAATGCGCTGACCAGTCGTGCGGCGCGATCTTGTCGGCGATGAGGTCGTCCATCGTTTCGGTGTCCGGCACCCGCAGCAGCGCTTCGGCCAGGCACATCAGCGCGACGCCCTCCTTGGTGGAAAGGCCATAAGCGGACAGAAAGACTTCCATCAACCGCGGATCGGACGAGCCGCGCACCGCCCGCACCAGGTCGGCGGCGCGGGCCGAGATTGCCTTCCGCTCTTTCGTCGAAAGCCCTGTCGCCTCGGCCAGCCGCTTCACGGCCTCGTCTTCATCGGGCAAGTAATTGGCACGGATCTGCTGGCGGATGGCATCGAGCGCTGGCATGACGGTCCTATAGAGCAAGCATCAGGGAGCGGTCCGGCGGTCACCGGACCGAATGGCGCAAGCTAACACAACGCTTGGTTTCGATCGGTCCAAAGAAATCGACAGGAGAGGCCGATTGGATTATCGTGTGGCCTGATTTTCTCCAATTTGACCACAAATTCGATGACAGAAGACCAATTAGACCGCATCGACAGGAACATCCTGTCGGCGCTGGGTAGCAATGGCCGGCTTTCCATGTCGGAACTCGCGGCCAAGGTCGGCCTGTCGAAGACGCCGGTGCAGGCACGGGTCAAGCGGCTGGAGAAGGACGGCATCATCCGCGGCTACCAGGCGATCATCGACCGTGAGCGCATGGGCGAAGGCCATGTCGCCTTCGTCCAGGTGAAATTGTCCGACACCCGCTCGGCCGCGCTCGACGCCTTCAACCGCGCCGTGCAGGCGGTGCCGGAGATCGAGCAATGCCACATGATGGCGTCGAGCTTCGATTACCTCCTGAAAGTCCGCACCACCGACATCGCCACCTATCGCCGCGTGCTCGGCGAGCGCATCTCCGCCCTGCCCCACGTCGCCCAGACTTCGACCTTTGTGGCGATGGAGACGGTCAAGGATCGGTAGTAAAGCGCTGCTGCGGTGAACGTCGGCGGGACAGCGCCCCTTTGTCCTGCCGGACATCTCCCAGAACGACGGCTTCGGCGACAGCGGCCTTTTCTTCAACGTTGAAAATTGGCGAAAGCCGAGGGGACAGCCAATCTCCCCCTCGTGGGGGACGTCCGGCAGGAGAGAGGGGGCGCGAAGGATCGCTACCGAACGGCCTTTATTCCGAGTCCTTCACTCCGCCAATGTCTTCAAAAACGCCACCAGCGCGGCGCGCTCGCGGTCCGAAAGCTGCAGCGGATGGATCTCGGATATGCCCCCGACACTCGCCGGCGCCGTCGAATAATGCGCCACCACTTCTTCGAGCGACGAGAACTGCCCGGCATGCATGTAGGGCGGACGGGTGGCGGCACCGCGCAGCGACGGCGTCTTGTAGGCGCGGGCGAGTTCCGGTCCGGCCTTGACCATGAAGCGCAGCTCGCCGCAGGCGCTGGCGTCGCCATCGCGAAACGCGCCGAAACAGTTGAACGGGTCGGCCTCGACCTGCGCCACCGCATCTATGCGGCCGCGATCCGCAGGCAGATTTGCAACCGGCGGCACGCCGGTGTTGTGAAAGCTGCCGTCGGTGAAACGCGCCCCGGTGTGGCACGTCACGCAATTGGCCTTGCCGATGAACAGCTTTAGCCCGAGGATTTCCTCGGGCGAAAAAGCATCGTCGCCTTGCGGCAACTGTATACCCGTAGCCAGGGCGGCAGCGAACCGGTCGAAGCGCGTCTGCGGCGGCGCGATCGACCGCTCGAAGGCGGCGATCGCCTTGCCGATATTGGCGAAGACGCGATTGACGCCCTCGGCCTGCGCTTCGGTCATCGTGCTCCACGCCGCCTTCTCGGCATCGCTGCCGAGCGGGCTGGCATTGGCCGGCACAGTCGAAAGGTCGGGCAGCGGCCCGAAGATGCGCTCATAGCGCTCGCCGAATCGCGCCTTGATATAATGCGCGTAGGCGGCGCGATTGCCGGCCTGCTCCAGCGGATTCTCCAGCGGCGCCAGCGCCTGCGCCCAAAGGCTGTCGCGCCGCCCGTCCCAGAAGAAGAATGGATCATGCGCGACGCCGGCCAGCGGCATGGTGCGCCGGTTGGTGCGGCCGACGCCGACCGCTTGCGGCAGGTCGTCCTGGAATTGCCGGTCGATCTTGTGGCAGGTCGAGCAGGAAACCTTGCCGTCGCCGCTCATCCCGACGTCGAAAAACAGCGTCGCGCCGAGGGCGGCGGCGGCCGGCACGTCGGCGAAGCGGTTGGTGGTGTCGGTTTTCGGCGGCGGTAGCGCCGACAGCGTCAGTGAGGCGATGGTCTTCTTTTCGGCATCGGAAAACTCCGGCTTGCCGCAGCCGGCAAGCACGCCCATCGCCAGCAGCGCGAAAAGACGCGAAAAGCGGTTCATCTTGCTCCAGCGCTCAGAGCAACACATTGAAGACCACCGTATCGGATCCCGCCGCCGCGGAAATGGCGAAATGCAATTGCCACAATCCGCTCATCGTGAATTTCACCCCATCGATGCGATAGCAGCCGTCGCCCAGATAGTCGGTCGCCTGCGGGCTGGTCGGCAGACCGTGCCTGTGCCGCGGCATGCCCCCGGAAATCGTGATCCCGGCGCCCTCCACCGGGGTTCCCGCACCTGTCTTCAGGGTCAGCAGCCAGGATTGCAGTTCGCCTTGCCTGATGACACCCCGCTCCGGCTCGAAACTGGCCACAAACAGCCCGTTCGTCGTCTTCTTCGAGCGGGCGACTTCGGAGCTCGCAAGCCGAGGCGCTTGCGGCGCGGTCAGATAGACGGCAGCGAGAATGCCGGCCAGCAAGGCAGCCAGACCAAGACCTGCCAGAACATAACGCCATAACGATGCCAAACCGTTTCCTCTTCCGGAGATAACGTCTCGCTGGGCAGATTGCGTCCCGCCTTCCGCGTGAGAAAACGCCGTTGGCGCAAAAATCCGCCATGGCCAAGCATGGCGCTGCCGCTCGCAAAAAGCTACAGCACCGGGTCTTGGTTTTGTGCATGTCGTTATCCCAAAACCGCTGCGCAAGGTTTTGGGCGACATGCACCAGGAGAGAGATTCATGACAGGAAACGGCGTCGCCTCGATCGGTGAATGCATGCTCGAACTTTCAGGCCAGGCGGGGCCGAACTGGCGCATGGGTTTTGCCGGCGACACGTTCAATACGCTGTGGGCGCTGCATGCGCTGAGCGGCGATCGGCCGGCGACCTATGTGTCGGCCTTCGGCGACGACCCGTTCTCGCGCGACCAGATCGGTTTCTTCGCGCAAAACGGCATCGGCGTCGGCGCCAGCCCGATCATATCAGGCGCCCGCCCCGGCCTCTATGCGATCACGCTGACCGGAGCCGAACGCTCCTTCACCTACTGGCGCGGCGATGCGGCTGCAAGGCAGCTTGCCTCCGATCCCTCTGCTTTGGCGAAAAGCCTTGAAAATCAGGCGCTGGTTTACTTTTCCGGAATCACTTTGGCAATTCTGGATGGCGCTGCGCGCAAGACATTGCTGGCAGCGGTGGCCAAGGCACGCGCCGCCGGCTCGCTTGTCGCCTTCGATCCCAACTACCGGCCGCGGTTATGGCGCCAGCGCGAGGAAGCGCAGGCCGCGATCCTCGATGCGCTCGCAGTCACCGACCTAGCGCTACCGACCTTTCCCGACGAGCAGATGCTGTTCGGCGACGCGGCGCCGCAGGCAACCGCGGAACGGCTGCGAAAGCTGGTCGGCGAAGTCGTCGTCAAGAACGGCGAGGAGCCGGCGCTGATCGCCGCAAACGGAACCCTGCAACCCGTTCCGGCCGTGCATGTCGCCGCCCCCGTCGACACGACCGGCGCTGGCGATTCCTTCAATGGCGCCTATCTCGCCGCCCGGCTTGCCGGCCATCTCCCGACCGAGGCGGTGCTGCGCGCGCATCGCGTCGCCGCGGCCGTCGTGCAGGTGCGCGGCGCGCTGGCGCCATTCGAAACGTTAAGGGCGGCGTTCGAAGATTAATGCATGTCGCGCAAAAGTGCGCAGCGGTTTTGCGATGACGACATGCATATAACAACAACCTAAAGTAAAGCGTGTCGCGTGAGGCCGGTCAAGCGCGACACACTTTGCTTTAGGGTCAAACCGCAATCAGACTGGCTGCCGCCAATGGGCGACAACCTTGCAGCCCAACGCGGTCGCTATCCGCGCTTTTCGATGACGCCATATAGGACGTTGCGGTTCTCGCCAAAGAACACCTGCGCCTCGACGGTGTTGCGGTCGACGCTGGCGTTGATGATGTTCCACATATCGGCCTCCGACCGCAGCAGCAACACCCAGTTCATGAACGTCTCCCGGTAGCCGGCGTCAGGGTTGCCCTCTGCGTAGTTCGCGAAGAGGAATGTCCCGTTCGGCTTCAACATCTGCAGACAGGTTTTCGTGAGCTTCACGGCGACGTTGTGCGCAAGGTAGTCGTAAAGGCCAGAGGCGTAGATGAAGTCGAACTTGCCAAGCTTGTGGCCCCGCGTGAGCATGGTTCGTACCGAACCGTCGATGGCCTCTACCGCGGTGCCCTGGAAGTCGCGCGTGATCAATCCAACGCTCTGAGGATCCTGATCGAGCGCAACCCAGCGCTTGAGACGGCCCTCCTGTAAGGCGGTCGAGCGATTGGCCTCCCTTAAATGGCCGGCCGCGATCGCCAGTACCTCGGCCTCCGGTCCATTCTTGGTCGCAATCTCATCGACATATCGGGTTAAAAGATCGCGTCGTTCCCGTGCCGCGATGCACGACGGTACATCCTTGGTATGGCTATAGAGCGCCTTGCCGATTTCCGAGGCGTTCGCCACGCTCTCGGCCACGTGCGGATCACAATAGATATAGTCGAGCAACTGCGCGTCGCCAGAATAACCTCTGGGCTTGTCATGGGACCACCGCGTGAGCGGATCCTCAAGAAAGTACTCCAGGACCGGGTGGTTCTGCACCACGGGTATCAATGCTTGCCAAACGTCTGGATGAACCTTGGAACGGGTTGCTTCGAGGTGCGCCATCAGACGACGAATGATCTCCGCGGGATCCTTTCGTTGCTCGATTTGCTGGTGTGTCGTGTGAAGAATGAGCGCAAGCTCTACGCGAGCAGTTTCGAACGCTTCGCGATGATGCTCGAGCTTTCCTCGAGGGAGACTGGCGGCGATCATCTCGGCA
Organism: Mesorhizobium sp. f-mel; assembly: GCF_053850215.1. NCBI lineage: Bacteria > Pseudomonadati > Pseudomonadota > Alphaproteobacteria > Hyphomicrobiales > Phyllobacteriaceae > Mesorhizobium > Mesorhizobium sp. f-mel. Next base: position 62,926 of record NZ_JBSPTO010000002.1, read on the forward strand.
GTAATCAGACTTTTGCCATCAAGGATGGTTGCCACCACATAACCCCATAGTTAAAATTAGCTAGATATTATTTAGATATTGCGTAAAATTTTACCTTTGCCAAGCCACATCCCCGGCATTTTAGCGGTGTCGTTAATTTCCCGCCAACCATGCTGGTTCTTTGGACGCCTTGCGGGTGGGATTCCGGATACGAGTTAACGAAAACCTATTTGCGCGACTGCATAATTGTTTGCGAGGCGCCGCAATCGCTGTCGCGCCTGAGGAGTCGGCCGGCGTTGGGGGCAGAAGCTAGAAATGAGTTCGGAATACAAAGTCCCGTTCAGATGGGGTTTGTGGTGACGAACGAATGCGCGTCATCCGCATTGGCCGATATAGCCCATGCGGAACCGTTCGAACCGCGCTACGAGCCGCGGTCCGACGAGCTTCGCAACCTCTACCGAGAGGAAGGCCAAGCGAAGCGAAGAATGGATGCCAGGCCAGGGCTTTGGATCGCCGTTGCCATCTATCTGCTGTTTTCGGCAACGGATCTGCTGCTGATTCCGGATGTGGCACTCTATACGATCATGGCACGCTTCGCGGTTGGAGTGACTGCACTCCTGATCTTGGAGGCACAACTTCGCCGGGGCGTCGGAACGGAATGGATTGACGTCACTTGCGCCGGAGCCATCATCTTTGGCTATGTTGGCTGGCTGTGCCCAGCGGTCATGGGTGCAGACAAGGAAAGCGTCTCTTATTACATGGTGTTCGGCACCATCTTCATGATGAGCGCCAATCTCTTCTTCACGTTTAAATTCAGCCTGTCTATTGTAACGTCTGCAATAATTTTAGTAATACTGTATGCCGTAAACTACTTTGTGCCTTCCACATTAATGTACAAAATGGTATTTGGAACTTTTTACATTTCATGCTTCACATTTACGTCTTACGTTAACTGGAAGCTGAACGAGGAGCGCTACAACGTCTTCCTGAATGCCCTCGAAGCCAAAATCCAGCACAAGGAAGCCACCGAGCGCGGACAGGCGCTGTTGAATCTGTCGAGAACCGATCCGCTTACGGGTCTGGAGAATCGGCGGGCGATTGACGAGAAGCTGCGGGACTACTGGAGCGACTGGCAAAGGTCTGGCAGCAGTTTTGTGGCGATCCTCATCGACGTGGACTTCTTCAAAAGGTTCAATGACTATTACGGACATCAAGAAGGCGACCGCTGCCTGATTCTCGTCGCCAACGCCCTTGCCGAAATGATTAAGCAGCACAATGGCTCAATCGGCCGCTACGGCGGTGAGGAATTCATTGTTCTGGCTCGCATGGAGAAAAGAGAACAGGTCGCAGATATTGCCGAAGCCATTCGAAGCACGGTGGAGAACCTCGCGCTTCCCCACGAGCAGCGCAGAGACGGTATCTCGGTTGTGACGGTGAGCGTTGGCGCTGCATTCACCAGGCCGCAGACTGGCGCCAAGCTGGAAAAAATCATCCATGAGGCCGATCGCGCACTCTATCTGGCAAAAGCAGGCGGTCGAAATTGTACCTGGCTGTTCGATCCAAACGATCCCCAGAGCAGCGACGAGAGCGAGAATATTGCGGCTTTGCTGAAGATCGCGATCGGCCAGGATCTCGTTTCACTCGTCTATCAGCCCATCCAGAATGTCACGTCCGGCCGAGTTGAAGCCGTCGAGGCTCTGATGCGCCTCAAAATGCTGGACGGTACATCGGTTCCGCCGAGCCTGTTCATTCCCGTCGCGGAACGAACTGGCGCGGTCCTGGCGCTTGGGCGCTGGGCAATAAGGACAGTGTGCACTGAGCTTCTGGCGGACGATCACGTCCGTGTCGTCAGCGTCAACGTCTCTCCGATTCAGCTCAAGACGCCCGGCTTCGCAACCTCTGTTGCGGCCATTTTGAGCGAGACTGGCGTAGCCGGTAGCAGGCTGGCCCTCGAAATCACCGAAGGGTTGGAGATGGAGATGCACTCCGACGTTCTCCGCTGCATCAGCGACCTGAAACTGCTAGGGATCAGGATATGGCTCGATGACTTCGGGACGGGCTTCGCCGGCCTCTCATGGCTTCGTCTAATCGATTTCGATACGGTGAAGATCGACCGCTCGTTTCTACATGACTGCGGCACCCCGAGGGGCAAGGCGATGCTGCAAGACATTATTGCCCTGGTCCGAAATCGCGGTCATAAAATCCTGCTCGAAGGGGTCGAAACCGACGAGCAGATGGCCCTCGTACGCGAATTTGACATAGATAAAATCCAAGGGTTTCACGTCGGCCGTCCCGCTCCCGCCGCGAGTTTCCGGACGAGACCAGTCACCTACAAACGCCAATTTTCGGTCGTCAAGTCCGCATGAATGGCGGCGGAGCGACCTGCGCTCCTGCAAGACGTCGCCGCTTCCCTCAGCAATAGTCCAGCGGCTTTGTATTAGCCGACCGACCGTCGCCGCCGTCGATCTCCACCGGACCAGGCCGGGCTCATTGCTTCGTGCTCGCCTCCCGGAACGCCGCCTCTCCGGCGTCCGACACCTCGGCCCACTTCTTGTCGGCCGCTGGATCCGCGGCGTAGCTATCATGCCAGTTCCACCACTTGTAGGTCGGGGTCTGGGGATAGCCCTCGGGCGAGTCCTCCCAGACCTCCTGCCGGCCAAGCGGGGTGATGTCGAGATAATTCCAGGTGCTCCCCATCTGCTCGTCGCCGCGGTTGTTGATGAAGTAGGTGCGGAACACGCGATCGCCGTCGCGGATGAACACGTTGTGGCCGTGCCACTCGTCCACGCCGAAGTCGGCGTCGAAGCTGTCGGTGAGCGTGTACCACGGCATCTTCCAGCCCATCCGCGCCTTCAGCCGCGCGATGTCAGCCTGAGGCGCACGCGAGACGAAGACAAGGGTGGTGTCACGGGCGTTCAGGTGGGCGACGTGGGCGACCTGGTCGGCTACCAGGGAGCAGCCGCGGCAAGCGTGGTCGGGCCAGCCGAACACTCCCGGCTCGAAGAAGGCGCGGTAGACGATCAGCTGACGCCGGCCGTCGAACAGGTCGAGCAGGCTGGCCTTTCCGTCAGGCCCCTCAAACGCATACGTCTTCTCCACGGCCATCCACGGCATCCGCCGCCGCTCGGCGGCCAGCGCGTCACGGGCGCGGGTCTGGGCCTTTTCCTTCACAAGCAGCCGCTCGCGGGCCGCCTCCCACGCCTCAGGCAACACCACTGGGGGTGTGCGCATGGCAGGCTGTCCGCTTTTCCGTCCGCTCTCGGCTGATGAAGTCATGGCTTGATACCTCCTGATTTGGGCGAATTCCCGCGCCTCATGGCTGAAGCGCGGTTCCATTCGCTGCTCATCGCTCGTTGGCGTGAGATAGTTTGGCACCGGAAAGCAAACAGTGGGAGTAACAAGTGTGGCGCTATTCCGATGGAAACGCCGATTACAGGCGCCGCGCGTTCGCCCGAAGCGGGTGATCCCCTCTGCGCTCGAACCGCATGGCGCTGCGTGACCGTGCTCATCCGCTCGCGCTTCGTGGCTGCTTTGCGCCTCCAGGGTATCGGCGCCTCAAGCGGCGGCTCAGGTTCTGCCTCTCGCTTCTTTGGTATCCCGAACAGGCGTCCGGCCGAACAGACGACCATATTCCCGGGTGAACTGCGACACGCTTTCGTAGCCGACCGCGAACGCCGCGCTGCTCGCAGTCTTTCCCTCCGATAGCATCAGCCGCCTCGCCTCAATCAGGCGCAACTGCTTCTGGAATTGCAGGGGAGAGAGCGAGGTTACTGCGCGAAAGTGCTGGTGGAACGACGACGTACTCATCCCGGCCACAGCCGCCAGGCGCTCGACCGGTAAAGGCCGCGCGAACTCTGCCCGAAGCACGGCGACCGCGCGCGCCACTCGCTGCACGTGACCGTCTGGCCACCCCAGACGTCGGATCGCCGACCCGTGCCGTCCGGCCAGCAGCCAATAGTGCATCTCGCGCACAAGCTGGGCCTGCAGCACCGGGACCGATGCCGGGCGATCGAGCAGCCGCATCAAACGCAGGGCCGCGTCGGCGACCTCAGCGTCAGTTGGGTCAACCCGCACGGGCGCGTGGTCGGCCATATGCTGGGCGCCTATTTGCACACTCAGCTCCGCAATGACCGCCGGGTCGAGTTCCAGAACAAGCGAGTAGTAGGGGGCAGCGATGCTGGCACGGGTGATCTGGCTCACCGTCGGCACGTCCGCAGTGATCAGCAGCGAATCTCCGCCTGAGAAGGCGAAGCCTTGAGTACCCATTGTGACGTGCTTGCTCCCCTGGACCACCAGACAGGCAAGCGGTCGGGAGATGTCGTAGACTAGATCGCTGGGCGCCGTCGCCCGCACCGTGTTGAGACCCGGTATCGGGGTGTGCGCCATGCCGTCTGGGTCGGCATTGGTGTCTGCATAGCGGCGCACGGCATTGAGGAGCGCGGTCATGGACGGAAGCTATTCCTTTGCTGCCCGACACGCAAAGCATTTTGGAGGATTAGGCAAAAACGGTCGAGCTTCCGGCAACGAAAGCCTGCCCACCGGGCCGATATCGGCGTGGCCACAGCAGTGGTGCAAACAAAGGAGCAGGCCATGACCAAGATCACCCTCGTCACTGGCGCCAGCCGCGGACTCGGGCGCAACACCGCACTCAACATCGCACGCCGCGGCGGTGACGTTGCCCTCACCTACCATAGCCGGAGCGAGGACGCTCGGGCCGTTGTCGCGGAGATTCAGGCAACCGGTCGCAGGGCGGTCGCCCTGCAACTTGACACCGGCGACGTCGCCACCTTCGCTTCCTTCACTGAGCGCCTGCAGGCGGCGTTGCGCGAGACCTGGCAGCGCGAGACGTTCGATCATCTGGTGAACAATGCCGGCCATGGCGACATGGCAATGATGGCAGAGACGACAGAGGCGCAGTTTGACCGGCTGGTCAATGTCCACTTCAAGGGCGTGTTCTTCCTCACCCAGAAGCTGCTGCCGCTGATCGCGGACGGCGGACGTATCGTAAACCTCTCCTCGGGCCTCACCAGGATGTCCTACCCGGGCTTTGCCGCCTACTCCGCGGTGAAGAGCGCGGTCGAGGTGCTCAGCGTTTACATGGCGAAGGAGTTAGGCGCCCGCGGAATCGCGGTCAACACGGTGGCGCCGGGCGCGATCGAAACTGATTTCCTTGGCGGCGCTGTCCGTGACATGCCCGACCTCAACAAGGTGTTCGCGGATATGATCGCGCTCGGCCGCGTCGGCATGCCGGACGATATCGGGCCGATGATCGCCAGCTTGTTATCCGAGGATAATCGCTGGGTGAATGCCCAGCGGATCGAAGTGTCCGGCGGCCAGGCCATCTAACGAAGCAGGTACGGCATCGTTGAAAAACTGATACCGGGTCCGAGTTAAGGCAATCGGAACCGGTATTCCGTCACATGATGGTAGATCTGGCCCGGCCATAGCGTGGCCTGCGGGAAATACGGCCGGTTCGGCGCATCCGGCCAGACCTGCGGCTCCAGGCAGAAGCTCGAGAAAGCCTTGTAATGACGCCCCTCGAGTCCCGGCGAAGGCGGCGCCAGATACTGGCCGGTATAGAGCTGAATGCCCGGCTCGGTGGTCCAGAGCTCCATCTCGACGCCGGAATTTGCGCCTTGCGCCCATGATGCCAGCTTGAGCGGCCCACGCATCGAGGCAAGGCAGAAATTCTGGTCGTAGGCGAGCTGCTTGCCCTCGCTCTCCATGCGCAGCGGCCGCGCCTGGCGGAAATCGAACGGCGTGCCATCGACCGGCTTCACGACGCCGGTCGGGATCAGGTCGCCATCGACCGGAAGATAGGCGCCGGCGTTCAGCATCAGCCGGTGGTCGAGGATATCGCCGGCGCCGCCGTCATCCAGGTTGAAATAGGAATGCTGGGTGAGGTTGCACAGCGTCGGCTCCTCGCAGGTGGCGGTCATCTCGACGCTGAGCGTGCCGGGGATTTTCAACCTGTAGGTGCAGGTCACGTCGAGCGCCCCGGGAAAGCCCATCGTGCCGTCGGGATCATGCAGTGTCAGCGTGACAAAATCCCTGCCATGCAGCGAAACCTCCCATGGCCGGTGCGAAAAACCTTGCGAGCCGCCATGCAGCGTGTGCTTGTCGAGGAAGTTGCGCTCGGTCTGGTAACGCTGGCCGGCGATAGTGAAGCGGCCATCGCGGATGCGGTTGGCATAGCGTCCGACGACGGCGCCGAAGAAGGCCGTATCCGTTTCATAAGATTCGAAATTGCCATAGCCGAGCACCAGCGGCGCATCGTGCCCGGCCAGGCGCAGATCCTGGACGATGGCGCCCAGCCCGATGATGTTGGCGGTGAGGCCGCCGCCGCGGATGGTGAAGCGGCGGACGGCCTCACCCGCTTGCGTCGTACCGAAGACCTCGCCGTCTTTCATCGCCATGCCCGAAACGCCAGTTGGTTGATCCATCCCCGCCTGGCCTCTCGGGCCGGCTTGGGTCTGTTGACGGTCAACAGGCCCTGCCAAATCAGAGGCCGAGGCCGCCGATGCAGACATATTTGGTGTCGAGATAATCCTCGATGCCCTGATGTCCGCCTTCCTTGCCGAGGCCCGATTCCTTGACGCCGCCAAACGGCGCCTCAGGCGTGGTGATGAGGCCTTCATTGACGCCGACCATGCCGTATTTCAGCCCTTCCATGACCCGGAAGGCGCGGCCGAGATCGCCGGTGTAGAAATAGCAGGCGAGGCCGAATTCGGTGTCGTTGGCAAGCGCCACGGCTTCCTCTTCGGTTTCGAACTTGAACACCGGCGCGACCGGGCCAAAAATCTCTTCCTTCATGAAGCGCATCTTCGGCGTCGCGTCGGCGATCACCGTCGGCTGGAAGAACGAACCGCCGAGCGCATGGCGCTTGCCGCCGGCGACGACCTTGCCGCCCTTGGCGGTGGCGTCAGCGATCAGTTCCTCAACCTTCTCGACTGCCTTCTCATCGATCAGCGGCCCCTGCTGCACGCCATCTTCGAGGCCGGAACCGACCTTCAGCTCGTTGCTGGCAGCGGCGAGCTTCTCGACGAACTTGTCGTAGACGCCGGCCTGAACCAGGAAGCGGTTGGTGCAGACGCAGGTCTGGCCGGAATTGCGGTACTTGGCGGTGATCGCGCCGGCGACGGCACGTTCGATGTCGGCATCGTCGAAGACGAGGAACGGCGCGTTGCCGCCGAGCTCCATCGAGACCTTCTTGACGGTAACGGACGACTTCTGGATCAGGATCTTGCCGACCTCGGTCGAGCCGGTGAAGGTGATCTTCTTGACCAGCGGGTTGGCGCAGATCTCGTCGCCGATCTCGCCGGCGGCGCCGGTCAGGATGTTGATGACGCCTTTAGGGAAGCCGACTTCCTCGGCGAGCGCGCCCCAGGCGAGGCCGGAATAAGGCGTCTGCGAGGCCGGTTTGACCACCGCGGTGCAGCCGGCGGCAAGCGCCGGGCCGAGCTTGCGGGCCAGCATCGAGGACGGGAAATTCCACGGCGTGATGGCGGCGATGACGCCGACCGGCTCCTTGGTCACCAGGATGCGGCGGTCCGCCCAGGGCGACGGCACGACATCGCCATAGGTGCGGCGGCCTTCTTCGGCAAACCACAGGATGTAGGAGGCGGCCGAACCGATCTCGCCCTTCGATTCGAACAGCGACTTGCCCTGCTCGATGGTCAGCAGCTCGGCCAGCACATCCTGATTGTCCATCATCGCGTCATGCAGCTTACGCAACAACTTCGAACGCTCGAGCGCAGTGGTCTTGCGCCATGTCTTGAAAGCGGCGTCGGCGGCTTCGATGGCGCGGCGCGTCTCGACCCTGCCCGACTTCGGCACAGTGCCGATCTTGAGGCCGGTGGCCGGATTGTTGACGTCGACCGTCTGGCCGCTGTCGGCCTGCACCCACTCGCCATTGATGAGATTGGCCTGGCGCATGAAATGGCTGGTTTTCTGAAGCATGGTCTAGCCTCCGTTCGGCGCGCTGACGGGCCGCTATCTGGATTTCTTTGGTGGGCGTGCGCAATGGCATCGGTGCCGGCACGCCTGGAGCCACTGCTCTTTACCTAGGGCAAGCCCCGCAATCAATCGCAAGATGGCATATAGGGTTTGGGCCAGCGCAAGGCGAGGCCAACTTGCGCCCAAATTGCTATCCAAACACGTTGCTATCCAAACACGTGGACGACGACCGTCAGCCAGAACGCCGTGGTGACGACCGCGCAGGCGGTGGCGATGGTCATCTGGTTCGATGCCAATGCCTGGCCGGTGTTGAACTGCGTCGCAATCAAGTAGGAATTGACCCCGGATGGCAGCGCGGCGGCCACGACCGTGACCTTCGCTGACAGCGGCGGCAGCCCGAACAGCCAGACCAGGCCGAGTGCAACGGCCGGCATCAGCAACAGCTTCAGCGCCGACAGCGCCAGCGCCGGCCGCACGTTGCCGGAGATGCCGAAACGGCACAGGCCAAGCCCCATGGCAAACAGCGCGACCGGTCCGGCGATGTTGGCCAATGCGTCGACCAGCCGGACGGCCAGCCCCGGCAGTGGCAGGCCGGTGATACGCCATACCCATCCGGCCAGGATGCCGATGATCAGCGGATTGGAGAGCAGCTTTCGAAAGAAGCGCCGGATGATGCGCAGCGGATGCACATGCTCGTCACCGCGGCCAAAGATTTCAAACAAGATGATCGACGCCATGATCATCGTCGGCAGATGCACGGAAATCAGCAGCGACAGCACTTCGAATCCACTTGGCCCGAATGTGCCGAGGACGAACGGGATACCGAGCAGGACGAGATTGGAAAAAGCCGACGACACGCCGCCGACGACCCCCGCACGCGCGTCGCGCCCGAATACCCTCGTGATGACCAGATGGCCTGCGGCCCAAGTGACTGCCGCGGCCGCGAAATAGGCTCCCCAGAACGACCAGGGCGCGGCACCATGGAAATCGGCATTGACCATGGTGCGGAACAGAAGCAGCGGCATGGCCACCCCGACGGCGAATTCGGCGATGGCCTCGCCCGCCTCGGCCTTCAGATAGCCGGTGAGCCCGGCCAGATAGCCGAGCGCGACAAGGCCGAAGACAAAAAGGACGGTTTCGATGAGTGGAGACATTTTTCTCCTGATAGGCGAGCCGGGATTGCAGCGCAATCACCCCGCCTTACGAAGCGGTCTGTTCTCACAAACAGCCGGGATTGGTCGTGCCTTGTTTTTCGGCCGGCTTTGCCGTCCCTATATGCGGTCACCGGAACCCACCTCCGGTGACCGGAAAAGGACGTTTGATGCTTCGATTTGTGCTGGCGCTATTGCTGCTCGTCATTCCCGCGTCGGCCCATGCGACTGAAGCCGGCTGGGCGCTGTTGCGCGACGGCGGACATGTGGTGCTGCTTCGCCATGCCATGGTCACCGGCACCACCGATCCGGCGAATTTCGACATCGAGAAATGCGCGACCCAGGTCAATCTCTCGGTGCGCGGCAAGCAGCAGGCGCGCAAGATCGGCGCGCTGTTCGCCGCCCGCGCCGCGCCCATCGAGCGCATGCTGTCCAGCCGCTATTGCCGCTGCCTCGACACGGCCCGCATCGCTTTCAGAGCGGAACCCGAACCGTTCGCGCCGCTTGACCTGCTGAAGACAGACGCGAGCGAGAAAGGCACCCAGCTCGAGGCGATCATGAACGAGATCCGCGGCTATTCCGGTTCCGACAATGTGGTCATGGTCACCCATCTGGAGAACATCATGGCTCTGACCGGCATCTCGCCGCGCGAAGGCGAAGCCGTGATCGTCGAGCTGCAAGGCGACGGCCTGCGCGTGCTCGGCCGAGTCACCTTCTAATCTGCACTGGAGACGGTTGAAGCGTTCGCTAGTGGTGAAAATCTAGCGCTGGTACCCTAAGCGGAATACCGGTTCCGACCCTTCTTTGCCATTGTTCGGAGAAAGTTGAAGGGGAAGCCATGAACCGTTGCGGTCTTTCAGTTGCGAGCGTCGCTTGCTGGAGCTGCGTTAGTCGGTCGGGGGCCAATGGTATTTTTAATGGAACGCTAATATACATAGACGCTCGAACGAGCAGCGGCTGCCAAATACTTGAGGAATGCCATGCGAAGATTAATCTTCACGGCAATGTGTATCGCAACCGCGACAGCCGCTAGCGCCCACGATTGGTACGAGGACAAGGTTGACCCACAGACGAAATTCAAGTGTTGCGGTGGTTCTGATTGCCGCGCCATACCACGGTCTTCGGTACGGTCCAGGATAGACGGTGGTTACACTTACTTGCCGCATAATTTCATCATCCCCCGGGACCGTGTACAGGAATCCCCGGACGGCCAATACCATATCTGCGAGAGTACCTACGTCGTAACTAATCAGCTGTATTGGCGTTGCTTTTTCGCACCTCGTGCCAATGTCTCTCTACTTCTCCCACGTTAATGATACTGCGCGTCGTGGCCGGAATCGACATCGGCAAGGTACGTAGCTGTGGCAAATTCAGTCGCGCCGCTCGCTGCCCTGAACGGACGTTCGCGTTCGCTACACGGGAAAAGCATCGGCCCCGAAAGCACGATGCCGTGGCTGCGCTCAAGATGGTTCGTCATCCTCCTCCCCGCCGGTTTCCGCCAGACCGTGGCTGTCCGCTGCGCCAAGCTCCAGCCCGTAGATGCGCTTCAATTGGCCGATCGTTTCCAGGGTCACCGGGGAAAACGGCGTCTGGCTTTCAAAAGCACGATGCCTTCGACGACGTCACTCAGGCTCATGTCGCGATGTTCGGCCAAGGCCCTGAGCACCTTCACGCAATGACCAGAGATGGGATGGTTGCGGTATATCGCCGGGAGGTTCCCGCGACCCTATTGCCCTGGCAGAACAGCCACCCCATCTGCGCCCGGCGTATCAGGCCCTTTTCCTGCCCGGAAAAACCGATTAGACAGCGCGCAAACACATGCGGACAGATTCCGCCCGCAACCAAAGGAAAAGCCCTTGTCCACCACGTTCGACAAAGTCGCCAAGATCATCGCCGACACCAGTGAGATCGATATCGACACGATCACCCCTGAAAGCCACACTATCGACGATCTCGGCATCGACAGCCTCGACTTCCTCGACATCGTCTTTGCCATCGACAAGGAATTCGGCATCAAGGTGCCGCTGGAAAAGTGGACGCAAGAGGTCAATGACGGCAAGGCCTCGACCGACGATTACTTCGTCATGAAGAACCTGTGCGCCAAGATCGACGCTCTGGTCGCGGCCAAGAACGCCTGAAATGGTTCGGCCCGCGATCTTGATGCGCCTTCAAACCTGACCCACAACAACCGCCCATGAGTCCCCACCACGTCGTCATATCAGGCATCGGCCTTGTCTCTTCGCTGGGCGAAGGTCCGGATGCGCATTGGCGCAAACTCGCCCAGCCCGGCCGGGAACCCGTGCTCGAAGCATCGCGCTTCTCGCCCTACACCATCCACCCGCTGCCGGAGATCGACTGGAACCTGCAGATCGCCAAGCGCGGCGACCAGCGGCAGATGGAAACCTGGCAAAGGCTCGGCACCTACGCCGCCGGCATGGCGCTCGACGACGCCGGCATCAAGGGCAATGACGAACTTTGCACGACCATGGACATGGTGGTGGCTGCCGGCGGCGGCGAGCGCGACGAAACCGTCGACGCCGACATTCTCGCCGCTTCGGAAAGCCGCAACGACCGTGACGTCCTGCTCAACGAGAAACTGACCACCGAGTTGCGGCCGACGCTGTTTCTGGCGCAGCTTTCCAACCTGCTCGCCGGCAACATCTCGATCGTTCACAAGGTGACCGGCTCGTCGCGCACCTTCATGGGCGAGGAAGGCGCCGGCGTCGCTGCCGTCGAGACCGCCGCCGCACGTATCCGCTCCGGCCAGTCGACGCATATCCTGGTCGGCGGCGCCTTCCAGACCGAGCATTCGGACATGCTGCTTGGCTATGAACTGGCCGGCTATCTGCATCGCGGCCCCTGGAGGCCGGTCTGGCAGAGACAAGGCCTGCAAGGCGGTGGCGTGGTGACTGGATCAGGCGGCGCGTTTCTTGTCCTGGAACAGCGCGAACATGCGATCAGCCGCGGGCGAAAGATCTATGCCGAACTCGGCCCGGTCATATCCGGACGCGCAAAACGCCGGCAGGGCGAACTCGATGCCGAGATTGCCGCCCTGCTCAGGCAGGCGGCATTGCCGAACGGCGAGTTGCTGACGATTTCGGGCGCTTCGGGTGCCCATACCGCTACTGCTGCCGAGAAATCGGCGCTCGACGCCAATCCGGCGATTGCCGCACGCGGCTTTTCGACGCTGACCGGCCACATGAAGGAAGCACAGTTTCCCTTCGCCGTGGCGCTGGCGGCACTGGCTGTCGAACGTAAGGCCGCCTACCCGGCTTTTGACCCCGCCACCGAGAAGCCGTTCAACGGCATTCCCAGGACCGTCCTTGCAACGGCGGTCGGCTATCACCAATTCGAGGGCTTGGCGTTGGTCAACGCCGCCGATTAAAGATCCGGGACAAGTCATGGCCAATCTGAACGACCACATGGGCAGGCCGATCGTCGCCGTCACCGGTATCGGCGTGGTGACTTCGCTGGGTGTCGGCAAGGCCGACAATTGGGCAGCGCTCACCGCGGGCAAGTCCGGCATCCATCCGATCACCCGCTTTCCGGTTGACCATCTGAACACCCGTATCTCCGGCATGGTCGATTTCCTGCCGTCGAGCTCCAAGGGCGCCAGTCTTCTTACCTACGATCTCGCCGAGATCGCCGCGCAGGAAGCCGTGGCCGAAGCCGGCCTTGATTCGGGCGATTTCGGCGGGCCGCTTTTCCTCGCCTCGCCGCCGGTCGAACTCGACTGGAGCGAGCGCTTTTCGCTCTACAATTCCGACAAGCACGACATCGGCGCCGAACGGCTGCTTCGCGTGGCGCGCGGCTTGAAGGAACTCGATGTTTTCGAAACCACCCAGTTCGGTTCGATCGCCGACCGGCTCGCCGACCGTTTTGGGACGCGCGGCCTGCCGATCACGCTGTCGACGGCCTGCGCCTCGGGCGCCACCTCGATCCAACTCGGCGTCGAGGCGATCCGCCGCGGCGAATGCGACAGGGCGCTGTCCATCGGCGCCGACGGCTCGGCAACGGCCGAGGCGCTGATCCGTTTCTCGCTGCTTTCGGCGCTCTCCACGCATAACGACATCCCCGAAAGGGCGTCCAAGCCGTTTTCCAAAGATCGCGACGGCTTCGTGCTGGCCGAGGGCTCGGGCGCGCTTGTGCTGGAATCGCTGCAGGCCGCACTGGCCCGCGGCGCGACCATTCTCGGCATCCTGCGCGGCTGCGGCGAGAAGGCCGACGATTTCCACCGCACCCGCTCGAAGCCGGACGGTTCGCCGGCGATCGCCGCCGTTCGCGCCGCCCTCGCCGATGCCGGCTTGGGCGAGGACGAGATCGATTATGTCAATGCTCATGGCACCTCGACGCCGGAAAACGACAAGATGGAGCATCTGTCGCTGTCGACCGTGTTCGGCGAGCGGATCGGCTCGATGCCGATCTCGTCGAACAAGTCGATGATCGGCCACACGCTGTCGGCCGCCGGCGCCGTCGAGGCCGCGTTTTCGCTGATGACCATGCGCGAGAGCGTGATCCCGCCGACCATCAATTACGACAATCCCGATCCGGCGATCGTGCTCGACGTGGTACCGAACAAGAAGCGCAACGCCGAGGTCGGCACGGTGCTGTCGAACTCCTTCGGCTTCGGCGGCCAGAACACCTGCCTTGTCATGGCGCGGGAACCAGTCTAAGCGAGCCTTTTCCCGCTCAACAGAACCGACAGGCTCAATGCGCGCATTGCAACTTATCGAGGACCGCCGCCTTGAAACGGTGGACCTGCCGCCTCCGCCGCAGCCTGCGCTGGGCGAAGTGACGCTGCGCATCAAAGCCGTGGCGCTCAATCATATCGACGTCTGGGGCTGGCGCGGCATGGCCTTCGCCAAGCGCAAGCTGCCGCTGGTCGTCGGCGCCGAAGCTTCCGGCGAGGTCGAGGCGGTCGGCCGCGGCGTCTCCAGCCTTGTACCCGGACAGCTTGTGTCGATCTACGGCGCGCGCACCTGCGGGCTTTGCCGCGCCTGCCGCGAAGGCCGCGACAATCTCTGCGATAATGTCTCGGGCGTTCACGGCTTCCATCTCGATGGCTTCGCGCAAGAGAAGATCAACCTGCCGGCGCGCCTGCTGGTCCCCGCGCCGCCCGGCGTGACGGACATCGGCGCGGCCGTCGCGCCCGTCACCTTCGGCACGGTCGAACACATGCTGTTCGACAATGCCAGGCTGCAGCCCGGGGAGATCATCCTTATCCATGCCGGCGGCTCGGGCATCGGCTCCGCCGCGATCCAGCTGGCAAAGAAAATGGGCTGCACTGTGATCACCACGGTCGGCTCGAACGACAAGATCGACAAGGCGAAGGCGCTTGGCGCCGACCACGTCATCAACTATCGCGAGGACCGTTTCGAAGGCATCGTGCGCAAGCTAACGAAAAAGAAGGGCGTCGATGTCGTCTTCGAGCATGTCGGCGCCGACACCTTTGCCGCCTCGATGCTGTGCCTGAAACGCGGCGGTCGCCTGGTGACCTGCGGCTCGACCTCGGGCGTCTCGACGCAGATCAATCTGATGCAATTGTTCCAGCAGCAGCTGAAGCTGCTCGGCTCCTTCGGCTGCCGTATGCAAAACATGGCCGACGCCATGCAGAAAATGGCGGCGGGGCTGGTTTCTCCGGTTATCGACACCGAAGTCGGCTTCGACAGCATCGACGCCGCGCTGAAGCGCATGGAAGGCCGCGACGTGTTCGGCAAGATCATCCTGCGCGTCGGCTGACCATGATGTTGCTGTCTAAAAACATCATGGGCTAGGCATGGTCGGCAACACCTTCAAGAAGCTCCGCCGGGACTTGGCGTTCCGTCACGGCAGGCGGCTGCGCCAGTTCAACTATTGGCTGCTTGCGCGCGCCGCGATGACGATAATTTGGCTGCTGCGTCTGCTGCCGGTCGACAGGGCGCTCAATTTCGCCGACCGAGCCGCCCGCCGCATTGGTCCGTGGGTGGGACGCCACAATGTCGCCATCGCCAATCTGCGCAACGCCTACCCGGGCAAGAGCGACAGCGAAATCCAGGCCATCGCGTCCGATATGTGGGGCAACATGGCCCGCCTCGCCGCAGAATACATTTTTCTCGACGCCCTGTTCGACTACGATCCCGCCGCGACGAAACCGGGCCGCGTCGAGGTCAAGGGGGTCGAGCACTTCGTGCATATCGCCGAGGAACAGAAGCCGCATATCATCTTCACGGGGCATCTCGGCAACTTCGAACTGCTTCCGGTGGCGGCAGCCACTTTCGGCATGAACATCACGGCGCTGTTTCGCCCGCCCAATAACCCTTACCTTGCCGACTACATCCTCTCGACTCGCCGCTCGACCATGGGGTCGCTTCTGCCCTCTTCGACCGGCGCTTCATTCGCGCTGGCGGCCATTCTGGAGAAAGGCGGCAATATCGGCGTGCTCGTCGACCAGAAATTCTCGAGCGGGCTCGAAACGACATTCTTCGGCCGCCCATGCGAGAGCAACCGGGTTCTGGGCACCCTGGCGCGGCACTATGACTGCGATGTCTATCCGGCGCGCTGCGTGCGCTTGCCGGGCAACCGCTTCCGGCTCGAGATCGAGGGCAAACTGACCTTGCCGCGCACCGCCGGAGGCAGTGTCGACGTCCACGGCACCACCCAGCTGCTCAACGACGTGGTCGAGCGCTGGGTGCGCGAGGATCCAGGCCAGTGGATGTGGTTCCACAAAAGGTGGGAAATCAGCGGCCCGCGCAGAAAGCGTCAAAAGGCGAGACAGCGCGGCGAAGCGGCCTGAAGCGGCAAGTATTGAGATGCAGCGCAAGCGTGAAGCGATTGCCCTGCAACTATGGGTAGTTTCGACTTGACAAGTGACGGCAGTTATGCTAGGAATTTAAGCACAATTCTTGATCTGCGCCAACGACCCGCCCGCTGAGGCGGGTTTTTTGTTTCGGCCGGATCGCTCGATGGCGGCCTTGTTTCAAGTTTCGGTCTTTCGGCGCGGCAAGTTTCACCGCCAATCGTTAAGCACGTCCGAAATGAAAGGGCTGTTTGACAGCCACGCCTGGAGAAAAGTGAACATGATCGGTCAAAGCCTCGCCTCATCGGCCGTAAGTGCGTGCTCTCGCGTGCCGGAGACGATGATCTCCAGGACCTCATGCTCGCCGGTGTTCCTGACGTAGCGATCCCCGACGTTCTCGCCGCGCTTCAGCACCATCACGCGATCGCCCACAGCGAATATGTCAACGAGGCGGTGGGAGATGATGATCTGGGCAACGCCCTGCTTTTTCAGTTCCAGCATGGTCTCGAGCAGCCGCTCGGTCGCCATCACCGAGAGATTGGCGGTCGGCTCGTCGAGGATCACCACGCGCGGCTGGAAGGAGATAGCGCGGGCAATCGCCACAGATTGCTGGCGTCCGCCTGACAGGCTCTCGACCTTTTGATAGACGGAGTTCACGTCGACCTTGAGTCGCTTCAGCACGCTGTCGGCTTCCGCGTACATTTTCCGCCGATTGACGAAAAGGCCCTTGCGCGGCCAACGGCCAAGAAAGATGTTCTGACCGACATCCATATTCCCGCAAAGAGCGAAATCCTGGTAGATCATCTCGATGCCGGCGTCGCGGCTTTCGTGCGGGCTCTTGAAGTGCACCGGCTGCCCGGCGACGAAAACCTCGCCGGCGTCGCGCTGGTAGGCGCCGGTCAGGATCTTCATCAGCGTCGATTTGCCGGCCGAGTTGTCGCCGACGAGGCCCAGGATCTCGCCGGGATAGAGCACGAGGTCGACGTTGCGGAGCGCCTGCACTGCACCGAAGGCCTTTTCGATGCCCCGCATTTCTACGATCGGTGCAGGCGTGGTCGGGTCACGCATGGGTGGTCTCCGCCGTTCTTGTGCGCCGTGCGAGGCGCGCCCGCAGGCGGCCGAAGATGTTGGCCTGGCGCACCCAGATGTCGATCAGCACCGCCACGATCAGGATGCCGCCGATGAAGACGTTGATCCAGTGCTGCGGCATGGTGAAGCCCTGGACGTTGAGCTGCAGCAGCGCCCGGATCAGGGTGATCACCGCCGCCCCAGCGAGCGCCCCGATCACGGTGCCGTAGCCGCCGAAGATCGAACCGCCGCCGATGATCACCGAAGCGATGGCGTCGAGCTCGCGGAACTGGCCGGCCACCGGGTTGAAGCTGCGGAAGTAGGCGACGTTGATGATCCCGGCCATTGTCGCGCAGAGCGCCGCCAGCATTAGCGCGAGGAACCGCACCCGGTTGGTGTTGATCCCGGCATAGGCGGCGGCGCGAATGTTGCCGCCGGTCGCATAGACCTTCTGCCCGAACGGCATATAGGCGAGCACGACGCCGGCAATGACGGCGACGAACAGCATCCAGATGGTCTGGACGCTCACCACCTCGGCGATCGAGCGCAGCAGCCCGTCCGGCAGCGAGATGCGGTAGTGCAGCAGGATGTCGTTCACCTTGCGGCCAAGCAGGTTGTAGCCCTCGGGCCAGCCGGTGAGCTGCTGCCCGGCGACGAACCAGGCGGCGAGGCCGCGGGCGATGTAGAACATGCCGAGCGTGGCGATGAAGGCCGGCAGCTTGAAGCCGACGGTGACGATCGCGTTGACGAGGCCGGCACACATGCCCGCGAGCAGGCCCATCGCCACCGCGGTCACGGGGTCGGCGCCGAGAACCTTGAGAAAATAGGCGGCGGTGCTGCCGGCGAGGGCGAGCACCGCCCCGACGGAGAGATCGATATCGCCGGCGGCGATGACGTAGGTGAGCCCGATGGTGATCAGCGCAAGCTCGGTATAGTTGAGCAGGATCGCGAAGCTGTTGGACAGGTTCCACCAGTAGTCCGGCCGGAGCGCGAGGCCGGTCAGCCACAGGAGCACGGTCAAGATGATGGCGAGCGCGTCGCGCCGGGCGAGGAACTTGCCGAACCCGGTGGCCGACAGCGCCATGTCGGTCGCCATTGCCCCCTTGGTCTGCACTCCCTCGATCGCGATGCCACCGATCTCGTAGGCCGGTGGCGGCGGCCGGCCGCGGAGCCAGGCCCAGAGACGCCCTGCCACCTGGCGGCGGATGAGATAGGGCTCGATGAGCACCGCCACGACGAGCAGCAGTCCGAGGAACACCGGCACCGCGCCGACCGGCAGCGAGAAAACGGCGTTGACCGTGATCTCCTCGTCGCCGATCTTGATGGTGCGCGTGATCGGCCAGCCCTCGCGCAACACCTTGTCGAGCAGCACCACCAGCAGGGCGCCAAGGCAGGATCCGGCGACCCGGCCGCGGCCGCCGAGGATCGAGGCGCCGCCGATGATCACGGCGGCAATGACGATCAGCTCACCACTGACGCCGTAAAGGGGCGTCACGCCCTTGTCCTGGGCAGCTGACATCAGGCCAGCTAGCGCCGCGCAGAGCGAGGAGATCAGGTAGGCTCGGATGCGCACCCAGTTGGTCGGGATGCCGGCATAGGACGCCGCCTGCTCGTTGCCGCCGGTGGCGAAGGTCTCGTAGCCCCAGCGCGTCTTGGCGAGCACATAGGCGCCGATCACGGCGACAACGACGAAGATCACGATCTGATTGTTGAAGCCGAGGAGGTTAGTCTCGCCGAGGTGAAAAAAAAGTGGATAGCCGGTCGCCTTGGCAGGATAGTAGATCGCCTGGCCGTGAGTGAGCGCCAGCACGAAGCCGCGGCCGATGAAAAGTATCGTCAGGGTGGCGATGAATGCAGGCACTTTCAGGATGGTGACGAGCACGCCATTGACGAGACCGATCAACACACCGAGAAGCACGCAGAGGATCACCGACGTGACGACGCCGAGGTCAAGGAAGCTCGGCGCGAACAGCCTGGCGAAGACGACAGCGACTAGGCCGTAAGTTGAACCGACCGAAAGATCGAGGTCCTTGTTGACGATGACGAAGGTCACTCCGACCGCGATGATGGCAACCCGCGAGGTGTCGCGGAGCAGCGAGTGAAACGCCCCTGTTGACCCGAAGAACGCGGGATTGACGAGAGCGCCGCCGAGATAGAGCAGCAAAAGCAAGGCAACGAGCCCCACCTCCCAGCCGCCGACAATCTGGGACGGCGCACGGCCGAGTGATGTGGTCGCGGTAAACGCCATGGTCTCTTCTGCCTGCTGCCGCATTGCGGGAGAGCTTGCGCCCTCCCGCAATGATTTCAGACCTTCCGAGCGGACTCAGTTCTCGAAGCGCTTGCCGACGTCCTCGACGGTCTCCTTCGTCACGAGTTGGGCGCGTGTGTCGAGGTTGGCCGCCGCGATGCCGCGATCGATCTCCAGATAGAGCTGCATGACCGGCCAGAAGCCCTGCAAGAAGGGCTGCTGCCCGAGCGCGCCGGTCAGATCGCCGCTCTTCATCGCATCCTGCTGGGCCGGGCCCAGATCGAAACCGTAGGCGCAGATCTTGCCAGTCATTCCGGTCTGAGCGACGGCCTTGGCAAGAGCCGGCGTGAACACGTTGTTGCCGGCGAACGCGCCGACGACGTCGCCGCGCGATTCGAACAGCGTCACGATGCCGTTCACCGGATCATTCGGATTGGTGTCTATACCGGTGTTCTCCGGACCCGCGTCGACCTTGAAGGCATCAAGCTTGCCGGCATCCTTCAAGCCCTTGACGATGGCGTTGAAAGCCGAAGTGACGCGATTGTTCACCTCGATGTTGCCCATTGCGGTCGACGACGGCAGGACGATCGAACCCTTCTCGATACCCTTGTCCGCGAGGCACTTGACGAGCGCCTCGCCGGCGATTGCGGCAGCGGAGGCGTCCTGGCCGGTGTGGCCAATGCTGCTGCGGTTGAGGAGCGTGCCGTCAAAGGAA
This sequence comes from Mesorhizobium sp. f-mel, assembly GCF_053850215.1. Classification (NCBI taxonomy): domain Bacteria; kingdom Pseudomonadati; phylum Pseudomonadota; class Alphaproteobacteria; order Hyphomicrobiales; family Phyllobacteriaceae; genus Mesorhizobium; species Mesorhizobium sp. f-mel. The sequence continues at coordinate 82,818 of NZ_JBSPTO010000002.1, forward strand.
TTGGTCGTAGCGACCGGTATGCCCTTCGCCTCGGCGGCCTTGACGATGTCGTTATAGGCGCCGACCTGGGGCGTTGTCATGATCAGCCCGTCGATCGTCGGATCCTGCACGATCTGGTTCAGGATTTCGATCTCGCGGGCAGGGTCGTCGGTCGGCGATTCCGAGCCGAGCAGCAGGACCTTGGCGCCGATCAGGTTGCCGGCGACGGTCGCGCCGACGTAGACCGGATCGAAGAAACCATTGCCGGCAGTGTGTGTCACGATAGCGAAAGTGAGGTGACCATCGGCCGAATGGAAGTCCTTGGTACCAGGGGCCTCCTTTGCGGCTTCTTCGAAGCTGTAGCCGCCGACCGCCTTATCGACGCCGCCCGATTGTGCGTAGGCGTTCGATACGCCGAGCGATAACGCCGCGGCACCCGCCGCGAGCGAGAAAATACGTTTCATGATTATCCTCCCTTGCAACCAACGGTCGGAAGCCGTTCGGGCGCATTTATTCAGGGATTCCGATTGCTTCCTCCCACCCCGTATATTCTGCCCAAAGCCTGCCCACGTAAATAGTGCTCCCACTTTCGCCGACGAATTGGTTCAGAGCGGAAAGCCGGCGTCGCTTCACACAAGCGCCCGTTCTGACTTCTTGTAGGAACCGCGCTTGCAACCACCTAAAGTTAGTTGGTCACGACGATACGCGTGTTGCGGAAGCCGGCTTGCCGCACCATCGAATAGAAGGCGGCGGCATTGGCGGGGTGCAGCCGCACGCAGCCATGCGACGCGGGGCGGCCGAGAGACTTCACCGCGCCCGTGCCATGGATGGCATAGCCGCCGCGGTAGAACACCGAATGAGGCATGGGCGACATGTCGTATTTGCGCGAATACCACATCCGTGCCGTTCGTTGCGGCCGGTAGCTGCCGCGCGGCGTGATATACCCCTTGCGCGCCGTCGATACGCGCCATCGGTAAACCGCCTGACCGTATCTTACAGTCATCGTCTGCGATGACACGTCGATCCTTGCAACCAGCTTGGCTGCCCAGCCCTCGACCGAAGAACCGAACAGCATCGTTACCAGTAACGCTGCCATGAGAACGGTCTTTTTCATGCGATCAAACCCCTTTGATTGCCCTTGCCCGCCTGCCTTCACGCTATTCTTGATTTTTTAAATGGCAAGTGAGGTAACCACATACTCCTTGACGAATTCGCCAATCCAAAGCAGCGAATTTGAACGATTTCCCGCGATAGTTGCCGCAACAACACGCAGCAGCGGCGCGGTCCGCCAAGAGGCTTGCCAAAGCGCACCGTTGGCTGCTCAGTTCGTCGAATGAACGAAATGAACGAACGGCTCCTGAAAGCGGTCGATGATCGGGTCGACGACCTGGTCGCGCTGACCGCGGATCTGATCCGCTTTCCGACAATCAATCCGCCAGGCGAAGCCTATCGGCCATGCGCCGAATACGTCGGAGCGCGGCTGAAGAAACGCGGTTTCGAAGTCGAATTCATCCGCGCCGAAGACACGCCCGGCGACACCGACCGCTACCCGCGCGTCAATGTCGTCGCCCGCTTCGATGGCCGCTCGCCCGGCGCCTGCGTGCATTTCAACTCGCATATCGACGTGGTCGAAGCCGGCGACGGCTGGAGCCTCGATCCCTTCGCCGGCATTGTCAGGGATGGCAAGGTCTATGGCCGCGGCGCCTGCGACATGAAGGGCGGCTTGGCCTCCTCGATCATCGCCGCCGAGGCCTTCATGGAGGCCTTCCCCGATTTTCCAGGCGCCATCGAAATATCAGGCACGGTCGACGAGGAGTCCGGCGGCTTTGGCGGCGTCGCCCATCTGGCAAAGCTCGGCTATTTTTCCAAGCCGAAGGTCGACCACGTCATCATCCCCGAGCCGTTGAACAAGGACCGCATCTGCCTTGGCCATCGCGGCGTCTGGTGGGCGGAGATCGAGACCAAGGGCGAGATCGCCCACGGCTCGATGCCGTTCCTCGGCGACAACGCGGTGCGCCATATGGGCGCCGTGCTAAAGGCTTTCGAGGAAGAACTGTTCCCGGCGCTCGACCGCAAGATGACGCGCATGCCGGTCGTGCCCGATGGGGCAAAGCGCTCGACCATGAACATCAACTCGATCCACGGCGGCCAGGCCGAGGATTTCCGGCCCGGCCTGCCCTCGCCCAACGTGCCCGATTCCTGCCGGCTGACCATAGACCGCCGCTTCCTGCTGGAGGAGGACCTCGGCACGGTCAAGAGCGAGGTGACTGATATCCTCGACCGGCTGAAGCGCGAGCGCAAGAAATTCGACTACGAGATCCGCGATCTCATGGAGGTGCTGCCGCTGATGACCGAGCGCGATGCACCAGTGGTCAAGGCGGTGGCGCAAGGCATCATGGAGATATTCGACCGCGAGCCCGACTACGTGATTTCACCCGGCACCTACGACCAGAAGCACATTGCCCGCATCGGCCACATCTACGACTGCATCGCCTATGGCCCGGGCATTCTCGACCTCGCCCACAGGCCCGACGAATGGGTAGGGATCCCCGACATGGTTGAATCTGCCAAGGTGATGGCGATCGGGCTGAACATATTGCTCAGGGGCGCCGGCGCACGGTAACCCGGCTGCGACGGAAAGCTTCGATCGCTTGAGCCAGCGGCTAACGGAAAACATTCCCGCCGGCGCTGCCGGAAAGCACGAAACGCAATTTACTCCTTGGCGAAATCACGCTTCTATCCACTGGGTTTTGAGCATTTTTTGAGCATACGGGAGCTGCACGATGAAATTGTGGAAAACCATTCTCACCGCTGCGGGCCTGGTGGTGGCCACTGGGGCCTCGGCGTTCGCTGTGCGGACCGATCTGGTCATCGGCATCACGCTCGAACCTCCGCATCTCGACCCGACTGCGGGTGCTGCGGCGGCGATCGACGAAGTGCTTTACGCCAATGTGTTCGAGGGGCTGACCCGCATCGGTCCGAACGGCGAGGTGCTGCAGGATCTCGCCGAAAGCTGGACCATTTCCGACGACGGCAAGGTCTACATCTTCAAGCTGCATACCGGCGTCAAGTTTCACGACGGCACCGACTTCAACGCCGACGACGTGAAATTCTCGCTCGACCGCGCCCGTGCCGACAACTCCGTCAACGCACAAAAGGGCCTGTTCGCCGCCATCGATACGGTCGAGGTCGTCGATCCGGCGACGGTCAAGATCACGCTGAAGAACCCGCAAAGTTCGTTCCTCTACAATATGGGCTGGGGCGACGCGGTCATCGTCGCGCCGGAGACAGCCGACACCAACAAGGAAAAGCCTGTCGGCACCGGCCCGTTCAGGTTCCAGAGCTGGGCCAAGGGCTCGTCCATCACGCTGATCAAGTCCGATACTTACTGGGGCGCCCCGGTGTCCCTCGACAAGGCGGAGTTCCGCATCGTTCCCGATGCCGCCGCCGCGATACCGGCGCTGCTTTCCGGCGACGTCCAGGCCTTTCCCTTCTTCCCCGATCCCGACAGTGTCGCGCAGGTCAAGGACGACCCGCGCTTCAAGGTGGTGATCGGCGCGACCGAGGGTGAAACCATTCTCTCGATCAACAACAAGAAACCGCCTTTCGACAGACTGCAGGTCAGGCAGGCGATTTCGTTTGCGCTCGACCGCAAGGCGATCATCGACGGCGCCTCGGCCGGCCTTGGCGTGCCGATCGGCTCGCACATGTCGCCCGCCAACAAGGCCTATGTCGACCTCACCGGCCTCTATCCGCACAATGTCGAGAAGGCCAGGGAACTGCTGAAGGAAGCCGGTCTGGAGAACGGCTTCAAGGCGACGCTGAAACTGCCGCCGCCCCCCTATGCGCGGCTTGGCGGCGAGATCATCGCGTCGCAGCTTCGCGATGTCGGCATCGATCTGCAGATCGTGCCCGTGGAATGGGCGCAGTGGCTGGACCAGGTCTTCACCAAGAAGGATTACGACCTGACCATAGTCTCCCACACCGAGCCCAACGACATCGATATCTATTCGCGCAAGGATTACTACTTCAACTACGACAACCCGACCTTCGACAAGATCATCGCCGATCTGAACCACACCTCTGATGAGGCCAAGCGCATGACGCTGCTCGGCGAGGCGCAGAAGATACTGGCCGACGATGCCGTGGTCGGCTTCCTCTACGAACTGCCGAAAGCCGGCGTCTGGGACGCCAAGCTCGAGGGTTTTTGGGAAAACGCCCCGATCCAGGCCAACGACCTGACCAAGGTGAAGTGGACGGAGTGAGGCAGCGCAGCGGTCCTCCTCCCATGACCACCTATCTTCTCAATCGTCTTGCCATCGCCGTCATCACGCTGGTTCTGGCCTCGATGGTGGTCTTCGCCGTGCTGGAGATCATTCCCGGCGACCCGGCGCGGCTGATGCTTGGCATGAACGCCAGCGCCGACCAGGTCGAGCTGCTGCGCAACCAGATGGGCCTCAACGCGCCCCTCGCTCTGCGCTATCTGCACTGGGCCGGCGGCTTGCTGAGCCTCGATTTCGGCCGTTCCTACACCTATTCGGTGCCGGTCATCGACCTGGTCCGCGAGCGCGTCGTCGTCTCGCTGCCGCTGGCGCTGATCGCGCTGGCGCTGTCCACCATCATTGCCATTCCGGTCGGGCTGTTTTCCGCCGGCAGGCACGGACGGGCCGGCGACACGATTGCGATGGGCGCCGCCCAGCTTGGCGTCGCCGTGCCGAACTTCTGGTTTGCGCTGATGCTGATCTACCTGTTTGCGGTTTGGCTGCGGCTGGTGCCAGCCGGCGGTTTTCCGGGTTGGAGCGCCGGCGTCTGGCCGGCGCTGAAATCGCTGGTCCTGCCGGCGATCGCGCTCGCACTGCCGCAAGCGGCGATCCTCGCCCGCGTAACCCGCTCGGCGCTGATCGAAGTGCTGAACGAGGACTATATCCGCACCGCCCGCGCCAAGGGCCTGCCTTATCGCGCGGTGCTGTGGCGGCACGCGCTGCGCAACGCCATGATCCCGGTGCTCACCATTCTCGGCCTGCAGTTCGCCTTCCTGCTCGCCGGCACCATCATCATCGAGAACGTCTTTTACCTGCCCGGCCTTGGCCGGCTGGTGTTCCAGGCGATCACCCAGCGCGACCTGATCGTCGTCGAATGCGTCGTCATGCTGCTGGTGGCCGCCGTCATCGGGGTCAACCTGCTTGTCGATCTCTCCTATGCGGTCGTCGATCCGCGCCTGAGAAGCCGCCAATGACGCTGCGCTTCGACATTCCAGAGGAAAATTTTGCCGACATCCTCGTCAAGGCCTTCACCAACCGCTCGTTCCTCGCTGGCTTCGTCATCACCGCGCTGGTGGCAGCGGTCGCCATCGTCTCGTTCTTCTGGACGCCTTTTGACGTCACCAAGCTGATCATCGCCGACAAGACCCAGGCACCCTCGCCGGCGCACTGGTTCGGCACCGACCATTTCGGCCGCGACATCCTGTCGATGATCATGGTCGGCGCCCGCAATTCGATCGCCGTGGCGCTGGTGGCGGTCGGCATCGGCATGGGCATCGGCGTGCCGCTCGGTGCCTTCGCTGCGGCGCGCGGCGGCATCGCCGACGAAGCGGTGATGCGGCTGAACGATCTCGTCTTCGCCTTCCCTGCCCTGCTGTCGGCGATCATGATCACCGCCATCTTCGGGCCGGGCGCGCTCAACGCCATCATCGCCATCGGCATTTTCAACATTCCGGTCTTCGCCCGCGTCGCCCGGGCCGGCGCGCTGGCTATCTGGCCGCGCGACTTCATCCTCGCCGCGCGCGCCGCCGGCAAAGGCAAAACACTGATCACACTGGAACATGTGTTGCCCAACATCGTCACCTTGCTTCTGGTGCAAGGCACCATCCAGTTCGCGCTCGGCATCCTGGCCGAAGCCGGGCTTTCCTATGTCGGGCTCGGCACACAGCCACCGATGCCGAGTTGGGGCCGTATGCTGTTCGATGCGCAGACCCGCATGGTGGCGGCGCCCTGGATGGCGATCTTTCCAGGCATGGCGATCGTCGTCACCGTGCTTGGCCTGAACCTGCTCGGCGACGGTATTGCCGACATCCTCGATCCGCGGTCACGGCGTCAGCGATGAGCCTGCTCGAAATCGAGAACCTTTCGCTGAGCATCGGCGACACGCCGATCCTGAGGGATGTCGAGCTCTTCGTCGCGCCCGGCGAGGTGATGGGGCTGGTCGGCGAATCCGGCTCGGGCAAATCGATCACGGCGCTGACGGTGATGCGGCTTCTCCCTTGGTCGGCGCGCGCCACCGGGCGCGTCGTCTTCGACGGCATCGACATTCTGGCGGCCAGCGAAGACGAGATGTGCGCGCTGCGGGGCGACGACATCGGCATGGTGTTCCAGGAGCCGATGACGGCGCTGAACCCGGTCAAGACCATTGGCGAGCAAGTCGCCGAAGGCATCCGCTGGCATACGAAGGCAAGCCGCGCTGACGCCGAGGACCGCGCGCGAAAGATGCTCGACCGGGTCGGCCTGCCCTCAACCAAATTCCCGCTATCGCGCTATCCGCACGAGCTTTCCGGCGGCCAGCGCCAGCGCGTCGTCATCGCCATTGCCTGCGCGCTGAAACCCAAGCTGCTGATCGCCGATGAGCCGACGACCGCGCTCGACGTCGTGCTGCAGGCGCAGATCCTCGACCTGTTGCGCGACCTGGTCGCGGAAAATCGCATGGGCCTGCTCCTGATCTCGCACGACCTCGCGGTGGTGACGGAGATGGCGGATCGCATCACCATCCTGCGCCACGGCGAAGTGATGGAGGCCGGCGACACGGCTCGCACCTTGTCCGAACAGCTCCATCCCTACACCCGACAACTGGCGCAGGCCTCGATGCATGTGCCGGCGCGCGCCAGGACACATGAGGTCGGCCAAGACATCCCCCTGCTCCAGGGTGCCAAACCTCTTCTTCAGGTAGACAGCGTGACGCGGGACTATCCGGGACGTCGCCCGTCGCTGCTGAAGCGGGCGGCTCCGATCCGCGCCGTCGACGATGTCTCGTTCTCGATTGATCCCGGCCAGTCGGTGGCGCTGGTCGGGCGTTCCGGCTGCGGTAAGTCCACGCTTGCCCGCATGATCCTGGCGCTGGACGGGCCGACATCGGGAACGATCCGGTTTCGCGGCGAGGTCATCACCGGCAAGAGCGAGGCGGAGCTCAAGCCGGCGCGCCGCGACATGCAGGTGGTGTTCCAGGACCCTTACGGCTCTTTCGACCCGCGCCAGAAAGTCGAAAAACTGGTCGCCGAGCCGCTGCATGTCCTGGAGAAGAAGCCGACGAATACGGAGCGGCGCGAGATGGTGGCAAAGGTCCTGCACGAGGTCGGTCTCAGCCCACGCGACATGGACAAATATCCGCACGAATTTTCAGGCGGCCAACGCCAGCGCCTGTCGATCGCCCGCGCCATCATCACCCGCCCCAAACTGGTCGTCGCCGACGAGCCGGTCTCGGCGCTCGACGTCTCGATCCGTGCCCAGATTCTCGATCTGCTCGCCGAGCTCAACCAGAAGCTCGGCGTTGCCTATCTATTCATCACTCACGATCTGACCGTCGCTCGCGCCATCACCGATCAGGTGATGGTCATGTATGACGGCAGGATCGTCGAGCGCGGCAGGACGAGCGAGGTTCTCGACCATCCGCAGTCCGAAGCCGCCAAGGCGCTGGTCGCTGCGGCCCCAGACCTGCACCGCGCGATTGCTCGGCGGTTACAGGAACAGGGGTGAGCCGCCCACCGTTCAGAACGGCTTACTCTTCGGCCTTCACCACATCGGCTGGGCTGATGTCGAGTAAGTCGAGCGTGCGGCGCAAAAGCTGCATCTCGGTCCCGGCAAGTTGCGAATCGGCCTTGGCGATCTCGGCCATATGGCGGGCAAGCAGGCTGCGCCTCTCGACGTCGAGGTCACGGAACTGCGCGATGGCTTGCGAGCTGTTGGTCTCGTAGCCGAACTCGTTGAGATATTCGATGACGCTGTCGATGCTGGCTTCCGGAATGCCGAAGGCTTCCCGGCAGATGCGCCTGAAGGCGGCCATTTCGCTCTCGCTGACCGTGCCGTCGGCCAGGATCATGCGAAACAGCATCAGCAGTTCCGCCGACAGCACAGGATCGTCCGCAACCTTGCGCACGCCGGGGTCGCCATCGAAGATCGAGCGTATCTGGTCAAGCAATGCGAATGCCATCAGCGTCCCTTTCCGATTCGTCAAATGCATGTCGCTCAAAAGTGCGCAGCGGTTTTGAGATAACGACATGCATAAACAAAAGAGCCAAGCGCGTCGCCGCGCGCTTCGCATAGGTAGCGCGGAATCGGTCTTGCGCAAACGGGTCGGCTGTGGTTCGAACGCGCCATATTTTCCCGCTGGCCGGAACCCCTCCCGCAACCATCCGATGTTCGATTTTTTCACCCAGACCGTCGTCATTCTCGGCGCCGCCGCCTTCGCTGCCGGCTTCGTCGATTCGATTGCCGGCGGCGGCGGCTTGATCACCATTCCAGCACTGCTGCTCGCCGGCTTCTCGCCGGTCGAGGCGCTGGGAACCAACAAGCTGCAGGGCATGTTCGGCTCAGGCTCGGCGACCATCCACTACGCCGCGAAGGGCCATGTCGATTTGCGCCGGCAATTGCCTTCGGCTTCGTTGGCGCTTGCCGGCAGTGCTCTCGGCGCCTTGCTGGCGACATTCGTGCCGGGCGACCTGTTGCGCGCTCTTCTGCCGGTCCTGCTGATCGGCATCGCCCTTTACTTCGCCCTGAAGCCCAACATGGGTGACGTCGACCGCGCCCGGCGCCTGTCGCCGTTCCTGTTCGGGCTGATCCTGGTGCCGATTGTCGGCTTCTATGACGGCCTGTTCGGGCCGGGGGCCGGTTCCTTCTACATGCTGGCCTTCGTCACCCTAGCCGGCTACGGCGTGCTCAAGGCGACGGCGCACACCAAGCTGCTCAACTTCGCCTCCAACATCGGCGGCTTCATCGTCTTCGCTGCTGCCGGGGTCGTCTACTGGAAGATCGGCCTGATGATGGGTGTCGCCCAGTTCCTCGGCGCCCGCGTCGGCGCCAGCCTCGCCATCCGCAATGGCGCAAAACTGATCAAGCCGCTGCTGGTGATGGTCTGTCTGGCGCTGGCCATCAAGCTGCTGGCCGATCCGGCGAACCCGCTGCGCACGCTGATTGGTGTGTGAACGGCGCGCCTGATACTATGCGGTTGTACGAATCATGTCGGAGGAGCCACACATGAATCTCAGTGCGCCTACGCAGCTTGTTTTCATCATATCCCTTGTTATCGCCATCATCGGCCTTCTCGCCGCTCTCGGCGTTTTTGCGTTCATTCCCTTGGCCGCGGTGTGGATCGTCCTCATCGCTTATATTGTGCTTGCTGGCGGCTGCTTGGTTCGCGGCGCTTAAGTATTCAAATCTCAGGCAACTCGAAGCGCCCGGCCACAAGCCGGGCGCTTTTGATTTTGAGGGCTGGTCTGTTAGACTCCTTGGGCGGAAGGAAAGCTCATGCCCGCCGAGAGCGAAGACGGCAGCCGACATGAAAATCCCGGCCTCGACCGGTTCGAGATGGTGCGGCGTACGTCCGGCCCTTGCCTCCGGGGCGCGGTCACCGACATCTGCGGCTATCGCGAAACGGCACCGGGCCGTTTCCGCAACGTCGAATATGCATCGCTGACCGTGCCGCTGGTCATCAGCTTTGCCGAACCCTTCGCCATCGGACTCGGCAAGGATCCGGGCGACAACGACCGCTTCGCCAGTTTCGCCGCCGGCCTTTTTGCCGGTCCGGTGGTGATCGAATCCTTCGGTGGCGCCTGCTGCGTCCAGGTCAATTTCACCCCGCTCGGCGCCCGCCGCTTCTTCGGCCTTGCGATGAGCGAACTCACCGACCGCATGGTCGGCCTCGACGATGTGCTCGGACTTGAAGGCATCGCGCTGCGGGAAAGACTTGGCAATGCGCACGGTTGGAGCGCACGCTTTGCCGTCGTCGAGACGTTCGTCGCAGCACGGCTGGACAAAGCCCGGGAAACGCAGGCCGAAATCGCCTGGGCCTATGACCGGATCATCGTCTCGGGCGGCCGCATTCGCGTCTCATCGCTCGCCGACAGGCTGGGCTGGAGCCGCAAGCATCTCGCAGGAAAATTCTCCAACGCGATCGGCGTCGGCCCTAAGACGCTGTCGCGCATCGTCCGCTTCAATCGGGCGCTCGGGCTGTCAAGGCAGGACAAATCCGATTGGGCTGATATCGCCGCCGATTGCGGCTATGCCGACCAGGCGCATCTTGTTCGCGAATTCCGCGACCTTGCCGGCGAAACGCCGACGACGCTTGCCGCCAGGCATAGGTTCTGGAACGCCTCTTGCGACGCCCAACGGGCGCGCGCGTGGTAACATTTATTCAAGACCTGCGAACGGCGTTCGCCCAGACTGGGTTATCGACAATCCAATTGAAGGAGATCGCCATGACAATAAATGTCGAACCGCCCAGGCTTTATCCCACGTTGCGCTACCGCAATGCAGTCAACATGATCGACTGGCTGGGCGAAGCCTTCGGCTTTGCCGTTCATGCCCGCTACGGCGAAGGCGACATTGTCCATCACGCCGAACTGACTTTTGGCTCCTCGATGATCATGCTGGGCACTGCACGCGACGACAAGTTTGGCCAGATGATCGGTGCACCGGGCCCGGGTGGCGGCAGATCGATCTATGTTGCCGTCGACGATGCCGATGCTGCTTATGCCAGAGCCAAAAAGGCCGGCGCCGAAATACTGGAAGAACTGACGGACCGCGATTACGGCAGCCGCGAATTCATCTGCCGCGATCCGGAAGGCAATGTCTGGTCGTTTGGCACCTATTGGCCCAAGGCCACCGAACCCGCCAGCTAACGCGCCAGGCCAAAGATGGCGTCGCAGTCGAGGTGAGTTTCCAACTCGGCTGCGACCTCGTCCAGCGCCCGTTCGACCTCGGCGCGATAGTCGACGCCGCCGCCTTTCACGCCAAGGTTTTCCAGGAATTTCGTCCGAAAAGCGTCGGCGGAAAACAGCCCGTGGAGATAGGTGCCCGATACCTTGCCGTCGGCGGAGATGGCGCCGTCATCGACGCCGTTGATGACGGCGGACGGCCGCAGCGTATCCGGACCGGTGGTGCGGCCGAGATGGATTTCATAGCCCTCGAGCGGCAGGTCGAACTGCACCGAGCGCGCGCTGACATTGCGCACGGTCTTTTCCGGCTCCATCACCGTTTCAACATCGAGCAGGCCAAGCCCTGTGGTCTCGGTCACGCTGCCCTCGATGCCGTCGGGATCGCGCACGACGTGGCCGAGCATCTGGAACCCGCCGCAAATGCCGACGACGTGGCCGCCGCGCTTGCGGTGGGCGGCAAGGTCGCGGTCCCAGCCGTTCTCGCGGAATCTTAGGAGATCGCCGATCGTCGACTTCGAGCCGGGAATGATCACCAGCCCGGCATCTTCGGGGAGGTGCTGACCAGGCGGCACGAATACCACCTCGACCTGCGGTTCGGCCTTGAGCGGGTCGAGGTCGTCGAAATTGGCGATGCGCGAAAGCATCGGCACGGCGACCTTCAGCGCGCGTTTCTCGCCGGACGCCAGGCGTTCGAGTACCACGGAATCTTCAGATGGCAACCGCGCCGCCGCCTTCAGCCACGGCACGACCCCGAAGCAGCGCCAGCCGGTGAATGTCTCGATCGCCTTGATGCCGTCATCGAACAGCGAGACATCGCCGCGGAACTTGTTGATGAGATAGCCGACGATCATACGCCGGTCCTCTTCCGGCAGGATCAGATGCGTGCCGGCGATCGAGGCGATGACGCCGCCGCGATCGATGTCGCCGACCAGAATCACCGGCACATTGGCGCGCGTCGCAAAGCCCATATTGGCAATGTCTCGGTTCCTGAGATTGATCTCGGCCGGCGAGCCGGCGCCCTCGACGATGACCAGATCGGCGCCGTCGCCGACCTTTGCCCAGGAGTCCAGCACGGCATCCATCAGCCTGCCCTTCAGCGCCTGGTAGTCGCGTGCCCTCGCCTCCCCTGACACCTTGCCCTGCACCACTACCTGCGCACCGATATCGGTCTGCGGCTTAAGCAGCACCGGGTTCATGTGGATAGAGGGCGCAACGCCACAGGCGATCGCCTGCAGCCATTGGGCGCGGCCGATCTCACCGCCGAGTTTGTCGCCCGGAATATCGGCAACGGCGGCGTTGTTCGACATGTTCTGCGGTTTGAACGGCCGCACCTGCAGCCCGCGTTTCCTGGCCGCGCGGCAGAGGCCCGCGACCAGCACTGTTTTGCCGACATCGGAGCCCGTGCCTTGCAGCATGATCGCCTTGGCCATCAGTCCTTGCCCTGTACCGTCGTTCCGGTGATCGTGGATTTTGCCGCCAGCGGCCCGCCACGCCAGATGTAGAGCGCCAGTAGCGGCTCCTTGCCGGTGCGCATGGCGTGGCTGACATCAGAGGCGTGGTGGATCACCTCACCCGCCTCGCGCGTGCGAAAACCGCCTTCGCCCATGCGCCATTCGGTGCCGCCGGTCAACGGAATGTAGATCTCCTCGGCGACATGATGATGGTCGGGATAGACGACATCAGGTCCAAGGATCAGCAGCCCGGCCGCGACCTCGTCGTTGACGAAATGGCCGCGCGTGCCGAATACCTCCAGCCAGCCGTAATTGTCGATGAAACTCTTGCCGAAATCCGCCTCGCTGTAGGTCTGCCCCCAGCGCAGTTCGCCGCGACGCTCCGCAAGCAGCCGCGCCAGCGGCTTGGCGTTTGCCGGAGCGAGCTCGGCGATACGGTCGAGCTGGCGCAGGCAGGCGAGCGGATGCGGCTCGAGCCGACGCGCCGGCATGGCCCAGCCGATCCGGGCCAAGGCATCGCGCACCAGCGTATCATCGAACCTTTCGAGATAGCCATGGAAACACTCGAGCAGTTCATCGAAATCTGTCGTCACGCCTTGCTCCACACACGCATTCGCGCACGGCGCTCCCAGATGGTTGGATGCAGACGGTCGGCTTGCGCGGTGGCATCATTGGTCTAGATTGAACCGCGCGCAAAGCCAAAAACGACAGGCCAGCCGGCCGACAACATCAGGGAGCACGCCATGGACGCCGCTGTCGATGCGGGCACCAGCCAGTTCGAACTCAACGAGGACCAGCGCGCCATCCAAGAGATGGCCGAGGCCTTCGCCGCCAACCGCGTCGCGCCGAACGCGCTCGACTGGGACCGCAACAAGCATTTTCCGGCAGACGTGATCCGCGAGACAGGCCCGCTCGGCCTCGGCGGCATCTATATCAGCGACGATGTCGGCGGCTCGGCGCTCGGTCGGCTCGACGCCGTGCTGATCTTCGAGGCGCTTTCGCGCGCCGATCCGGCTTTTTCCTCCTTCATCTCGATCCACAACATGGTGGCCTCGATGATCGACCGCTTCGGCAGCAACGAGCAGCGCCAACGCTTCCTGCCGAAGCTGACTTCGATGGAATGGCTGGCCAGCTATTGCCTGACCGAGCCAGGCTCGGGATCGGATGCTGCGGCGCTGAAAACGCGCGCGGTGAAAAGCGGCGGCGACTATGTGCTGAACGGCGTCAAGCAGTTCATCTCAGGCGCCGGCGACAGCGACCTCTATATCGTCATGGCGCGCACCGGCGCCGACGGGCCGAAGGGCATTTCCACCTTCGTCGTGCCGAAGGATGCGTCCGGCCTGTCTTTTGGCGCCAACGAGCACAAGATGGGCTGGCACATGCAGTCGACGCGCCAGGTCATCTTCGAGGACTGCAAGGTGCCGGCGCAAAACCTGCTCTCGGTCGAAGGCGCCGGCTTCGGCATCGCCATGGCCGGACTCGACGGCGGCCGGCTCAACATCGCCGCCTGTTCGCTGGGCGGCGCGCAATCGGCGCTCGACAAGGCACTGGCCTACACCGCGGAGCGTAAGGCCTTCGGCTCCAAGATCAACCAGTTCCAGGCGCTGCAGTTCAAGCTCGCCGACATGGAGACCGAGCTGCAGGCGGCACGGATCTTCCTCTACGCCGCCGCCTCGAAGCTCGACCGCAAAGCTCCCGATGCCTCGAAATGGTCGGCGATGGCCAAGCGCTTCGTCACCGACATCGGCTTCAATGTCGCCAACGACGCGCTGCAACTGCATGGCGGCTACGGCTATTTGCACGACTACGGCATCGAGAAGCTGGTCCGCGATTTGCGCGTTCACCAGATTCTCGAAGGCACCAACGAGATCATGCGCGTCATCATCGCACGCGCCCTGATCGGCCGCTGACCGCAAAACCGGGAGAAAACGATGACCACCATCGCCTTCATCGGCCTCGGCAATATGGGCAACCCGATGGCCGCCAATCTCGTCAAGGCTGGATATGCCGTGCACGGCTTCGACCTGATGCCGGAGAATCTCGTCATCGCCAAGGAGCATGGCGTCGTCGTCATGGCCAATGCCGTTGCCGCAGTGAAAGAGGCCGATGTGGTCATCACCATGCTGCCGGCCGGCAGGCATGTCCTGTCGGTCTATGAGGACATCGCGCCCAAGGCGAAAAAAGGCGCGCTGTTCATCGATTCCTCGACCATCGACGTCGAATCGGCACGAAAAGCCCACGCCATTGCCGCCAAACATAAGCTGCTGTCGATCGACGCGCCGGTTTCCGGCGGCACCGGCGGCGCCGCAGCCGGCACGCTGACCTTCATGGCCGGTGGCTCGAAGGACGCATTCGCCAAGGCCGAACCCATCCTGAAGCCGATGGCCGGCCGCATCGTCCATTGCGGCGATGACGGCGCCGGACAGGCGGCAAAGATCTGCAACAACATGATCCTCGGCATTTCGATGATCGGCGTCGCCGAAGCTTTCGTTCTGGCGGAAAAGCTCGGCCTGTCGCATCAGGCGCTGTTCGACGTCGCCTCGAACTCGTCGGGCCAGTGCTGGTCGCTGACCACCTATTGCCCGGTGCCCGGTCCGGTGCCGACATCGCCGGCCAACAATGGCTACAGGCCGGGATTTGCCGCAGCACTGATGCTGAAGGACCTGAAACTGTCGCAGGAAGCCGCGCAAAACGCCGGTGCGGTGACGCCGCTGGGCGCCGAGGCCGCCCAGCTTTATGCGCTGTTCAACGCCCAGGGACATGCCGGTGCCGATTTTTCCGGCATCATAAATTTCCTGCGCGGTAACCCGGCGTAACGCATGTCGCCCAAGAGCTTGCGCTCGGGCTTGACCGTCCCTTCAGACGCGACGCGCTTAAGCCTCGAACTCGACGGGCTTTTCCGTTCCCGGCAAAGAGAAACATCGGAAATTTAGATTTGCTTAAACTATCGATAACCACCCGGTAACGATGTCCCTGTAGAACGGAGTGCGAGGCGGCATATCGCATCCGCCCGGCGCTCCGGATCAGGTCTCGCGTACCGGAGCCCGTAAGTTTCGCAAGTGTTCTGTTGGCGAAGCGCCATGCGTATCTGGCAAAGCCGCGTTCCCGATGGAGCGCGGTTTTTGCGTTTCGGAACGGCACCGCGCAAGAGCTGGCACAGATGTGGAAAGGGCCGCTGATCCGGCCCTTCGATAGTGCAAGTCATGACCCTGTACGGCCAATTGGGGAGAGGACTATGCGAGCCTCTTCTCAAGTTGCTCCACCCAATCGAGTTGCGACCAGTTTGCCGTCCATCATCATCGGGATGATTGCCAGCTTCTTTTCTTCCAGGAATTCCAGATCGGCGCTGCCTTGATTGAGGTCCATCAGCTGCTCGACTTTTCCATCCGGATGAATGCGAAAGAGCGCCCCTGCGACCCAATCCGTAACAAGCCAATTTCCTGCTCCGTCCGGTTCTAGACCATCTAGATTTCCAACAGGCTCGCCGGACCCGATGTCAGAGATAGCCTTCGTGTTCAGGTCGATCGCGATCAGATGGCCGGGTGTCTTGGACGAAAAATCCGGCTGGATATCGCGACCCCAGCCGGCGACGAGGAGGCGACCATCTTCGACGCGCAGACCGTTCGGATGCAGGAGATCCTCGCTCTCCAGCCAGACGGTGAGAGCATCATTGTCCAGAACATAAATCCTGTTCGCCAGCATGTCGGAAACAAAGACGCGACCCGCCTCGTCGACGGCGGGGTCGTTGAGGAACTGAGCGCCTTCTGCGGGCCACGTTCCGGTGATCTGACCGCTCTCGACGTTGACGGCCATAAGTCGATCGATGTCGGTGACGAAAAGCGTATCGCCTTGCATCACCAATCCCTTGGGCGCATTAAACCCGGTCACCCATTCGGCTGCCTGCAACTTTCCGTCAGGCGAAACTTTCGAAAGGTATCCGACCCCATCCTTGCCGGCGGGCTCGCCAACAATGTTGGAAACGTAGAAGACGTTCCGCTTGGTGTCGAAAAGTACGCTCTCGGGGGCCTTTAAGCCATCAAGCGACCAGACCTCCTCCGCTGTCGCGGGTGACCCTGCCACTCCTAGTAGTAGAATAGAAAATACAACTGACTGAATCCTGATCATGATTGCCTCCCTATGTTTTTTTGACCTATTATGTAAAGCGCAACCGCAAATTGAACAGGCGATCTTGAAAAGCATACGGTTGACGCTTCGATTGCTCTGACAAGTTCGTCTCCAAGCAATTTCTGCTTAGCCTCGCCAACTTTACAATTCCCCAGATGAATGGCAGTTCCAACGTCAACTGTTCTTGGAGCCGTACTGCGGATGAAAAGCACTCCGCACATCCCGTGACGCTGTACTCGGGCGGCCCGCGAGAGGCTGGTGTTCGAAAACGACGCCTAAGCGAGTCTAATCGAAACACCAGCCAGTCGCCTTTGCGCGGACGGCCGATCCGGTCCGCCGAAGGCATCATCGGCTCGAGGCTCGGATCGTCGATATTGCCGAAATTGGGCAAGCCATACCCGTACCGCCGGGGATGTGCAGGTGCTGCCCCCCTTAATCAATTTCATCCAAGCTGCCCTTTACACAGCCTGGATGGGCTCTATCTGAATCTTGAGTCCAAATACTGGAGGACAGCACAATGAAGCACGTTCTCGCATTGGCACTCTTCATCGGCGCCGGATCGCTGTTTGCCACGGCAGCCTATGCCGAACCGCCGGATCATGCCCGCAACGATGACGCAAGCCTCCATCCCGGCCATCAAGGGCACCTGTCGAGCGGCCGCCAATACCCAGGAAAACCTGCCACTGAGTTCCACGAGAGCCTAGAGGCGGAAGGAGAGCCGAGCTTTCCGACCGGTCCGGGTGGGTGGGCCGAGCAACAGAGCGACGGCGCTAACGCCCAGCGTAGCAGCACCGACGCTACGGCCGACAACTAGGGCAGGTAAACACAGGTCCTGACGAATAAGGTAAATCGCGGCGATGGACGAAGCGATCGCCTCGTAGCAGCCCTTGGTGAGCGGCTCCAAGGTGTAGGAGAGCTGCCGCCCTCACAGCCGATCCTCGCCTGGCGAACTCTTCGGCATGCAGCATTCAAACGCCGGGCGTCCCACTGCAGGATGCCCGGCGATCCCTCTATCTTACCGCTTACGCAAATCCGCTTGCGCCAGATCAAGCGCCTTGGCGATGCGGTCGCAGGCCATGTCGATCGTCTCACGCGTCCAGATCAGCGGCGGCGACAGGATCATCGTATCGCCGGTGGCGCGCAGCATCATGCCCTGGGCAATTGCGTGGTCGCGGACAAGCACGGCCGCGCTTCCGGCCGGCAGGAAGCGCTCCTTGTTCGCCTTGTCCCTAACGATTTCGATTCCCCCCATCAGCCCGATCGAGCGCACTTCGCCGACCAGATCGTGACCGCCAATGTGCTCCTGCAGCGCCTTGGCGAAATAGGGTCCAGTGTCGTTCTTGACCCGATCGACCAGACCTTCACGCTCCATGATCTCGAGGTTCTTCAGTGCCACGGCGCAGGCCACAGGGTGCCCAGAGTAAGTGTAACCGTGGTTGAACTCGCCGCCCTTCTCGACCAGCGTCGCCGCGACGCGGTCGCCGACCAGCAGGGCCGACAGCGGCTGATAGCCGGAGGTCAGCGCCTTGGCGGTGGTGATGGTATCTGGCTCGATGCCGAAGGTCTGAGCTGCGAACCACTCGCCCGTTCGACCATAGCCGGTGATGACTTCGTCCAGCATCAGGAGGATATCGTATTTGCGGCAGATGCGCTGCACTTCCGGCCAATAACTCATCGGCGGTATCTTCACCCCGCCTGCCCCCATCACCGGCTCGCCGATGAAGGCGGCGACCTTGTCGGCGCCGGCTTCGAGGATGGCATCCTCGACGGCCTTGGCCGCGCGCAGGCCGAAATCATGGTCGCTTTCGCCGGGCAGAGCCAGCTCGTAAGCATATGGCATCATCACATGGACGATGTTTGGAACCGCGCCGTTGAGCTGTTTGTGCATCGGCTCCATGCCGCCCAGCGAGGTGCCGGCGATGGTCGAGCCGTGATAGGCCGTCTTTCGCGAGATGATGCGGTTCTTCTCCGGCTTGCCTTCCAGCGCCCAGTAGTGGCGGACCAGCCGCAGTGCCGTATCATTGGCCTCCGAGCCGGACGAGCCGTAGATGACCTGATTGACGTGCTTCGGCGCCAGTTCCGCCAGCTTTTTGGCCAGCAGCACCGGCGTCGGGGTCGAGCATTTAAAGAAGGAATTGTAGTAGGGTAGTTCCTTCATCTGGGCGTAAGCTGCGTCGGCCAGTTCATCGCGGCCGTAACCGACATTAACGCACCACAGCCCGGCCATGCCGTCGAGGATTTCCGTCCCTTCGGAATCGTAGATGAACGGCCCGTTGGCGTGGGTGATGATGCGTGAGCCGGCCTCGCGCATCTCCTTGTGATCGGTGAACGGATGAAGGTGATGCGCAGCATCGATCTGCTGAAGCTGCTTCAGCGAATAATTCTGATAGGCCATGTCTGATCTTTCCTCTTGAACCAATCGGCAATTTGTTGCCGGGGCGGATTCGCTAGGGGAAAGCGGGCGGCGAATAGCCGATGCGGGCGCAAAGCCGCAAAAGCTCGGCGCGAAGCGTGCGCGGCGACGGCGTCACCGCCACCCCAA
The DNA here is from genome assembly GCF_053850215.1 of Mesorhizobium sp. f-mel. NCBI lineage: Bacteria > Pseudomonadati > Pseudomonadota > Alphaproteobacteria > Hyphomicrobiales > Phyllobacteriaceae > Mesorhizobium > Mesorhizobium sp. f-mel. The sequence continues at coordinate 101,833 of NZ_JBSPTO010000002.1, forward strand.
ATGCGCGACATGTCTTCATCCGAGCCATGCAGCACCTTAGGCGGTCTGATGCGATCAGTTCAAGCCGTTCCGTTCAGCGCCCGTTGCAGGAAGACATACTTCATCGCCGCCTGTGCCGCTTGCGGCCGGCGATCACCGCGCCCGCCATGGCCACCTTCGGTTTCTTCGAAGAATAGTGTCTTGGTGTGGCCGGCAGCCTGCAGCCGCCCGGCCATCTTGCGCGCATGGCCGGGATGAACCCGGTCGTCGGCGGTCGACGTCGTCAGCAGGACCGGCGGATAGGCCGCATCGGTCTCGACATGCTGATAAGGTGAGTAGGCGGCCAGCCACGCGGCCTCTTCCGGCTTCGCCGGATCGCCATATTCGGCCATCCAGGATGCGCCAGGCGGCAGCTCGGTGTAGCGCATCATGTCGAGCAGCGGCACGTCGATGATCACCGCACCGAAAAGCTCCGGATGCTGGGTCAGCGAAACGCCGGTCAGCAGGCCGCCATTCGAGCCGCCCTGGATGCCGAGCGTCGCCGGCGTGGCGATGCCGCGTTTCACCAGGTCTTGCGCGACCGCTATAAAATCGTCGAAGGCATTCTGGCGATTGGCCTTGAGCGCGGCCTGGTGCCAGTTCGGGCCGAACTCGCCGCCGCCGCGAATATTGGCCTGCACGTAGGCATTGCCCTTTTCCAGCCACAGCCGGCCGCGCACGCCGGCATAGCTGGGCGGCAACGGCACTTCGAAGCCGCCATAGCCGTAAAGCAGCGTCGGCACCGGCCCGTTCTGATCACGTCGCCTGACGACGAAGTAAGGGATCATGGTGCCGTCTTTCGAGCGCGCCTCGAACTGTTCCGAGACAAGCGACGACGCATCGAAACGCGCCGGCTGCGATTTCACCGTCATAAGCGTCGCAGCATTGTCGTCCGACCAGATGATCGAGCTCGGCGTCAGGAAGTCGGTGAAGGAGAAGGAGACGCTAGAGCCGAAACGCTCGGCGTGGCTGATGCCGACACTGCCGTTTTTCGGCAGTGCCACCGGCTGCAGCGACCAGCCGCTGTCGCCGCGTTGGCAGGCGACGACCTTGCCGCGCACATTGTCGATCAGGTTGATGAACAGCCGGTCCTGCGTACGGGCGATGCCGGCGATCGAGACACGATCCGCCGGCTCGAGGACGGTATCGACGGGTCCGAGCTCATTGGTCTCGATCCAGCGGGCGAAGTCCAGCGAATAGAGGCCGTCGGGTCGGCATCGCGTGCCGTCCGGCGCCGACCATGGACTGCGCACCCCGAAGACGAGCTGATCCCTGAACAGCATCGTGTCGGTGACGTCGTCCGGCAGCGGGATGCGCCTGTTTTCGCCGGAAGGCAGACGCAGAAAGTTGTGCGAGGCAAAAAAGTCGAGCGTCCGGGTCAGGAACAGATGCCGCTTGTCGCCGTCGAACTCGAGGGAACCGCCGGCGGCGAGATCCTGCTTCTGCGCCTCTAAGATCGGCGTCGCATCCTCCAGCCTGGTGCCGCGCTGCCAAAGCTTAACCACGCGCGGATAACCGGACTTGGTTTTTTCGTCCTCTTCGAAGGCAGCCGAGACGATGACGGTGTCCTTGTCCAGCCAGCTGAAGCCCGACTTCGAAGCAGGAGCACGAAAGCCGCCCTCGACAACGGACTTGGTGTCGATGTCGAATTCGCGCATCTCACTGGCGTCGCCGCCATCCGGCGACAGGCTGAGCAGGCAGCGGCTGAAGTCGGGGTAAAGCCGGCTGGCGCCGCTGAACACCCATTTTACGCCCTCTTTGGCGGACAGACTATCGAAGTCGATGATCGTCTCCCAATCCGGCTTTTCGGTCTTGTAGGAAGCGACCGTCGTGCGCCGCCAGAGGCCGAGCACATTGGTCTTGTCCTGCCAGAAATTATAGACATGGCCGTTGAGTGCAGAGCCGACCGCAATGTTGTCTTCGGCCGTCATCAGGTCGAGTGCGGTTTGGAAGTAGGCCTGGTAGGACGGATCACCCTGCAATTCACCTGTTGTAACCTCGTTCTGACGGTGAACCCAGTCGAGCGCTTCCTTGCCTGTCCTGTCCTCCAGCCAGAGAAAGGGATCTTCGTCCGCCGAATTCGCCTGCGTCTTTGTGTTCGACATCGTCAAATGGTCTCCGATAAACTCATCAAGGCTCGGTGTCGCAAACATCGTCTTGCCACGAGCTATATTCAACTTGGACCGCGCAAAACGAGCCGTTGCGCTGTTGGCCGCTCTAAGATGGGGCCTCCTGCCGCCCGCAGGCAACGAGGGACTCATGCAACATCTGTACATTGCGAAAGAGAAGTTCGGTCCTTTCAGCGGCACTGCGTGGACCATGTACATCAACTGGTCCGGCCTCACCCAATTAAGCGAGGTCGTTTCACTCGATGGAATGCTCGGGCCGGTCGCTCTGGGAGAGATAAAGGACAGCTACTGGCCCCATATTGTGAACGAGGACTACATGCTCGATTTCTTTGTGGACCTGGACTTCCTCCTTTCGGAGTTGGCGGATCCGGGCGACTTGAATGTCCTCAATGTGATCCGAAGACCATCGGTTGACGTGCGTTCACTCGACTGGAACGGATTTACCTTCCTGGGCTACGACTTGTTGGATCAAGACGTCTCCATAAGCGCTTTGACCAACTGCGGAGGATTTCCTGACGTGTTTGCGAACACGGAACTGTCTGACGTTGGATTGATACCCGACTTTGATCGTGCCGTTGAAATTGGAGACCGTCTACGCGGGATGCATCCCTCTGAATACCACGTCAATTGTGATTTATGGGCGATTTCCAGATGGCAAGGAAATGAAGGCACGCCGCAATTGTATTAGACTGCTCGCCCCCGCAATACGGTTGTGACCGCCAGCGCCAGGCAAATGGCGCCAAGCGTGATCGGCAGGCCGTCCGCACCGAGAATATCCATAGCGCCACCCGCCAGCGGCGGCACGGCGATGCCGCCGACGCCCCACATCAGCGAGAAGGCGGCGTTGCCGGCGACCAGTGCCGAGCCGGTGAACCGCTCGCCAAGCTCGATAATCGACATCGTGTAGATGCCGTAGGAGACTGCACCCCAGATAAAGACGCATGGCCAGATCAGCGGCGTCTCGATGAGAACCGGCAACAGCACGCATCCGAGCAGCGTTAGCAATACACAGATAAATCGGACCAGACGCGCCGTCAGCCGTTCCGCCAGCAGGCCGAGCGGCACCTGCATGGCGATATTGCCGGCGATCATCATCGACAGCAGCGCCGACATGCGGGTTTCCTCGATGCTGTAATGCGCTCCGTAGACCGGCAGCAGTGCCAGTACCGCCTGTTCGAAACCAGCGGCCACGACAACCGCCGACAACAGCAGCCATGCCATCGGCATGAACCCCATGACCGAAACCCGGTGCCCGGCCTCATCGACCTTCGGAAGCCGTCGCAGCACCAGCGCCAGGCAGGAGCCGCAAAAAACGAATGCGGCGATGCCGACGAGAAACGGCGGCCAGCCTTCGGTGCCGACGGCAAGCAGGCACAGCGGGCCGGCGGCGAAACCAGCCGAAATGACTGTGGAATAGACCCCCATCACGCGGCCGCGGCGCAACGGCGGCGCCAACGCGATCACCCAGATCTCGCTCAGCACATAGAGTGGATTGGTCACCACGCCGATCAGGAAGCGCAGCGGGAACCATAGATAGACATTTTGCGTCCAGCCGATCAGCGCCAGCATGATCGCGGAAAGAGCTGCGCAGGTGAGCGCCGTGCGCCCCGCCCCGAACCGGCGCGCCAGCGCCGGGATCAGCGGCGACGAGACGATAAAGCCGACCGGCGTCATTGCCGCCGAGAGGCCGATCATGGCCGGCGAGACGCCCTGGCGCTGCAGGATGAAGCTCAACAGCGGATAGCTCAGCCCTTGCGCGATGGCGAACACGGAAACGGTGGCGATCACGCCGGTGATCGCCGCCCACTGCATTGTCTCGCCGCTGTTCTCTTCCGCCAGGTCCATGATCCGCACCAACAGGGAACCTGCACGATTAGCGTTTCAGCAGCGCGCCGGGAAGCACCGGTGACGAAAACCGCTTGCGCCAGCCTGAGGAGATCAAAAGCCCGGTGATCCAGTCGGTTGCCTTCAGCCCGGGAGCTGTCATGTCGCTTCCCTCGTCCTAGTGGTCGTCGCCTCCGCAATGGCGGGACAGCCGGCGGTCCATTATGCCGCCGCACTTATCGCAGCGTACGAGGACTATCATGACCGCCGCCCTTCATCCCGCCGAACCGGCACTGGCAAACGACCGCGCCCGTCGCGGCGGCCGCGCGGGAAAGCGCGCCGGCGGATCAGCGGCGTTCGAGCAGCCGCCGTTCCGCCAACTGAAAATCCCGCTGACGCCGACGAAGCTGGTCTCCGACGACGAGCTGGAATCGATCCACCTCGCCTCGCTGCGCGTGCTGCGGGAAATCGGCGTCGACGTGCTGCACGACGAGGCAAGGCGCATCATGAAGGCGCACGGCGCGGATGTCCGCGAAGGCAGCGAGCGGGTGCGCTTCGACAGCGACATGATCCTCGAGCTGGTTTCCCACTGCCCGTCGGAATTCACCATCCATGCCCGCAATCCGGCGCACAATGTCCGCTTCGGCGGTGACAATCTGATCATCTCGATGATGGCGTCGGCTCCCAATTGTTCCGACATCGATCGCGGCCGCCGGCCGGGCAATCAGCAGGACTACCGCAACTTCCTCAAGCTTGCGCAGATGCACAACATCCTAAACTGCACGGGCGGCTATCCGGTCGAGCCGATCGACATCCATCCGTCCGTCCGGCACCTCGAATGCATCCGCGATCTGAGCGTGCTAACCGACAAGGTGTTCCACATCTATTCGCTCGGCAAGGAGCGCAATGTCGACGGCATCGAGATCACCAGGATCGCGCGCGGCATCAGCGACCAACAGCTTCTCGATGAGCCATCGGTGTTCACCATCATCAACACCAATTCGCCGCTCAAGCTCGACGTGCCGATGATGGAAGGCATCATCCAGATGTCGAGCAAGGGCCAGGTCGTCATCGTGACGCCGTTCACCCTGTCGGGCGCCATGGCGCCGGTGACCATCGCCGGCGCGCTGGTGCAGCAGAATGCCGAAGCGCTGTCCGGCATTGCCTTCGCCCAGATGGTGCGCAAGGGCGCGCCAGTCGGCTATGGCGGTTTCACCTCCAACGTCGACATGAAGTCCGGCGCGCCGGCCTTCGGCACGCCGGAATATATGAAGGCGCAATTGGTCGGCGGCCAGCTCGCCCGCCGCTACAACATCCCTTACCGCACCTCCAACACCTGCGCCGCCAACACGGTCGACGCGCAGGCGGCCTATGAAAGCGTGTTCTCGCTGTGGGGCGCCATCCAGGGCGGCGGCAATCTGATGATGCATGCGGCCGGCTGGCTGGAAGGCGGCCTGCGCTGCTCCTACGAGAAGACCATTCTGGACATCGATCTGCTGCAGATGGTGGCCGAGTTCCTGACCCCGCTCGACCTCTCCGAGGAGGCCCTTGGCTTCGACGCCATCCAGTCCGTCGGTCCGGGCGGCCATTTCTTCGGCACCCAGCATACCCAGGACCGCTACAAGACCGCTTTCTATTCGCCTATCATCTCCGACTGGCGCAATTTCGAGACCTGGGCGGAAGCCGGATCCCCGACGGCTCTCGAAAAGGCCAATCGGGTCTGGAAGGACCGGTTGGCCTCCTATGAAGAGCCGTATATGGACCCGGCTATCCGCGAGGAGCTCAACGCCTTCGTCGACAAACGCCGGTCCGAAGGCGGCGCGCCGACCGATTTTTAAATATCTGTATTGGTTTGATGAACAGTCGACCGCCACTCCGTCGAGCGTCACCCGACACCTCTCCCCCGGTCGACAGGGTAGAGGGAGGGCGTGAGATCATTCCAGCCGGCGCCCTTCTCCGCTTTGTGTTCACCCCCCGCTCACTCGATTCAATCTCTTCAAAAACGGAACTATCTTCATGAAATCTCATACAAAAGCGGTTGTCATCGGCGGCGGCGTCGTCGGCTGCTCGGTGCTCTACCATCTGGCCAAGGCCGGCTGGACCGACATCATGCTGATCGAGCGCTCGGAGCTCACCTCCGGCTCGTCGTGGCATGCGGCGGGCGGCTTTCACACGCTCAACGGCGATCCCAACGTCGCCAAGCTGCAGGCCTATACGGTGCAGCTCTACAAGGAGATCGAAGAACTTTCCGGCCAGTCCTGTTCGCTTCACCTGACCGGCGGCGTGATGATGGCCGACACGCCCGAGCGCATGGACTTCCTGCGCCTTGCCCACGCCAAGGGCCGCTATCTCGGCATGGACACCGAGCTGATCACGCCGTCAGAGGCCAAGGCGATGTTCCCGCTGATGGACGAGACGAATTTCGTCGGCGCCATGTGGGATCCGGTCGAAGGCCATCTCGACCCTTCCGGCACCACCCACGCCTACGCCAAGGCGGCCAGGAAGCTCGGCGCCGAGATCGTGCTGCGCAACCGCGTCGTCGAGCTGACGCAGGAAGTCGACGGCACTTGGAACATCGTCACCGAACAAGGCCCGGTCCAGGCCGAGCATGTCGTCAACTGCGGCGGCCTGTGGGCGCGCGAGATCGGCCGCATGGTCGGTGTCGAGCTGCCGCTGCTGGCCATGGAGCACATGTACCTCTTGACCGAGCCGATGCCGGAGGTCGAGGAATTCAACAGGTCGACCGGCCGCGAGATGATCGGCGTGATGGACTTCAAGGGCGAAATCTACACCCGCCAGGAACGCAACGGCATCCTGCTCGGCACCTATGAAAAGGCCTGCAAGCCGTGGTCTCCGGTCAACACGCCGTGGGATTTCGGCCATGAGCTACTGCAGCCCGACATCGACCGCATCGCGCCGTCGCTCGAGATCGGCTTCAAGCATTTTCCCGGCATCGAGAAGGCCGGTATCAAGCAGATCATCAACGGTCCCTTCACCTTCGCACTGGATGGCAACCCGCTGGTCGGCCCGGTGCAGGGCCTGACCAATTTCTGGTGCGCCTGCGCCGTAATGGCCGGTTTCTCGCAGGGTGGCGGCGTCGGGCTGGCATTGTCGAACTGGATGGTTCATGGCGATCCCGGCTTCGACGTCTGGGGCATGGACGTGGCGCGCTTCGGCGAATGGGCGACGCTGCGCTACACCAATGCCAAGGTGCGCGAAAACTATTCGCGCCGTTTCTCCATCCGCTTTCCCAACGAGGAATTGCCGGCCGCGCGCCCAGCGCAAACGACGCCACTCTACGACACGATGCTGGCCAAAAACGCCGTCATGGGCGATAGCTGGGGCCTCGAAACCCCGCTCTGGTTCGCACCGAAAGGCACGGAGCCGAAGGACATCGTTTCCTTCCATCGCTCCAACGATTTCGGGCCGATCGGCGAGGAAGTGCGTGCGACCCGCGAGAAGGTCGGCGTCACCGAGATCGCCAACTTCGCCAAATACGAAGTCTCCGGGCCGGCAGCCGAGGATTTCCTCAACCGGCTGATGACCAACCGCATGCCGAAGACCGGCCGCATCGTGCTGACCCCAATGCTCAATGAATTTGGCAGGCTGATCGGCGACTTCACCATCGCCAAGGCGGGTGAAGAGCGCTACATGATCTGGAGCTCGTCGGCGGCGCAGAAGTATCATATGCGCTGGTTCGAGAAGCACCTGCCGAAGGATGGTAGCGTCCGCATTCACCGCTTCGACCAGACGCTGGTCGGCTTGTCGATCGCCGGGCCGAAATCACGCGACCTGCTGCAGAAGCTGGTCGATATCGACATCTCGACCAAGGCTTTCCGCTTCATGGACTTCCGCGAGATGGCTGTCGGCGGCGCGCCCTGCATGGTCAATCGCATTACCTATACCGGCGACCTCGGTTACGAGATCTGGATGGCGCCGGCATACCAGCGCCTCGTCTACAAGGCGATCAAGGATGCCGGCGAAGAGTTTGGCCTCGTCGATTTCGGCATGCGCGCCCTGCTCTCGATGCGACTGGAGAAGAATTTCCCGACCTGGTTCCGCGAACTGCGCCCGATCTACGGGCCGTTCGAAGGCGCGATGGACCGCTTCGTCAAGCTGGAGAAGAACGACTTCATCGGACGTGAAGCGGCAGCCAGGGAGCAGGCAGAAGGGCCAAAACTGCGCCGTGTCTCTTTCATCGTCGATGCCGGGGACGCCGATGTCATGGGCGACGAACCGATCTGGGCCAAGGTCGGCGGCAAGGACTACGGCACGGTGGAAAAGCCGCACGGTTATGGTGCTCCGCGTTTCGATACGGACGGCAAGGAAGTGCGCGGCTCCAGGGCCGCGAAAGGCGCTTCGGCCGTGCGCGGCATCGTCGATGGCGACTGGCGCGTGGTCGGCTGGGTCACCTCCGGCGGCTATGCCCATTACGTCCAGAAATCGATGGCGCAAGGCTATGTGCCAGCGGCGTTAGCCGGGGAAGAGAGCGCCGGACTGTTCGAGATCGAAATCCTCGGAAGCCGGCATCCGGCCCGCATCAATGTCGAGCCGCCTTTCGACCCGAGCGGCGAGAAGATGCGGACCTAGAGCACCGCACCCAAAGGCCTGCCCTCCGGCCCGACCCGGGGTGCGACCGATTTGGAGAAGTCCGATGCTTAACCAAAAAGCTAGAGCGGCGGTACGATTCGACTTGAAGCCCGCCGCCCCGGAAGCGATCAGGGCTGCCACATTGTGCGGGGCACGGTCTTCGTGCTAGCGGAGCCGGCGGCAACTGGCACGGGCGATGAGAACTCGTTGAAGTATTCGATGAAATGGGACGAATGGCTTGCCGAGAGCAGGATCGGCCCCTTCCCGGCGGCGATCGTCATGGTCGCCGCTTATTTGGCCTTGCAAACCGTCATATTGTCCATTCTGGCCACTTGGGCAGGAACTGGCGTCGGCGTCGATGACGCGGAGCAACTGATTTATCTTCCATATCTTTGGGCTGGATATGGCGGCTCGCAACCGCCTCTCTATACATGGATCAACTGGCTGGCCGCGCAAATTTTCGGCACCAATATTTTCACGCTGAAGCTCGTCAAATACTCCGTGCTGTTCCTCGCCGCCTGCAGTGTGTTCGCCGCCATGCAGCGGTTCGGCTACACGAAAGCGACGGCAGCGGCGGCCATGCTCGGACTTTTCACAATCCCGCAAATCGCCTGGGAATCGCAGCGGGCCTTGTCGCATTCGGTCGCCGTTGTCGGCTTTTGCGCACTGCTCCTGCTCGCGATGGCTAATCTGATCGAGCGGCGAAGCGTGATCGCCTATGCGGTGTTTGGCTTGGCAACGGCTGCGGCAATTCTTGCCAAATACAACGACGTATTCCTGGTGTTAGCCCTTGTTGCGGCGGTGTTGTCGCTGCGCGAGTTGCGCGGCGCGATCCTCGATCCGAAATTCGCAATCAGCGTTGCCGTCGCGATATTGGTGCTGGCGCCAACCACATATTGGAGCCTCATGCATCCTGCCGATTTGCTGGCGAGAGGCGAGAAGTTCGGAATAGACCTACAGCAGCCGCGCATGACGGCCGCGGCCACCGGCGCCGGCAAGTTTATCATGGGGACCTTCAATTTCGCTGTCTTGCCGGTGTTCGTTTCCGCGCTGGCTTTCGCACTGACGGGGTTTCGTTTCTCCGAGCGTCACCCCAAAGCTCCGGCCAGGGAAGTTCTCTTGTGGCGTACCTTGGCGCTCGGCTTGGCCATGCTGGCGACACTTGTGCTGGCCACCGGCGTGACCGAGGTCAAGGCCCGTTGGCTGGTGCCGGTCCTGATCATCTTGCCGCTGGCGATGGCCGCCTATATGGAACGGCTTTCACCACGCGGCAGGGACGCCCAGCTCCTGGTGATCGCGGCCGGAGCGGTCATTGCCGTTCTGCTCGCGCCCGCCACTTGGTACTTCCAGATAAACGGGACCAGTGGTCTCTCGCGGATGATCCGGGTGGATTACCCGGCCCTCTATCGCCAGCTGACTGCCGACGGGCCGGTTAAAACCGCAATATCCGACGGCGCATGGGTCGGAAATCTGCGGTTGGTCGACGAAAAATTGGTCGCGCTTGACCAGGAAGTGCCGAATTTCGACAGGCTGGTGCAAGAGCCGGCTGTACTCGTCTGGCTCGACCGCGACGATCCGCGGCCGGTCATTTTGGAGCAGCTCAAAAAAGCCGGCTATGAGCCGGACGGCCAACCAAGGCGAATCATGGTTCCGCTATTGCCTAGCACGGACAAGCCTGCCCGGCCCGGCGCCTACATAAGATTGAAGAAAACGGCTGCGGAAAAAGCCACAGCGCCCGACGAAGGCGTTAGCAAAGGAGCCGAGGGTGGACAGGAACCCGACTGATCGACCTCCTCGTCATCGCAAGATCATGCCGTTCGAGCCGGACGAAGCGGGCTCCCCCGATGTGTTGCGCCTGAAGTCGCGGCAGAAGGCCGCTGAGCTCAACCAGCATGTGCTTGGCTATGGCGCACTGGCGGAAGCCGAGTGGCACGCCGCCGGCATTGCTGCCCCCAACCTGCCTGCCATGCGTCAATACCGGCTCGACCGCATCCGCGCCGAGCTGAAGCGCCGCGACTATGCAGGAGCCCTGCTCTACGATCCTATTAACATCCGCTATGCGACCGACTCGACCAACATGCAGCTCTGGGTCGCGCACAACCCGACAAGGCATTGTTTCGTTGCCACCGAAGGCCCGGTGGTGCTGTTCGACTATTTTTCGTGCGAGCACCTTTCCGACCACTCCGGCGTGGTCGACGAGGTGCGGCCGGCAGTGTCGTGGATGTATCTCTACAGCGGCGAGTTGACCGAGCAAAAGGTCCGCCGCTGGGCTGCCGGCATCGCCGATCTGGTGAAAGAGCATGGCGGCGGTATCAGTCGTATCGCCGTCGATCACATCAATACCGAAGGCGTCGAAGAGCTCGCCCGCCTCGGCATCTCGATCGGCAATGGCGAGGCGCTGATGGAAAACGCTCGTCTGATCAAATCGCCCGACGAAATCCTGGCCATGCACCGGTCGATCGTCGCTTGCGAGGCGGCGATGGGCGAGATGGAAGCAGCCTTGCGGCCAGGCATTTCCGAAAACGAATTGTGGGCCGAACTCCACCGCGGCAACATTGCGCGTGGTGGGGAATGGGTCGAAACCCGGCTTTTGACGTCAGGCCCGCGCACCAATCCATGGTTCCAGGAATGCTCGTCGAGAACGATCGAAGCCGGCGATCTCGTCGCTTTCGATACCGACCTGATCGGCCCTTATGGTTTCTGCGCCGACCTGTCGCGCACCTGGCTCTGCGGCGACACCGAGCCGTCCAACGAACAACGCGACCTGTTTCGCATCGCCGCCGACCAGATCGCCCACAACACCAGCCTGATGCAGCCGGGCATATCCTTCCGCGACCTTGTCGAACGCTCGGCGGTGCCGCCCGGAGATTGTTTCCCGACGCGCTACGGCGTGCTCTATCACGGCGTCGGCCTGGCCGACGAATACCCGACGCTGCCGCATGCGATCGACTGGACTGAAGACACGCCCGACGGCGTGCTTGTGTCAGGCATGGTGCTTTGCGTCGAGAGCTATATCGGCCGGCTTGGCGGTCACGAGGGTGTCAAGATCGAGGAACAGATCCTGATCACCGAAACCGGCAACGAGCAGCTTTCGAACTATCCGCTCGACGAGCGGCTGCTCGGCGGCTGATTGTTTTTATGCGAGCGCCGCGACAGCCTCGCGCAACGCCACCACGATTTTCTCCGGTGTCGATCTGGCGGTGATGAACGGCAGGCCCTTGCGTCGCCTTGTCCAGCCGACCACCGCCACCGCTTCCGCTGCAGGCTCGAAGCGCTGCGCCAGCGCCCAGCTCAGGCAATCGATGGCGGCGACATCGGCCCTGCCCTCGGCAATTGCGACGATCGAGGCACGGTGGCCACCGCTTTCGCTGCGCTCAGAGAAGATGTCGAGGCTTTCGCCCAGCGCCTCCAGGTCACGCGTCAGCCCGACGATGCCCGACATGGAATCGAGGCTGTTGAAGGTAAAGTGCTTGCCGCGCAGGATATCGAGCGGGATGAGAGGGCTGCCGTCGGCCGGTGAGCCAACCGATGGCGCTTCACCTGCCGGCATCACGATGGCGCTCGAATAGAGTTCGCCCTGCCCGCCTTCGAAAGCATCGTAGCTCGGCTGGCCGATCACCTGGACATGCTCCGACAGGCCGGTCTCCATCGGGCCCCAGCAGGTCTGTGCGAACAGCAGCGCCGGATGCAGCCAGAGGCCATGAAAATCCAGTTCGCCCGGCGGCAGCGTCGCCGGATCGGGCGCGATGACCTTTCCGGCGGCGTCGCGGATGCCGCCTTCCACAGGCCGTAGATCGGCATTGAAGCGAGCGATGGTCTGCGGCGCGTCGATGCCTTTTTGCCGGAAGGCATCACGCAGCCGCGCCCATTGGGCATCGACCTCGCTCCCCATTTCGGGCCAGTCGTACATCGGCAAGGCGGCAACGAAATCGCTCATGCCGGGATTTTGATCGTTACGCTGAGAAACTGACGAGACCATTGACGCGCACCTGGGCATCGCCGCCGGCGATGCCACAAAATTCATTCCTTCGGCGGCTCGGCGGGCACCGGCGCACTGCCAAGCCCATTGAGGCTGCGCGCTCTGACGCGCGGCTTGAACGCCCGGCCCGGTTCCGGCGTGCGCCGCAGCACCGGGTGGACGATCGGCTCCTTCGCCTTGAATGCATAAGCCTTGAGAAGCGCCAAATAGTTCGGATAAGCGTAGCCATTGTTCATCCGCAGCCACTCGTCACGGCGCTCGCGAAACAGCTTCGGCAGCCGGTACCAAGCCACCGTCGGGCTCTTGTGATGGACGAAATGCAGATTGTTGTTGAGGAACAGGAACGACAGCGGCGAACGCTCGACGATCACCGTGCGGCCTTCCGGATGCTCCGACCATTGGTGCTCTGCGAAGGTGCGGATCGAGATCAGCGATTGGCCCAGCCACACCGGAACCAGGATGTAGAGCCATAGCGGGATGGCGAAGCCGAACTGCACGACCGGCAGCACCACGGCGAGGCCGACGGCGTGCAGCAGCCATGCCTTTCGGATCATCTTGTCGCCGGCGAGCACCTGCTTGGCATCGTCGATGAAGAAGCCGATGCACGACAGCCATGGGCCGAGAATGAGACGGCCGATCATGGTGTTGTTGATCTTCAGCAGGAACTTCATCGCCGGCGGCAATTCGTCATGGTGCCACAGCGCCTTGTAGTAGCTTTCAGGATCGTCAAGCGGATCGGTCAGCCGTTCGTCGGCATGATGGCGCAGATGAATGGTCTTGAACCGACGGAACGGCCAGACGAGACCGATCGGCAGGAAGACGAAAGCTTCGTTGAGCTGCGCATTGCGAGTCGGATGGCCGTGCAGGACTTCGTGCGCCAGCGAGGATTGCAGCGCGGCCATCAAGGCCAGAACGACGAGCGCCAGCAGCGGATAGGACGGCCACAGGAATAGGCCGGCTGCAAGCCAGGTGCCGTAACAGAAAAACGCGAGAACCACGGTCGGCCATTCGATGGCCGGTGCATTGCGTCGTCTGTTATTCATGCTCGTCATGGATCGACCACTGCCCTTCCAGTCGCCGGAATCGTTTTGATTCCTGACAGCATTCTGTCAGGAGCATCGAGATGCTGCAACGCGACAAGGCGCACAAAATGTTGCGATTGCGCATTTTCAGCCGCAGGTGTTATATATTGTAAACGAATTGGAGGATTCATTTACGCCTAAACTGCCACTTTAACGGATTCGGCGGATTTTTTTCCTCCCAACGGCCGGAATGACGATATGGACAAACGTGACCTATCGACGATCTTCCGGGAGCGCCTGAAAATGCTCCTGACACGATCCGACTTGAACCAGTCCGCTTTCGCGACGGCGGTGGGCATCGATCGTTCGGCGCTTTCGCAGCTGCTGTCCGGCGCCTCGACACGCCTTCCCCGCGCCGAAACGCTGCTCAACATTGCCGCCGAATTCAAAGTGTCGCTCGACTGGCTGCTCGGCCTCAGCCAGGACGAAGGCGTCACCGGTGAAATCCGCGAGAGCCTGGAGATCGAGGAAGCGCCCGACGGTTTCGACCGCACGCTGCTGGCCAGATGGCATGCCGAGGCCGCCGGTACGAAAATCCGTTACGTGCCGGCCGGCATTCCCGACCTTCTGCGCACCGAGGCGCTCGTCGAATACGAGGCTGGTATCGCCAACAAGAGCCGCGAGGCCCAGGCCGGTGAGACGCAGTACCGCATCGACTACAATCGGCGGCCGGAAACCGACATGGAAGTCTGCATGCCGCGCCACACGCTGGAGATCTTTGCGCGCGGACTGGGCGTCTGGGACCGTTTTCCTGAGGCCGACCGCCACCAGCAGCTTCTTCACATGGCGACGCTGCTCGACGACCTTTATCCCACCTTCCGCCTGTTTTTCTATGACGGACGGATGCGCTACTCGATTCCCTACACCATATTCGGGCCCTATCGTGCCGCCATCTATGTCGGCGACATGTATCTGGTGCTGAACGCGACCCAGCCAGTCCGCACGCTGACCAGCCATTTCGACAATCTGATCCGCGCCGCCGACATCAACGCGCATGAGGCGGCCAGCTTCACGCAAAGGCTGGCGGAGATGCGATTTTGACGGCTTGTCTATCGCGCCGACATTGACGCCATATAAAGATTTCTTTATATCCTTATCTCAACAAAGAATCCCCGGAAGGCGTATTTCCAATGACCAATCCAATTGACGCGCTGCTTGCTGAGAAGGGCGTTCTGCTTGCCGATGGCGCCACCGGCACCAATCTGTTCGCCATGGGGCTAGAGGCCGGCGAGGCTCCAGAGTTGCTGAACGAGACGGCGCCGGACACCATCACCAGTCTGCATCAGAACTTCGTCGATGCTGGCGCTGACATCATCCTGACCAACTCCTTCGGCGGCACCCGCCACCGGCTGAAGCTGCACCATGCGCAAGGCCGCGTGCATGCGCTGAACAAGCGCGCCGCCGAGATCGCCCGCGCTGTCGCCGATAGAGCCGGCCGCAAGGTCATCGTGGCGGGCTCGGTCGGCCCGACCGGCGAGTTGCTGGTGCCGCTCGGCGCGATGACCTATGACGAGGCGGTCGAGGCCTTTGCCGAACAGATCGAGGGCCTGAAAGCCGGCGGCGCCGAAGTCGCCTGGATCGAGACCATGTCGGCGCCGGACGAAATCCGCGCCGCAGCCGAAGCCGCGATCCGCGTCGGCTTGCCCTATACCTACACCGGCTCCTTCGACACCGCCGGCCGCACCATGATGGGGCTGTTGCCGAAGGACATCCACGGCGTCGCCGATGGCTTGTCGCAGGCTCCGCTCGGTGTCGGCGCCAACTGCGGCGTCGGCGCCTCCGACATCCTCGCTTCGCTGCTCGACATGACCGAGGCGAAGCCGGAGGCCACGGTGATCGTCAAGGGCAATTGCGGCATTCCGGAATTTCGCGGCGCCGAGATCCATTATTCCGGCACGCCCGAGCTGATGGCCGACTATGTCAGGCTGGCCGTCGATGCCGGCGCAAAGATCGTCGGCGGTTGCTGCGGCACCTCGTTCGCCCACCTCGCCGCAATGCGCAAGGCGCTCGATGCGCATACCCGGTCGGATCGCCCGAGCATCGAAAAAATCGTCGAGCGCATTGGCCCGATGCGCAACAAGCAGGCCACAGTCAACACCGTCGAGACCAGCGAAGCCCGCCGCGAGCGCCGGCGCAGCCGCGCCTGACAAATGTTGAAAAAGGCCGGTAAGGTTTCCCTGCCGGCCTGCCTCACCCGCCCGTGGGTCGGTTTCCACTATCCGAACGATCCCATCTGACGAAAATCGGACGGTCATCACCATTACCGGTTACCGCCAAGCGCCGAGGCAAGGCGCACCAGCGAGAGGAACTCGGACCGGTACCCAAACGGGTCGGCTCCCCGGGCGGCAGTGGCAATCTCCATGATCTTGTCATAGCCGAACTTCGCGGTCGCATCCTCGTCGCGCAGCTTCTGGCCGAAGGCAGCGACGGCAATGGAGAACCGCTGGTCGGTGCTGGCCTGGTCGAAATCAGCCACTTCGTTGGCTGATGTCACCGGCGTGGTGATCAGCTTCGAGGCATCCTCGTTCGGCAGCTTGTAGCGGATTTTCACGAAGGCATATTCGTCGGCGTTGGCGACGCCGCCATTGTTCACCGAAGCCTGGCCGTAGCGCAACTGATCGATCTGCTCGCCGCCGCTGCCCTTCGGCGTGATCTCGTAGATCGCGGTGACCGAATGGCCGGAGCCGATCTCGCCGGCATCGACGCGGTCGTTGTTGAAATCCTCGCGATTCAAGGCCCGGGTCTCGTAGCCGATCAGCCGGTATTCCGAGACCTTGTTCGGATTGAACTCGACCTGGATCTTCACGTCCTTGGCGATGGTGAACAATGTCGAGGACGCATCCTCGACCAGCACCTTCTCGGCCTCGGCCAAAGTGTCGATATAGGCGGCGGTGCCGTTGCCGTTCTGGGCGATGGTCTGCATCATTTGATCGTTCAAATTGCCGCGACCGAAACCGAACACCGACAGAAACACCCCGATCTTGCGCTCTTTTTCGATCAACCGCTTCAGATCGTCGTCGTCGGTCTGGCCGACATTGAAATCGCCGTCCGTGGCCAGCATTACGCGATTGATCCCGTCGTTGCCGAAGGATTTCTGCGCCAGCCGATAGGCTTCCTTGATGCCCGCCTCGCCGGCCGTGCTGCCGCCGGGCGTCAAAGTGTCGATGGCATTGAGGATCTTGTCTTTCTCCAAAACTTTCGTCGGCTCGAGGACGGTGCCGGCATCACCGGCATAAGTGACGATCGAAACCGTGTCGTCGGGCCTCAGCCTGTTGACCAGAAGCCGGAAGGCCGATTGCAAGAGCGGCAGCTTGTCCTGCTCGTTCATCGAGCCCGACACGTCGATCAGAAACACCAGATTGGCTTTGGGCTGCTCGGCCGGCTTGGCGTCGAAACCCTTGATAGCGACATGCATCAGCCTGGTGTGCTCGTTCCACGGCGTCGGCATGACGCTGACGGTCGAGTTGAACGGGGTCGAGGCAGAGTCCGGTCCTTTCCAGTCATAGGGGAAGTAGTTGATCATCTCCTCGACGCGGACGGTGTCGGCTCGCGGCACAATACCTTCCCTGAGCGAACGCCGCACGAAGGAATAGGAAGCGGTGTCGACATCGATCGAAAAGGTCGAGACCGGGTCTTCGAGCGCGGCACGCACCGGATTGGTCCTAAAATCCTCGACGCGGTCGCGATTTTGCTCCGGCAACGGCATCTGGTCGGCCGGCATAGGCGGTTGTACCATCAGTTTGGACTCGGCTGTTGTGCCGGCCATACCCTTGACCGCTGCGGCGCTTGCGCCGCCGTCCTGTGCGAACTCGCCGCTCGGCGCCGGCGGAGGCGCATTGCTGGTCAGCGCACCTTGCCTTGTCAGGCCGCCGGCGGCAGCCGACTCTGGCTTCGGCGGCGATGCCGGCGCAAGCGCCTCGGCTGCGTCGCGGCTTTCGGCGTCGGCATCGGCTTTCTTCCTAGCCACTGGTTTGTCGGCCAGCGTTTCGGTGATCTTCTCGTCGCCACCGG
This sequence comes from Mesorhizobium sp. f-mel, assembly GCF_053850215.1. Classification (NCBI taxonomy): domain Bacteria; kingdom Pseudomonadati; phylum Pseudomonadota; class Alphaproteobacteria; order Hyphomicrobiales; family Phyllobacteriaceae; genus Mesorhizobium; species Mesorhizobium sp. f-mel. Next base: position 119,466 of record NZ_JBSPTO010000002.1, read on the forward strand.
AATGGAATGGCTGCTCCTGCAGCATGTAGATGGTGGCGTATCCGGCTATCGGTAGGGCGACGAGCGCGGCAATGGCCGGAGTGGCGAAGAGTTTCTTTTGCATGATTTCGCTCCAGAGCTTTTGTGCTCGCTCTGTGAGACGAAGCCCTTTCGCCGATCCTTGGGCGGCAGGTGAAGTTTTTTCGTCCAGGTCGTAAGCCCGCATGGCGGCCTCTAAGGCACGCGCCTTCGCGTCGGTACCCGGTGCCGGTGCTGCGATGTCGCGCAGTCTGTTGAGTTCGTTGTCGTCGACCATGATCACACTTCCCCGGCCGAACGCATGAGCGTCTTCAACCGTTTCTTCGCTTCATGGATGTGCCAGGAAACCGTCGTCTCCGTGATGCCTATCGCCTCGGCGGCGGCTGCGTGGCTGAGCCCTTCGCCATAGACGAGCAGCACCGCGTCGCGCTGCTTGTCCGGCAGCATCCGCACCGCTGCCCAAAGCGCCTCGGCCGGATCTTCGGGCTCGGCCGGGGCTTCTCCCGTGATCAGCTCGTAAGCTCCGTAGGCTTCGATCTTGATCGTCTCGCGGACCGTCTTGCGCATCACGTCGCGTGCCGCATTCAGCGTCATGGTGTAGAGCCAGGTGGTGAAGGCGCCGCTGCCATGATATTCGCGGATCGCCCGGCCGAGCCGGACGCAGACTTCCTGGGCGATATCCTCGGCGTCGGCCTTCTTCCCGCACCAGCGATATGCGGCGCGATAGACGAAATCATAGTGCCTTTCGAGCAATTTGCCGAAAGCCCGCCTGTCTCCGCCCTTCGCCCGCCCGATCAACTCGGCGTCGGAGGCTTCGCTTTCATCCAGCATCATCGCCATCATTTGCCTGTTGGACGAAGGCTAGTGGCGATTCCTTGGGGTGGTGGAAAGAAAAGGACAAACCGCCTTCGAGACCACCAACCATGGGTGCTCCTCACTCTCCGGGACAGACCAGGCGCACGGTGACCGTGTGCTTGCCGCTGACCGACATGCCGCCCTGTGTCACGATCTTGGCAAACGGCATCGTGCTGACATCTTGCGAGATGTCCGCCTCGCTCGCAAAGCGTTCTGCTGCAAACACCTCGCCGCTGCCGACTTCGCCTTGAGGACGCATCGACATGCCGTAGCCGCCCATGCAGCGAAGCTTTACGTCGCCGGGCCTGCCTTTCGACTTGCTCTTGAGGCTCATAACAAAGCCATCCGTATCCAGAGCCATATCGATGTCGTCGTTGAGTTGCCCGCTCGATTTGCACGTCATGCCGCCAATCTTCGCGTTCTTGATCTTGCCGGATTGTTTGCCCTTTCCGTTCACCGTCCAACTGTCCGACCCGGGCGAGCTCTTGCCCTCCATCTCGATCGACGGCATCACAAAGGAATAGGTGACATCGAACTGTGGACCCTTGATGCGGGGTTCCATCTTCGCTGCCACGGTGATTGTCCCCTCATCCACGATGCGCTTGAGCTGCGCCCGCATGGCGTTGGCCTGCTCCCGATAGCGTTCGGCTTCTTCGGCGGCGATCTGGCTGGGCAACCTGTCCCAATAGACCGCAGCGGTTTCCCTTGCGCATCTCTCCCTGTGCGCGGCCTCGTGAGCCAACGTGATGTCCGCGATTTCCTTGCACTGCGAGCCGGCGCGCAGTGCCTCTAGATCGGCCGGCTTCTGCTCGCAGCTGCCAAACTTCATGTCCACCGTCAAAGGACCCGAGTAGCCGTAGGCCGGGTTGTGAGGAAGCTTGAACGTGCGCATGACGTCGGCGCGCGCCCTGGACGATCGGTCTTGGATGTTAACGTCTGAATCGGGATGGATCGGGTTCTTGTGCGCCTCGATCAGCGGATCCTCGACCGCCTTGAGCTTCGCCGCCATATCGGCGAAGAACATCGCCTCATACTCGGCGTTCTTCAGTTCTTCCTGAACGCTGCGCAGGTTGCGGCAGGAACATTTTGCTTGATCGGCAAAGGCTGGCTGGACCATCGCACTGGTCAACAGGCAAAGGCCTAGAATCTTGCTCCTGAGAGAAACCCGCATCATGCCCCCTGATCAAACGACTGCCGCCGGTATTCAGGAGCTATGTTTCGAGACTATGTCGCCGGCCCCGACGAGCTAGCCCAACGTTTCACTGAACAGCGTCGCCAATCGCTTCGAGTGGCGCTCGGCGCCCGTTGCGTCGAAGGCGCTGTGGTCCGGCACGCACCAGCCATGCGCCATGCCGGCATAGTTCTCGATGACATGGTCGACTTCAGCCGTGCGCAGCGCTTCGACCAGCCGTGCCGACTGCTCCGGCGGAAAACTTCTGTCAACACCCGCCGTGCCGACATAGACCCGCGCCTTGATCGACGTAGCGTTTCGGTGCGGGCTGTCGGCGGCATCGCTCGCCAGATTGCCGCCATGGAGACTAGCCGCGGCAACGATCCGGCCGGGATAGGTCGCGGCGGCGTTCAGCGCCCGCGCTCCGCCCATGCAATAGCCGACGGTGCCGACCGGTCCGGTAACGCCTTCGGCATCGAGCGCATCGAGGAAAGCGCCGCTGTCGCGGATGGTCATGTCCTGTGTCGTGCCGCTGAGGAGACCCGTGATGACGGCTTTGCGCTTCTCGTCGCTGAAGGCGGTCTTGGCCTCGAAAGGGCCGTAGGGCGCGTTGCGGTAGAAAAGGTCCGGGACCAATACCGCGTAATTATCGCCTGCAAGCCGTTCCGCCATCTGGTCGAGCGCCGGCCGCGGGCCAAAAGCGTCCATATAGAGGATGATTGCGGCCTTGGCCGAGGCCGCCGAGCGGAACAGCCCGGCTTTTGCCAAGCCGTCGCTGGTCTTGATCTGAATGTCCCGCTTCGCCATCACCCACTCCCTTCTGATTGTCGCGCGATCAATATCCACGCAGGCCAACAGGGCAAGTCGCAATGAGGCAACCTCTTTCAAGATCGCGTGCGGCATTCGGCGACGCTACCGACCCGCGACCGCCGCCATATGAAAGGCCTGAACCTGTGGCGGATAGCGGTAGTCGGCACCATAGGGACAGGCGTTGCGGTCGAGACAGCCGCCGGTGCGGCAAGGCGCGCCGCTTTGCCCACGCACATGCGCCAGACAAGTTTCATACGCGAAACCATCCGCAGAATACGCGCTGACGGGACAGGATTTCAGGCAAGGTTTGTCGACACATGTGTCGCAAAGGTGAATCACGCCGCGGGGTTCGTGAAGCGCTATTTCGACCTCGAACAGCAGCGCGCCGCGATAGGCGTGCCAGAGTCCGTATTGCGGATGCATGAGGATGCCGAGCGGCGACGGCCGCAACCCCTCCGACCGCATCGCCCATTGCTGGAACGGCAGATACGGTCTGTCGGACGGAGACACGGCACGCGCGCCGAAGTCGTTCGCCACCCCGCCGATCACTTCGCGAGACCATGTATCGAGCGGATTGGCGACGGCCTGTGATTGGGTTTCTTTCCAGCGCAGGAAATGCGGCCATGGCGCGGCGCCCGCCTGCCCCACCAGCAGCACGGATCTGGCGGCACCGCCAGAGAGACCGGAAGGGGTCTCCTCGCCGCCTGCAAAATTGAAACCGCCGCGCAAGGTGAGACCGTGAGCGGAAAGCGCTGCCGCGATGGTTTCGATCATGCTGCGCGCGAGGATCATCCCTTCCTGTCCGGGTCGGAGAAGGCGCTCCGCCAGACTTCCTTATGGATGATGTTGGCGACTTTAGCCCCGCCTGACTCGGGCTCCTTTCAGGTGAAGGCGTCAGCCATCGACGCTTTCTTCCTGGCGATGAACTCCTTCAGCCCATCGTCGATACCCTGATCGAGATGCGGCGCCTCGTAGCTTTCCAGCCAGCGGCGGGCGAGTTCGTTGGCGCGCTGCGGTGCGGTTTTTTCGCCCTCGGCCAGCCACTGCTCGTAAGAATTGTTGTCGGCGATGTTGGAACGGTAGAAGGCGGTCTGGAAATTGGCCTGGGTGTGGTCACAGCCGAGATAGTGGCTGCCCGGGCCGACCTGGCGGATGGCGTCCATCGCCTGGCCGTTCTCCGACAGGTCGACGCCTTCGGAGAATTTCTGCGTCATGCCGAGCTGGTCGATGTCCATCATGAATTTTTCGTAGCAGGAGGCGAGTCCGCCTTCGAGCCAGCCGGCCGAATGCAGCACGAAATTGGTGCCGGCGAGAATCGTTGAGTTCAGCGTGTTGGCGCTCTCATAGGCCGCCTGCGCGTCCGGTATCTTCGAAGCGCAGAGCGAGCCGCCGGTGCGGAACGGCAGGCCGAGCCGGCGGGCGAGCTGCGCCGCGCCATAGGAAACCAGCGACGGCTCCGGCGTGCCGAAGGTCGGCGCGCCCGACTGCATCGAAATCGACGAGGCGAAGGTGCCGAACAGCACCGGCGCGCCCGGCCGGATCAGCTGCGTGAACGACGCGCCGGCCAGTACTTCGGCCAGAACCTGGGTCAGCGTGCCGGCGACCGTCACCGGGCTCATTGCGCCGGCGAGAATGAACGGCGTGACGATGCAGGCCTGGTTGTGACGCGAATAGACTTTCAGCGCACCCAGCATGGTCTCGTCGAACACCATCGGCGAATTGGCGTTGATCAGGCTGGTTAGCACCGTGTTGTTTTCGACGAAATCGTCGCCGAACACGATCTTGGCCATCGCCACCGTGTCTTCGGCGCGCTCGGGCGCGGTGACCGAGCCCATAAACGGCTTGTCCGAATATTTGATGTGGCTGTAGATCATGTCCAGATGGCGCTTGTTGACCGGCACGTCGACTGGCTCGCACACCGTGCCGCCCGAATGATGGATCGACGGCGCCATATAGGCGAGCTTCACGAAATTCCGGAAATCCTCGATCGTCGCATAGCGCCTGACGCCATCGAGGTCGCGCACGAAGGGCGGGCCGTAGACCGGCGCGAAGACGGTGGCGTTGCCACCGATCTGCACCGAACGTTCGGCATTGCGGGCATGCTGGGTATAGACGGATGGCGCGGTTTTCAAAAGTGAGCGGCAGAGCCCCTTCGGGAAATGCACGCGCTCGCCCTTGACGTCGGCACCGGCCTCTTTCCACAGCTGCAGCGCCTCGGCGTCGTCGCGAAAGATGATGCCGATCTCTTCGAGCACCGTGTCGGTGTTCTTCTCGATCAGCGCCAGCCCTTCCTCGTCCAGCACCTCATAAACGTTGATCTTGCGCTTGATGTAGGTGAGCTGGGTGCCGGGGCCGCCACCCGAGCGCGCTGCCCGGCGGGCAGCGGCACCACCGCTGGCGGCGCGTCCGCGCCGCGCGTTTGACGCTTCCTGGTCGACCGGCGCGTTCTCACTCATGATCGTCCTTCCCTGACTTTGTTCTGGCCTGATTCTTACGGCCGCATATCGCGGCTTCTGGCCGGATCGTAGCCATGCACCCTATTCGAAACGGCCCGCCAGCGCCAACGCCTGTCGCAAAATCGACAAGAATTCCAATAGATTTGCAGTCGCTTTCCTTTTGCGGGAAGTCGCAAATCAGCTATGGACGCAAGCCTGTAGCGGGTTAGGTATTGACGTGATATTGGGGCCCCGCAACTGTATCCGTGCGGCAAGGAGCTGGATTAAAAATGGCCGACGACGAGATCATCCTTTCCGAGCTTTCCGACGACGAGCTCGTGCAGCAGATGCACGACGACCTTTATGACGGACTGAAGGAAGAAATCGAGGAAGGGACGCAAATCCTGCTCGAGCGCGGCTGGGCGCCCTACAAGGTGCTGACCGAGGCGCTGGTCGAGGGCATGCGCATCGTCGGCGAGGATTTTCGCGACGGCATCCTGTTCGTGCCGGAAGTGCTGTTGTCCGCCAATGCAATGAAGGCGGGCATGTTCATCCTGCGTCCGCTGCTCGCCGCCACCGGCGCACCGAAGCAGGGCAAGATGGTGATCGGCACCGTCAAGGGCGACATCCACGACATCGGCAAGAACCTCGTCGGCATGATGATGGAAGGCGCCGGCTTCGACGTCATCGACCTCGGCATCAACAATGCGGTGGAAAAATATCTCGACGCCATCGAACAGCACCAGCCTGACATCATCGGCATGTCGGCGCTGCTGACGACGACCATGCCCTATATGAAGGTCGTCATCGACACGATGAAGGAAAAGGGCATCCGCGACGACTATGTCGTGCTGGTCGGCGGCGCGCCACTCAACGAGGAATTCGGCAAAGCCGTCGGCGCCGACGCGTATTGCCGCGACGCGGCCGTGGCGGTCGAGACCGCCAAGGACTTCATGAAGCGCAAGCACAACGTCCGCGCGTCGGCCTGAGCTTTTTAGCCAATTTCCCGAGGGACTGGCGCGGTGCCCTCGGCGCCTTTGTCCCATTGACCTCGGCGGCAAGCTCGCCACTGGATTCTCGATCGGCATAGGCATTGCCGTCGGCATGGCGCCGGCCGGCTAGCCATTGGACGCACGGTACTTCCACGATCACGCCATGCCCACGGTCCCAACCTCTGTCAGCTAATTCGTGCGGCAGACCCCAACGCCGCCTGGCCGGCGCCCTACAAGGCAATCTATCCCAACGCCCCCCAAAGCGGCGCCGGCCGTCCCTAATCTGGCGCATCGGACCGACAAGGAGAAGCCCGCGCTCCTCCTCCGAGCGGGGCCGATCGGGTCCGCTCTGCAGTGGGGGCTAAGCGCGGGGATAGGCCCGGCTCCCGGCGAACGGACCCAATTGCCCACTGGTTAGGCCCGGCGGCCCGCTGGTCACCCCCGATTGGCTGTCGGGCTGTTCTACCTGCCCCGTTTGTGGCCAGACGTTCGACAAGCGGGACCTTGGCGAGGTGCTGCTCCTCGACCATGAGCCGCTGCCGACCGAACAATAGATTCCGTCAGCCTCTCGACATGGCGGCAAAATGCGGCTGCTCATCGTCCGCTGGCCTGCGGCTGAGCAGATTGAGCGCCCCCAATGTTCGGCATGAGGAACATACTGACGAACAGTGTTCGTTCGAATGATGCTATTCCGTTGCCTTGAGCGCAAGTTTTGGTCAGCCAGCACAGCGCCTCCTCTTAAGCTCGCTGGTGGTCAAGGCCCAGCGGCCTCCAGCTGCCAGTCCCCCTCGCAACCAAGCCGCTGGGCCGGCCCCCGCTAGAGCGAAGAGCGTTGTCCTGCATATTAGCAACATCTTGACCGACCCTAGCGCGCTCCAGACTCAATTTCATGGCGCGGGGCATAGGGGTATTGGTGACGTGGTGGCGATCACCGCTACAGTGCGAAAGCGGGTACGCGAGAACCAGGCGGGTGGAGAAATACCGGCCCCAGAAGCGCAACAAGCCGCTGCGTGACATGGTGGCTAGCATAGAGTCCAAGAGAACTTCCGCAGCGGCCTGGGCCGCCCTCAAACTGGTTCGCATGACTATTGAACAGACCCGCCCAGCCGGGGTGTTGCCGAGCAAGGAAGCAGTTTGTGCTATTCGGTTCCGAGTCTGTCCATGAAGGCGAAGCCCTTGCCAAAGCCATCAGTGAGACGGTTGAAAGGTTGGCCCGATGATTCGCCTTGAGTCAGTGCCGCGACAAGCAGCGAGCAATCGAGCTCCTCCGGAAACGAAACCTTCAGGTCACCCTGAGTTGCCATGCGAAGCGATTTCAATCTTGCCGTCTTTGCGGCGCGTTCGGCGCACTCGGCCTCAGCGATTACCTTCGCGGAGCGCCTAATTGTGCTATTTCCCAGCCAACACATCTATTCGATCCAGCAGAATTCCGATGCGCCGGTCATGCCCTGACTCTTTGAGATTGTCGCCGTTCATTGTGATGAAGTCGGTTTCGATCGGTGAGGTTAAAACCTGCACTCCCGCCATGAGGCGCGGGCGGATCGGCTTTAGAATAGCCGTTGGCTTGGCAGGCGCCACCTAAAGCCGACCTTGGCCGCGTCTGGACTCCAATCGGCACCAAATGCGTTGAGGCGAGTCACGGGCTAAAAAATGCGGAAAGCAGTCGTCTCTCTGGGGGTGCTGACAGTTCTAGCGGCGGGGGCGATTGGCGGGTTGCTGATTACGTCGACCGCAGTTCTCTACCACGACGAAAAGGATCCAACGGACGGGTTCATCTGCCATTATTTCACGGGCGTGGGGACATTCACGACGCCAAGCTATGCGGTGACTGGCTGCCCGCAGTTTATCAGAATTGGGTTCTAGGCGGGCTCTAGTCCCTCGTTCGAATGATGCTATTGCATTAGCTCCCGCGCATTTTGCTGGACCGACGTCGACACGTCGGGTCTAAAAGGGGAACTCCATGGACACACTCATGACGACGGCCCGGCAGTTTTGCCAAGACGATTCAGGCGCTGCCATGGTCGAATATTCGATCCTTGTCGGCATCATTGCCGCAGCAGCGATACTTGCGATCCTGGCGATTGGTGGCTGGGTCACCGGGCGTTTTACCGGCCTGTGCGCCGCGTTGGAAGCCTCGCCGCTCGGCACCTGCAACGAGGGAACGGGCGTCGGAACCTGACACGCTAAAACCCAGCGCTCTTACTGCCTGAGAAGGGTCGGCGTTCGTCGCGCCGGCCCCTTTTTACGAATTTCTGTACGACACCGCCACCCAGGCCTGTACGCTGTTAGGTGTTTGTTGCATTAACGCCAGTTGCATGGCCGCAACCATTGCGCATGCTGCCAGCCACTCGACTGGCCTTCGGCATCCAGTGTCACGCCAAAGAACGACACCGTTAGTAGACGGCTCAACCTCGCTGGCTGCCGCGATGACAGCCTCCGGCGCTAGCGGCTAGAGTGCTTATGGTAGGATCGGGCGGGTTGAAGCGCCTATTCTGATTCTTTCGCCTCTTCCTTTTTCAGGATCGGCGTTTCGGCAGTTGTCGGCGTATTCGCGACGCTTGCGACTTTGGTCTGCTGATCTACGCTTGCAGCTTTGGTTTGCTGATCTACGGAAGCCGTCGTTTTAGTGTGGCCAACACATTCCGCTGCGGCGCCGGACACCGAAAGGCCCAGAGCGGCGACAACTAAGAGAGCGGTCTTCATCCTATGGCTCCTAGCTTCGTTGTTGAGGGTACAGGGAAAGATTAACGGCATATCCCCCGCTCGAAAAGTCAACTTTTCGTGCCCGCCCCAACGAAAATAACTGCAATAAGCGGACACGACGTCCGCGCTTCGGCCTCGTCTGGGCGAATTCGGCATGGACCATAATCCGATCCGCGCCTTGCAGCACGACTTTCTCGTTCCCAGATGTTACAAGGACTTAATACGCATCGCTTGAACTATCTTGAGAGCAATGCGCTTTGGCGAGACTGCGGATCAGGGGTTCTCGACCGTGTCCTCAACCGCGTTGGCTGTCGATTTGACGTCCCTGCCGACGCCACGGACGGTGTTGGCGCAGGCCGAAAGTGCCAGGGCGCAAGCGAGAATGGCGATCGGAGCAATGCGTAGCGGTTTCATGAATGGTATCTCCCTCAACAGATAGATTCGTGGGACAGCAACGAAAATCGGTTAGACTGGTTCCATGAGCATTGCGCGAAAGCTACAACCAGATCAATGCGACAGGCTGCTTGTCATCGCCTGCGGGATGATTGCGCGCGAAGTTCTGGCCGTCAAGGAGCAGTTGGGGCTCGACCATCTCGACCTAACCTGCCTGCCGGCGGAATTCCATTTCTACCCGGACCGCATCGCGCCAGCCATGGACAAGGCAATCGAAAAGGGCAAGGCAGACGGCTATAGAAACATCTTCGTCGGCTACGCCGATTGCGGCACCGGCGGCCTGCTTGACCGCGTCTGCGAGAAGCATGGCGTCGAGCGCATGGCCGGGCCGCACTGCTTTGCCTTCTACCAGGGCATGGACGCCTATGCTAAGGTCGCCGACGACGACATGATGTCGTTCTACATGACCGATTTCCTGTGCCGGCAGTTCGACGCCTTCTTCATGAAGCCGCTCGGCCTCGACAGGCATCCGGAGCTGATCAAGGACTATTTCGGGAATTACGAGAAGCTGGTCTACATCGCCCAGACCGACGACCCGGAACTCGACAAGGTCGCCGAGAAGGCCGCAAGAATGCTCGGCCTCGCCTATGAGCGCCGCTCGACCGGCTATGGCGACCTGACGACGGAGCTGGCCAGCGCCGCGGCACACGCCTGACGGTTCGATCAGGCGGCCCCTTCGTCCGCTGCGAGCGCGGCAATCACATCGGCAAAGCTTGTCTTGCAGACGAAGCCCAGCCTGTCCCGCGCCCGCGAGGCGTCGTAGACACGGTCGATCGAGGAAAACATCGTCCAGCCCTTTCGCGCATAGAGCGCCGGAAATTCCGGAAAATAGTGCGCGACGACGGACGATGCATCGGCAATCAATGCCTCGCAATCATCGGGCCGGAACGGCGTTGGCGCCGAGACGATGAAGATGTCGAAGCCCAGTCGTGGCGCCTTCTCCAGCGCCGCGACATGGGCCTCGGCGGCATCTTCCACGGTCAGCCGGCGGAACAACAGCTCATTGGCCTTGGTGTTGGCGTCCGACTGCTCGATCGCATGCGCCATGTCGTCTGCCTCAGGAAAGAACCGCGCAGTGCGCAGCACGATCACCGGCAGTCCGGACTGGGCGTGATAGAGGCGGCAAAGATGCTCGGCCGAAAGCTTGGTTACGCCGTAGATGTTGCGCGGCTCGGGCGACACGTCTTCCGTCAGCCAGGCGGCCTTGCGCGTACCGCCGGTCAAGCCTGCGCGTATGGCTTTCGAGATCATCAGCGAGGTCGTCGACGTGAAGACGAAGCGCTGAACGCCTGATACCACCGCCGCGTCGAGCAGGTTGAGCGTGCCGCGCACATTCGTCTCGATGAAATCCTCATTACGTTGGTGTTCGATGTCAGGCTTGTGCAGCGCGCCGCTGTGGATGATCGCCTCGATGCGGTTTTCCCTGATCGTCCGCATGACCAGATCACGGTCGGCGACCGAGCCGATCACCTGCGTTTGCGCCGACGGGGCGGGATCGAGACCGATGACGCCATGGCCAAGAGCCCGCAGGCGCGGCGCTAGCGCGCTGCCCAGCCACCCTGACGATCCCGTAAGCAAGATCCGCATCGGCGAAACCGCGATTTTTAAGCTGATCGCTGTTAAGCACGGATGACATGTCACCGCGAACGGTAAGTTGTATGCCAAACGAGAAAACAGGCTGTTCCAGCTTTCGACCAGGAAACGCACGGATGATCGCTCGCCTCCTGATTGCCGCAGGCGTTGTCTGCTTCGCCCTGCCCGCGCTCGCCGATGGCGAGGTGCAGAAGCTGATCACGCCCGCCGACAAGGTGCGGCTCGACAAATACGACGAGACGCGCAAGGCAGCCCTTGACGAAGCCAGGGCTGGCGACGCCGCCGATGTCAAGCAGCTCGACGCCTTGCTGGCAAAGCCGTTGGTCTCGTTTTCCGACAAGGACCTGACCGGCAACTGGCAGTGCCGTACGATCAAGGCCGGCGGGCTGAGCCCGCTCGTCATCTATGGCTGGTTCAAGTGCAAGGTGAGCGACGACGGTTCGGGCTGGATGCTGGAAAAAATCACCGGTTCGCAGCGCACCAAGGGGCGTTTCTTCGACGACGGCGAAAAGCGCTCGATCTATCTCGGCTCCCTTTCTGTCAACGACGATCCTGCAAAACCCTATGGCGGCGGCCCGCAAAGCGATCAGGTCGGCTATACCTTTCGCAACAGCGCCAACGAATGGCGCATCGAGTTCCCGGCGCCCTATTACGAATCGAAGCTCGACATCCTTGAATTCAAGCGCTGAGCGCGCGATCCCTGGCTTGCGGCGGCTGCGGCAGGTGCGCGGCAAGCCTGAGGCAGGCGATATGATTTCAAGCTACGCGCTGCGGCAGGCGGCATTCTCACGCGATAGCATCGAGGCGGTCAGGGATGCGCAGCCGGCAAGCTTGCCATATCATATCCCGGGCCTGCCCTCGAAACAGTGGTCATCCTACGATCTGGTTCTATTTCTGGACCGGCGTAAAAACCTGCGTCTGTTACCGAGCGCCGATTTACCGGACGGCGCCCCGGCGATAAGCTTGCCGGTATGAGCGAAATCGACCACCGCACCATCATCGCCAGCCTTTCGGTCGAGGATCGTCGCGACCTCACCGCCAAACTGGACAGGCCCGGCATTGTCCGGCTGACCGTTCACGGCGGGCTGGTTGTCGTGCTGGGCGTGCTGATCGCCGCCCGGATTCCGTTCTGGCCCATTCTCATGCTGCCGCAGGGGGTCCTGATCGTCTTCTTCTTCACGCTGTTGCACGAGACCATCCACGAAACGGCCTTCAGGACGGCGTGGCTCAATCGGACCATCGCCACCGTGACCGGCTTCCTGATCCTGCTGCCGCCGGCCTGGTTCCGCTATTTCCATTTCGCGCACCACCGCCACACGCATGATCCGGACAACGACCCCGAACTGATGGCGCCGAAACCGGAGACCATAGTCCAGTACCTGCGTTATCTCTCCGGCGTCCCCTACTGGACCAGCATGGCGCGCGTGATCGTCGTCAACGCGGCCGGCCGCAACCGCGACGGCTTCGTGCCGGAAAAGGGTCGCGACAAGGTGATTTCGGAAGCACGCTTATTCCTGACCGCCTATGCGATGCTGCTGATGATCTCACTGGCCGTGCAGTCGTCGCTGCTGCTGTGGGTTTGGATTGTGCCGGTGCTCGTCGGCCAGCCCTTCTTGCGGGCCTATTTGTTGGCCGAGCACGCGCTTTGCCCGCATGTCGCCAACATGCTCGAAAACACCCGCACCACCTTTACCACGCGGCTGGTGCGCTTCGTGGCGTGGAACATGCCGTACCACTCCGAGCACCATTCCTATCCGGCCGTTCCCTTTCACCGCCTGCCGCGTTTCCATCAGATCGTCGCCGAACACCTGCGAACAACCGAGCGAGGCTATATCCGCTTCCACAGGAAGCTTGTCGGCAGCTTTGATCGTCGCACCGGCTGATCCAAACCAAGCCAAATATCGAAAACTCTCACCTTTCCTTTTGCGGCCTCCAATTGCGTCGCTTTTGAATGCGCGCGCGTCGTCCCATAACAAGCAGCCCAACAGCGCTTCCGGCAATGCTCCGAACCACTGCATCGGCCCGAAGATCGGAATCGATCTCCGGAAAAGTACGATGCAGCTGAGCCAAAGTAGTAGAGCGTCCTTTCCGATTGGACGCACGGCGCTCTACGGGAGTAGGAATTCATGGCCGATCTGATCGTCGTCTACTGGCGCGACATCCCCGCCCAGGTCATCGTCAAGAAAGGCCGGCAGAACGCCAAGCGCGAATTGCCGCTGCGTTTCACCGAGGCGATCGACATGTGTGCGATGCGCACCGGCGCCGGCGGCACCGACGACTACCTGGCCGAATGGCGCAAGGGCGACCCCGTGCCGGTCAGCGATGATCTTGAAGGCGAGGCCGAAAAAGCCCTTCAGGACATCGACGCGAAATACGACCGCGAACGGCTGGTCGCTCTGGTTAAAGCGGGCGGGAAAGAAGATGTCTGAAACGACCCCGGCGATTACCCAGGCCACTCTGGTCAAGAAGGCAGCGCCGAAATCCGACTACAAGCCGGCCGACGTGTCGCCGCAGCGGCGCGTGCAGCGCTCCTTCGCGGTCAGGCTGTGGTCCGTCCGCCACTCGCGACTCCTCGAATGGTTCTACGCCAAGTTCTCCGACATGTTTTTGCTCCTCCATCCGCTGTGGAAGCGCATCGGTTACGGCCGCGTCGAAGGCCCGATCAAATTCGTCGAAAAACGCGTCAAGGGTTTTATGTTCGACTGCCGCATGTGCGGCCAATGCATCCTTTCCTCCACCGGCATGTCGTGCCCGATGAATTGCCCCAAGCAATTGCGCAATGGCCCCTGCGGCGGTGTGCGCGCCAACGGCAATTGCGAGGTCGAGCCTGATATGCCCTGCGTCTGGGTCAAGGCCTGGGAAGGCTCGCGCAACATGAAGCATGGCGACAAGATCCTCGACGTGCAGAAGCCGGTCGACCAATCGCTGCGCGAGACCTCGGCATGGCTGCGAGTGACCGCACAGGCCGCCGCCGCGCGCGAAGCCGCCCGCAATGCGGCCCAGAATACCACGAACACCGGGGCATCGGCATGATCGGCCGCCAGCGCGACGAGAACCCGGCCGGCATCCACCTGCCGCTCGATCCCCTGCCCGGCCACACCTCGCGCGGCCGGCTGGAGCGCGTTCTTAGGCGCGGCGAGTTCGCGGTGACCACCGAACTCAACCCGCCCGACAGCGCCGATCCGGAGGACGTCTACAACCGCGCGAAAATCTTCGACGGCTGGGTCGACGCCATCAACGCCGTCGACGCGTCGGGCGCCAACTGCCACATGTCGTCGGTTGGCATCTGTGCGCTGCTGACCCGCATGGGCTATGCCCCGATCATGCAGATCGCCTGCCGCGACAGGAATCGCATCGCCATCCAGGGCGACGTGCTGGGCGGGGCGGCGATGGGCGTCGCCAATATGTTGTGCCTGACCGGCGACGGCGTGCAGGCCGGCGACCAGCCCGGCGCCAAGCCGGTATTCGATCTCGACTGCATGTCGCTCCTGGAAACCTGCCGCATCATGCGCGACAACGGCAAGTTCTTGTCCGGCCGCAAGCTGACGACGCCGCCGCAGCTTTTCCTCGGCGCGGCGATCAACCCTTTCGCGCCGCCGATCGATTTCCGCCCCTACCGGCTGGGCAAGAAGATCGCCGCCGGCGCGCAATTCGTGCAGAGCCAATACTGCTTCGACGTGCCGATGTTCCGCACCTACATGCAACAGGTCCGCGATCTCGGTTTTACGGAAAAATGCTTCATCCTGTGCGGCGTCGGCCCGCTGGCCTCGGCCAAGACCGCCAAATGGATCCGGTCCAACGTGCCGGGCATTCATATCCCCGATTCGATCGTCAAGCGGCTGGAAGGCGCCCAGGATCAGAAGAAGGAAGGCAAGCAGCTCTGCATCGACATCATCAACGAGGTGAAGGAAATTCCTGGCGTCTCCGGCGTCCATGTTATGGCCTATCGCCAGGAGGAATACGTCGCCGAGATCGTCGATGAATCGGGCGTGCTGAAGGGCCGCCAGCCCTGGAAACGCGAGATCCGCCGCGACGACCAGCTCGTCGCCGACCGGCTCGACCACATATTGCACGACGAGATCACCGAAACCCAAGTGGATATGGTCAAGACCGCGCATTGATGGCGCGGACGACCACCATTCGCTTGATCGAAATCAGAAACGATATAAAGAAGTCTTTATATCACGAGGGAGAGACTTCATGACCCGGACGATCGTCGCCTCGGCGACACGAGAAATCATCATCGGCTTCGACCAGCCCTTCTGCGTGATCGGCGAACGCATCAATCCGACCGGGCGCAAGAAGCTCGCCGCTGAAATGATCGCGGGCAATTTCGACACCGTCATCAGGGACGCGCTGGAACAGGCCGCCTGCGGCGCGACCATGCTCGACGTCAATGCCGGCGTTACCGCCGTCGATCCCAACGCAACCGAACCAGCGCTGCTGGTGCAGACGCTGGAGATCGTGCAGGGCCTGGTCGACCTGCCGCTGTCGATCGACAGTTCGGTGACCGCCGCCATCGAGGCGGCGCTCAAGGTCGCCAAGGGCCGGCCGCTGGTCAACTCCGTCACCGGCGAGGAGGAAAAGCTCGAGGCCATCCTGCCGCTGGTCAAGAAATACAACGTCCCGGTGGTCGCCATCTCCAATGACGAGACCGGCATTTCGATGGATCCGGACGTGCGCTTCGCGGTCGCTAAGAAGATCGTCGAGCGCTGCGCCGATTTCGGCATTCCGGCGCACGATGTGGTCGTCGACCCGCTGGTCATGCCGATCGGCGCGCTGGGCGATGCCGGCCGGCAGGTCTTTGCCCTCCTGCGCCGCCTGCGCGAAGAGCTCAAGGTCAACACCACCTGCGGCCTGTCCAACATCTCGTTCGGCCTGCCGCACCGCCACGGCATCAACGCCGCCTTCATCCCGATGGTGATCGGCGCCGGCATGACCTCGGCGATCATGAACCCGGTGCGGCCGCAGGAGATGGAAGCTGTGCGCGGCGCCAATGTGCTGAACGGCACCGACGAGAACTGCACGAACTGGATCAGGACATACAAGGACTACAAGCCGGCCGAAGGCGGCCAGGCGATCGCGGCGCCCACGCAAGTCAATACGCCGGGTGAAGGCAATGGCAATGGCGGCCGCCGGCGCGGCGGCCGTGAAGCCCGTATGGCCCGGGGATAAGCGCGCAATCGTGAACTCTCCTGCCAACATCACCGATCCGCTCGTGCTGTTCATGCCGTCCGGCAAGCGCGGGCGGTTTCCGGTCGGCACGCCGGTGCTCGATGCCGCACGCCAGCTCGGCGTCTATGTCGAGAGCGTGTGCGGCGGACGCGCCACTTGCGGGCGCTGCCAGGTCGAGGTGCAGGAAGGCAATTTCGCCAAGCATAAGATCGTCTCTTCCAACGACCACATCTCGCCCAAGGGTGCCAAGGAGGAGCGCTACGAACGCGTGCGCGGCCTTCCCGAACGACGCCGCCTGTCCTGCTCGGCGCAGATCCTCGGCGATCTCGTCGTCGACGTGCCGCAGGACACGGTCATCAACGCGCAGACCATCCGCAAGGACGCCGACACCAGGGTCATCGCCCGCGATTCGGCAATCCACATGTGCTATGTCGAGATCGAAGAGCCCGACATGCACAAGCCGCTAGGCGATCTCGATCGCCTGAAGATCGCGCTGATGAAGGACTGGGGACTCAAGAGCCTCGATTTCGACGTCCATCTGCTGCCGCAGGTGCAAGGCATCTTGCGCAAAGGCAACTGGACCGCGACCGCCGCCATCCACAAGGATGCCGAAAGTGAGACCGCGCGGGTCATCTCTTTGTGGCCCGGCCTCAAGAACGAGGCCTACGGGCTTGCCTGCGATATCGGCTCGACCACCATCGCCATGCATCTGGTCTCACTGCTGTCGGGCCGCGTCGCCGCCTCGTCGGGCACGTCGAACCCCCAGATCCGCTTCGGCGAGGATCTGATGAGCCGCGTTTCCTATGTGATGATGAACCCGGACGGTCGCGAAGGCATGACGGTCGCGGTGCGCGAGGCGATCTCTGGTCTCGTCGATAAGGTTTGCGCGGAAGGCAACGTCCAGCGCAACGACATCCTGGATTCCGTCTTCGTCGGCAATCCGATCATGCACCATCTGTTCCTCGGCATCGACCCGACCGAGCTCGGCGGCGCGCCCTTCGCGCTGGCCGTCTCGGGCGCCGTGCACATCAAGGCGTCGGATATCGGCCTGAAGCTCAACCAGGGTGCCAGGCTCTACATGTTACCTTGCATCGCCGGCCATGTCGGCGCCGACGCGGCTGCGGTGACGCTGTCGGAAGGCCCGCACCGCCAGGACGAGATGATGCTGATCGTCGATGTCGGCACCAATGCCGAGATCGTGCTCGGCAATCGCCAGCGGGTCGTGGCGGCCTCCTCGCCCACCGGTCCGGCCTTTGAGGGCGCGGAAATCTCCGGCGGCCAGCGCGCCGCGCCCGGCGCCATCGAGCGCGTGCGCATCGATCCCGATACGCTAGAGCCGAAATACCGCGTCATCGGCTCGGAATTGTGGTCCGACGAGCCCGGCTTTCTCGACAGTGTCCAGGCAACCGGCGTCACTGGTATCTGCGGCTCCGGCATCATCGAGGTGGTCGCCGAAATGTATCTGGCCGGCATCATCTCCGAGGACGGCGTCGTCGATGGCGGGCTCTCCGCCCGCTCGCCGCGGGTCACCGCGAATGGCCGCACCTTCTCCTACGTGCTGAAGGAGGGCGAGCCCAGGATCACCATCACCCAGACCGACGTGCGCGCCATCCAACTCGCCAAGGCTGCGCTTTATGCCGGCACCAAGCTGTTGATGGAAAAGCAGCACACCGATCATGTCGACCGCATCCACTTCGCCGGCGCCTTCGGCTCCTTCATCGATCCGAAATACGCCATGGTGCTGGGACTGATCCCCGACTGCGATCTCGACAAGGTCTCGGCCGTCGGCAATGCCGCCGGTGCCGGCGCGCGCATGGCGCTTTTGAACCGCGGCTATCGCCGCGAGATCGAGGAAACGGTGAGCCGGATCGAGAAGATCGAGACCGCGCTGGAGCCGAAATTCCAGGAGCACTTCGTTTACGCCATGGCGCTGCCGAACAAGGTCGACCCGTTCCCGAAACTTTCGGCGGCGGTGAAACTGCCACCGCGCAAGACGGTCAGCGAAGACGGCATTGCCGGCGACGCCGCCCCGCGGCGGCGTTCGCGCGAAGGCCACGCGGCCCGGCGCGGCCGGGGGTAATATCCCGCCGGCGAAAGCAGCACTTCGCCCTCATTCTCGTTTGCATGCAAATGTTTCCGGATCAGCCCAAACTGAAACAAGGCGCTGTTTTCGTGAAATCCACCAGATACATGCGCGGCGCATTTAACCGGCATCGAACGGCAGGCAGGAAATAACTTCCAGCCGCCGCAGCACTCCAAGGGAGATGAAGATGTCGATGTTCGAAAGCCTCGGCCGCTTTGGTACGGCCATCAAGCATGCGCACAACAGGAACAAGTCCGTCCGGGCCCTGAACAGCCTACCGCCCGAAATTCAGAGGGACATCGGCTGGCCAGTGTCGCCGCGCGAAGACCCGCAGGTCACCTTCTCGGCCCTGCTTCTGGGTTCGGCGCGCTGATGACGTTCGCCGACAAATGCAAGCTGCTGGCCAAGCGCCGGAGCCGTCATACGGCTCCGGCGGCAAGCGACCCTCGGTTGCGCGCCGCACTGCTGCACCGGCGCTGAGCATTGCAGCGAGCCATGACTAGCTGCTGGCCTTGATTACCAGCCAGATCACACCGCCGTGTTGCCTCAGCGCAAATCTTGACATTCTGGGCGAAGGCACGATCTTCGATAGCGGGGGTTCTCTTAGTCGGCTCAACCGAAGTCCGTGTGTCCGCATGCCCAGCCTCAAAAGCCACGTCGTTTCCTTTGTCCTCAGGTATAGCCGCAAGAAAGCCTTTTCCAGTCCGGAAAACCTGCAGCGCTGGATTGCCTATGCGCGCAAGACGGAGAACCATCAGCCGCCTGCCTTGCTCCGATCACGTTTCGACATCACGACGCGCAGCGTGGACGGCTTTCCCGTCTATGAAATCGCGCCAAAGGCTGGCGAGCGGAAGCGTATCCTCTACTTGCATGGCGGCGCCTACGTCTTTGAAATCACGCCGTATCATTGGCGGTTGATCGGCGATATGGCCCGTCGGTTGGGCTTCGGCATCACCGTGCCGATCTACCCGATTGCTCCCGAACACGATTTCCACTCCATGTTCGGCATGGTCGGCAAGGTCTACCGGCAGATGCTCGATGAGACGGAAGCGCAGGACATCGTCTTTATGGGCGATTCCGCCGGCGGCAACATGGCCGTGGTGCTGACCATGATGGCCGCGGAAGACGCCCTGCCCTTGCCGTCACGCCATGTGCTGATCTCGCCCGGCCTCGACGTGTCGCTCGCCAACCCCGAAGTGTTCGAGGCGGAACGCTACGATCCGTGGCTGGGAATTCCGGGCGGGCTGGAGGCGGTCCGGCTCTACAGTGCCGGCATAAATCCCAGCGACTGGCGCATCAGCCCGCTTTACGGTGACCTCTCGGTGTTGCCGAAAACGCTGCTTCTGACCGGTTCGCGCGACATGCTGACCCCAGACAACCTGATCTTCGCGCAAAAGGCCCGTGCCGCCGGTGTCGAAATTGAGGTTGTTCTCGAGCAAGGCATGTTCCATGCATGGCCGCTCATCGACATGCCCGAGGCGCGGCGTGCGCGCGATAGCATCGTGGCGTTTTTGACCAGCGAAACCGAGAGCTATCACGCCAAAGCCGACAAATTGTCACTGCAAAAGACAGATCGCGGCGTCACCGCTCACAACCTGGCTACGCCGTTGAGGTCCTGAATCAAAATTTCCCGGTTTCCCTGAACACTTCGAAGGTCGCACGGATGTGGTCGGCGACCGCCTTCACCGGCGCGCTGGCGTCCGGCGCCACGACCATGGCCAGATTGTAGGTGCCGATATCGGGCATGCCGTCCTTCGGGCAAAGCTCGACCATGTCGCTGCCGAGGAACGATTTCGGCAGCGGCGCTACCGCGAGGTCGGACATGATTGCAGCGCGCTGGCCGGCCGTATGCGCGCTCATATAGGCCACGCGATAGTTGCGGCCTTCGCGGCCGAGCGCTTCGAGCGCCCCGGCCCGCCAAGCACAGCCCTCTTCCCACAATGACACCGGCAGCGGTTCGCGCAGATGCGCGCAGCCGCCCTTGGCGCCGGCCCAGACGATCGGTTCGGTGAGCAGCACTTCGGCGCCGAGCGCGCTGGTCTTATAGGAATTGGTGAGCAGCGTGATGTCGAGCGCCCGGTCGTCCATGCGCCGGCGCAGATTGCTGCTCTGGTCGATGGTGACATCGACTGCGATAGAGGGATGCGACTGCGCAAAACGCTTCAAGACATGTGGCAGCACGCGCTCGCCATAATCGTCCGGCGAGCCGAGCCGCACCACCCCGACAATGTCGGGGATGATGAATTTCGACACCACCTCGCGGTTGATCGACAACAGCCGGCGGGCGTAGCCGAGCAGCATCTCGCCATCCGTGGTCAGCGTCACCGAGCGCGCGTCGCGCGCAAACACGGAGCGGCCGAGAATGTCCTCAAGTTTCTTGATCTGCATGGAGACGGCCGAAGGCGTGCGGAAGACGGCATTGGCCGCAGTCGTGAAACTGCCGGTCTCGGCGATTGCTACGAAGGTGCGCAGGACGTCGAGATCAAGCAGCGGCAACGGGTGATTGAGTGGGGCGTTCATGGGAAGCGGCCTTCAATTTTTCTGATGCAAACTATCATTCCATTTCGTTTGATTGAACATCACTTTGGTGGGATAGTCAACTCCATCGAAGGCAGGTGTATCGAAAGTGGCCTTGAACGCCCACGACATCGATCTGCAATCGACACGAAATGAAGCTGAAACAAACCGGGTTTAGCGCTTCGTATGCCGAGCAATCGGCAAGCTCCCGACCCAATGCAAAAGGAGAATGAAAATGTCCATCCTGTCATCCATCGGCCGCATCGCGACCGAATTCAGCGCGGCTCGCGCCCGCTATCAGACTGAACGCGCCATCCGCTCTCTGCCGATCGAACTGCAGAAGGATATCGGCTGGCCTGAAGCCGCCGACACCAAGACCGGCACTCGCTATGGCGTTGGATCCTGGGCTGGCGGAGCAAAATAGATCGTGTGTATTCAAAGCTGACGGCCTGTCGCGCAGATCATGCCCGGCAGGCCTTTTTGTTTGCAGTCAAATGTTTTTTGAAGCCATGTCGCCGCTGCATGGCGCATATGAGCGGGCTGCATAGCAGCTCACATTTCGAACTAACGCCTTGTAAGTGATCATAAATATTGGGCGGAATGCTCAAAGTTGTCGCATTCCGTATCAAGTGCTTCGCTTTTGCGATTTAGTTTCCCCTCACGTAAGCCTATATCAGCGCCAGCCAACGAGCTGCCCCACTCCATCAAGCGAAGGCGACCCGTCTGAGCAACCGAATGGAGATGATGATGAAGCTTTTTGCCCGCCTTTTTTCTCGCCGTGAAATGAACCTGACGACCGCGCTCGAGCGCCAGCGCCTTGCCAACACCATGCCCGGCCAGACCGGCGCCGTGGCCGCCGCACGCCTCGGCTTCGTCGCCTGATCTGACAAGCTCGCAAGCGGCTATCTGCTGCTGCTTCGAAGTTGATCACAGCGCCGCTTCGGTTCTGCCGAGGCGGCGTGTTTTGTATGTGCCGACCACATGCCGCATATCTGCTCAAACCGGCGGCATGTTGGGACCGTCAACGCATAACGATTGCCCATTTGCGACCCATGTCGCAAATAAAGTCTGTCTTTCGCCGCCTAGCCAATTGACAGGAAAGGTTTTTCCTGATGTCGCTATGCTGATCGCGACATCCTGTTCGCGCCATTGCAGCGTGAGGGTTACCCTGTGAACGTCGTAAATCATCCGATCAGGCGGTCGTTTGTATTCTTCCTGGTCCCCGATTTCACCATGATCGCCTTTGCAACGGCGCTCGATCCGTTGCGCTCGGCCAACCGGATGCTCGGCTACGAGGCCTATCGTTGGCGGCTCGCCAGCATCGACGGCAAGCCGGTACGCGCCTCGAACGGCGTCGAATGCGCCGTCAACACCTCGCTGGAGGACGAACGCAAGAAGATGTCCGGCCCCGAACGGCCGAACATGGCGGTCGTTTGCAGCGGCATCAATGTCGAGCGCTACCAGAACAGATCGGCCTTCGCCTGGCTGCGCGAGGAATACAACCGCGGCGTCGCCATCGGCGGCTTGTGTACTGGCGCACATATACTGGCCGCCGCCGGCCTGTTGTCCAACAAGCGCTGCGCCATTCATTGGGAGAACCTGCCGGGTTTTTCCGAGGCGTTCCCGAAGGCCAATGTCTTTGCCGACCTCTTCGAGATTGACCAGAACATCTACACCTGCGCCGGCGGCACCGCGGCGCTCGACATGATGCTGAAGCTGATCGGCGACGATTTCGACGACAACCTCGTCAACCGGGTCTGCGAGCAGGTTTTGACCGACCGCGTACGCAGCCCGACCGATCGCCAGCGCCTGCCGCTGCGTGCGCGCCTTGGCGTGCAGAATTCCAAAGTGCTGACCATCATCGAATTGATGGAAGCAAACCTGTCCGAGCCGCTGTCGCTGATCGAGATTGCCGATCATGTCGACTTGTCGCGCCGCCAGATCGAGCGCCTGTTCCGCACCGAAATGGGACGATCCCCTGCCCGCTACTATCTGGAAATCCGCCTCGACCGGGCCCGGCACTTGCTGATCCAATCATCGATGCCGGTGGTCGAAGTGGCGGTCGCTTGCGGGTTCGTCTCCGCCTCGCATTTCTCCAAATGCTACCGCGAGCTCTATGCGCGCTCGCCGCAGCAGGAGCGCGTCGATCGCAAGCAGTTGCTGGTCGCGTAAAAAAGGCAACACCTGGATGGTGTAGGCGCCATTGCCTCCCGGAGAGGAGTGCTCGCCAAGTCTAGAACGTCCAGTGCTCTAGCGGCTGTCGAACATCCAGCTTCGGTCGCGCCACATTTTCTCGCCGACCTGACAGTCGGTGGCCGGCTTGTCTTGCGCCAGCACCACCGGCGGATGCGCCGCTTTGTCCGCTGCCCATTGCGGTGAGGCAGGCCCGGCTAGCTCGAGCACCAGCTTGCGGCGGATCGCCTCGGGAAACTGCGTCCATTCATTGACCGGGATCATGAACGCGCCGGGCCCACCGATGACGCAGTCGGTGTAGTAGCGGTCGAGATAGTTGACGTCGTAGACACTGGTGAAGCCGCTCCGGGTCATCAGCGGCAGGCCGTTGATGGTGATACCTTGCTTGACCAGCTCGTCACGGATGATGTCGACGGGAGCACCTTGATTGTTGGGGCCATCGCCTGAAATGTCGATGACGCGCTTGACGCCCTGAAAGCCGCTTTCGGCGAAGAGATCGCTGCCGAATTGCAAGGCACCGGAAATCGAGGTGCGCCGTGCGCTGTTGGGCGCATGGGCGGCGAGCTGTTCGACCACCCGCTCGGCGTCGGCACGATTGGCGATCACCGTCCACGGCACGATGACGTGCTGCCAGGTCGTGCCGGCCCATTCGACATAGGTGACGGCAATCTTGCCATAGGCGCCATCGGCTATCGCCTGCAGTACCGTGTCGTGCGTCAGCGCCGCGACATAGCCGCGACGCTGGATTTCGAGCTCCGCCGGTGACATCGACAGCGAAACGTCAACCGCCAGCACCAGTTCGATATCGACGGGTTCGGCGGCGCGGGATTCCAGCGCCAGCCCCAGCATCAGCGCCAGCGCTGCGGCGCCCGAAAGGAGATGTCCTGCACGAGAAAAAGCAGACATGCCGCAAGGTAAGCGAGAATCGTCGTGTCACAAAGCGAAAAGCCCGGCGCTGGGCTAAGTCTTTGCGTTCACATTTTTGCGAGTCCGCCTTCACCTTCCATAGCGGGAGGATCAACCAACGCTCAGCTGCGTGGATTGAGGTTCTCCGGATCGTAGAGCGGTCTGTAACCGACGGCGGCCACTTCGACCGGGTATGTCTCGCCGAAATATTCGACGTTCAGCTTGCGGCCCTCCTGGCAATACGCCCAAGGCAGGTAGGCGAGCGCAATGTTCTTGCCGACGGTCGGGCCATAGGCGATCGAGGTCGTGAAAGATCGGCGGCCGAGTTCGTCGACCAGCGTCTCACCCGTTTCCGGGTCCATCACCGGCATCGTGCCGACCGGATAGCGCGCAACGCCCCTGGAATCGACATTATCCGTCATGACCAGCGTGCAAAGCATCGCCGGCTGGTGCGCGCGGGCGCGATACTCCAGATGCTTTGCCTTGCCGCTGAAATCAGCCTCCTTGACCTTTGGACGGGCAAGATCGGCCTCCAGCAGATTGTACTCGGTCAAAAGATCCGCGTTCTGCAGGCGCAGGCTCTTCTCCATGCGGCGGCTGTTGGCATAGGTCTCGACGCCAAAAGCCATCACGCCGGTCGAACGCAACGCGTCCCATACGGCCAGCCCGTCTTCATATCGCATGTGCAGTTCCCAGCCCTGCTCGGCGACATAGGAGATGCGGAAAGCGGTCACGTCCTTGCCGGCGATCCTGACGGGCTTGATCGCCGCAAAGGCAAAGTTCTCCGGCGTCAGCCCGTCCGGGTCCTCGACGACCTTCTGCAAGGTCGAGCGCGCGTTCGGACCCCAGATGCCGACGGTCACGTAGTTCTCGGTCACATCGGTTACGGTGACGTCGAACCCTTTGTCTTCTGCCGTCCGCCGCATGTAGTGGAAGTCCCGCGGGCCGGCATCGGCACCGTCGATGACGCGGCACCGGTCGGCCATGCGGATGACGGTCAGGTCGGCGCGCACCATGCCTTCATCGTCGAGGAAATGCGTGTAGATGCCTTTGCCGATATTGCCGTCGCCGCCGATCTTGGCCGCGCACAGCCATTCCATCAGCGCGACATGATCCGGCCCTTCCACGTCGTACATCGCGAAATGCGATAGATTTACGATGCCGCAATCCTCGCTCATGGCGAGATGCTCGGCATTGGAGACGCGCCAGAAATGGCGGTTGTCCCACTCGTTTTCGCGCACCGGCACCCGGTTGCCATATTTCTCGAGCAGGTGCTCGTTGGCGGCATAGCCATGGGCGCGCTCCCAGCCGCCGAGCTCCATGAAATAGCCGCCGAGTTCCTTCTCGCGCTCCCAGAAAGGCGAGCGGCGCACGTTGCGAGCCTTGGAGAAGGGCTCGCGCGGATGGACGGCGGGATTGTAGACCTTCATCGCCGTTTCGGTGCAGCGGTCCCAGATGAACTGCTCTTGCGTCTGGTGCGGATAGAAGCGCGAATAGTCGATGGCGTGGTGGTCGATCGACGTCCGGCCGTCCGTCATCCAGTCGGCGATAAGCTTGCCCATGCCGGGGCCGTCCTTGACCCATATTGCGACGGCATACCAGAGGCCCCGCACCTTCTGGCTCTCGCCCATAGAGGGGCCGCCGTCTGACGTCACCTGCAGAAGCCCGTTGAAGGAATGGCTCTCATTATAACCCAGTTCGCCCAGGATCGGCGTCAGTTCCATGGCGCGCTCCAGCGGTGCCAGGATCTGTTCCATGTCGAGGTCGCGTTGCGAGGGCGAAAGACGGGCCTGGTGTTTCTCCAGAAGGTCGCGCGGATGGCAAAGGCGCGGATTGGTCTCCTCGTAATAGCCCCATTCGATCTGCCCGCCTTCGGCCGTCTTGGGGTCGCCGGTGTCGCGCATATAGGCCGAGTTGCCCTGGTCGCGCAGCAGCGGCCAGCCGATCTCCTTGCCGGTGCCGGCGAATTCGGTGTAGGGCCCGAAGAAGGTAAGCGGATGGTCGATCGGCATCACCGGCAGGTCCTCGCCCACCATTTCCGCGATCAACCGGCCCCAAATACCCGCGCACACAATCACGTAGTCGGCCTCGATTGTGCCACGGTCGGTCACCACGCCCTTGATACGCCCGTTCTCGACGACGAGCGACTTGGCCGGCGTGTTAGCGAAGGATTTGAGCTTGCCGGAGGCTTCCGCCTGATCGACCAGCTTGCCGGCGACCGTTTGCGAGCGCGGGATGACGAGACCGGCATCGGGATCCAACAGGCCGCCCTGCACATTCTCTTCTTCGATCAGCGGGAATTTCTGCTTGATCTCGGCCGGATCGATCAGGCGGGCACGCGTGCCGAAGGCCTTTGCCGAGGCGATCTTGCGCTTGATCTCCTCCATGCGATCGTCGTCGCCGACGCGAGCGACCTCAAGGCCGCCGATGCGGGCGTAATGGCCCATCTTCTCATAGAAATCGATGGAATAGAGCGTCGTCCAGCAGGACAGGAAGTCATGGCTGGTCGTGTAGCAGAAGTCGGAGGCGTGCGCCGTCGAGCCGATGTCGGTCGGGATGCCTGATTTGTCGATGCCCACGATGTCGTCCCATCCGCGCTCGATCAGGTGATGGGCGACCGATGCGCCGACAATGCCGCCCAGCCCGACGATGACGACCTTCGCCTTTTCCGGAAACCATGCCATGCCCGCGACTCCAAAAGTGCTGTTGCGGGCGCCGGCGCCCGCTGACCGGCGCACAATATGCAGACGACGGCCATTGCGCTACCGCCTGTTTGCGACACGCCACAGGTGCGGCGCGACCCCGGCGCATGCCCCCGAAAAATCGGAATCGATTTTCGCCTGGATCATGCGCGGAAAAATTCCACAGCGTCCTTTTCGCGCCCAAAAAGACGCGGGGCACTGCAGTTGAGATCAGCTGCTTCAGGGGAAAATGATGCGCGCCAGGCTGAAGACGGACCTCATGGTTCATCTCCCGAAACGACGTGCAACACTGGGGCGCGACGCCCTTCGATGCTCGCCCACAGCGCCATGAAGGGGCCGGCGAGCAGCAGGAACGGCGGGATCAGATAGGGAAAGTAGATGCGGGTGTCGTGGATGGGGAAGACGGTGAACTTGGCCAGCGCGCCGAGCACCAGCGCCGCAAACAGGATACCGGCACGGCGGTGGAGCTTGAAGCCGGCGCGGCTGGTCGCATACCACCCCGCCAGCGCCAGCACCGAGACGCCGACCCAGCTGTTCAGGCTGACGGCGCGGACCAGGGAGGCGGCAAGAGCCCGGAGATAGACGACAGCCGAGAAGGGTGGATCGAAACCGTCCATGTTGTAGTGCTGCTCGACGCTGGAGAACCACAGATGCGGCCACCAGCCGGGATGCTGCGCCCAATGCGAGATGGCGAAATAGGCGACCAGCGAGGCGGCAAATCCGGTCAGAGCGCCCCACCCCTTCTGCCGGAAGGCGACCAGCAATGCGGCGAAGATCGCAAGAAAGACGATGTTGTCGGGCCGCGCCATGAAAGCGAGGAAAAGCAGGATCGCGGTGGCCACTTCGCGACCGCGCACATACGCAAAAAGCCCGCCGAGGAACAGGGCGGAGCATAGCAAATCAGGTGTATTTGCCCGCGCCGCGTCGCCGAATTCGGCCATGATCAGCACCGCGCCGGCGACCGGCGCCAGCGCCAGCGCGCCTTCGGACCGCAGCCAGAGCAGCGCGATCGCACCGAACAGCAGCACCGACAATACTGAGATCACACGCATCGCCTCGACCGGCGACATCACAGAACTCATCGTCGAAAGGATCTCGGCGTAAAGCAACTTGATCCGGTACATGCCGAGCAGCGAATGGAAGTCGGTGGCATTCCCGGCCATATGACTGCGGAAGCCGCCGCGGTCGTCCGTCAGTGTCTTGTACTCGCCAGCCGACACACCGGCCTTGACCGTGCCATAAGCATAGCCGTGCAGCGCCTGCACATCGGGATAGCTGCCCTCCTCGGCGATCGCGAGGTAGGGCAGCATGTCCCAATTGGCGTCGGGGATGAACCATGTCGTCACGGCGATCAACACGATGTAAAGCGCGAAGGCCGCCGCCCCGACCGGTGCGGCAAGACGCGCATAGGTGCCCTCGCCCCATGCCAGACCGGCCTCGGTGACCCGGTCGAGCAGGTTTGTCGAAACGGGAGATTTGGTCAGCATGGTTTCGCTCGGCGGACCTGGCTAGCGGACCTGGCTTTTGACGAAATCCTTCACGATCGACACGATGCCGCGCGACAACAGGCTGTCGAGCGCCTCGACAAAGCGGTCGACATGTTCGCGCTGGCAGATCAACGGCGGTTCGAGACGGATGACATTGCGGTTGTATTCGGTGAAGGCGACGAGCACGTCGTAGTCGCGCAGCAACAGCGCTCCGACGAAGCCGGACAAGGATCCCTTCAGCTTCTCGTCGAGCACGCTGACCACCGGCCGCAGCACCATCGGCAGGGTCTGCGAAAAATCGTGGAATTCCAGCCCGACCATCAGGCCCTTGCCGCGGACCTCCTTGATGATCTTCGGGTATTTTTCCCTCAACGCCTGAAGGCGTTGCAGCAGGTAGTCGCCGGTCACAGCGGCGTTGTCGATGAGCCCCTCGTCGTAAAGCACGTTGAGCGCCTCGATCGAGGTGACGCAGGCCTCACCCATGCCGCCGAAGGTAGCCATGGCGTGGATCATCGCCGTCTTCGGCGTGCCATAGGCCTTCATGTAGACCTCGCGCCTGGCAATCATCGCGCCGACCGCCGCCTTGCCGCCGCCGAGCGATTTTGCCAGCGCCGTCACATCAGGAACAACGCCGTAATGCTCGAAGGCATAGAAACGGCCGGAGCGGCCATAGCCGCACTGCACTTCATCGGCGACCCACAGCACACCGTACTGGTCGCATAACGCACGCAGCTTCTGCCAGTATTCGGCAGGCGCCTGGATAATGCCGCCACCACCCTGGATGGTTTCCAGCACGATGACGCCGATCTCCGGGTCCGAGCGGAAGGTGCGCTCGACCGCTTCGATGTCGGCGAAAGGGATGCGCACGACATTGTCGGCCACCTTGAAGTCGGCGCGGTAAAGCGAGCCGTCGGTGATCGCCAGCACGCCTTTGGTCTTGCCGTGGAAGGAATTCTCGGCATAGACGACCCTCGGCCGCTTCGGGCCCGCGGCGCGTTCGGCGAGCTTCACGGCCGCCTCCATGGCTTCCGAGCCGGACGAGCCCAAAAACACCATGTCGAGATCGCCGGGCGAGCATTTGGCGAGATTGTGCGCCAGGGCGGCCGCATATTGCGACATGAAGGCGATGGCGATCTCTTGCCGCTTCTCCTCCTGGAATTTCTTGCGCGCTTCGAGAAGGCGCGGATGGTTGTGGCCGAAGGCCAGCGAACCGAAGCCGCCGAAGAAATCCAGGATCCTGCGGCCGTTCTGATCGATGTAGAACATGCCTTCGGCGCGCTCGATCTTGATCTTGTGGAAGCCGAGCAGCTTCATGAAATGCAGCTGGCCGGGATTGAGATGCGCCTTGAACAGGTCGGTCATGCGCGCGACGTCCATCGCCTTGGCCTGCTCGACGCTGATCAAATCGGGCTTGGCGGTGGTGGCGGGCGAAAGCGCCGGCGCGCTGACCGTGGCGCGCGCAGTCGTGTGGTTGTCTGGCTTGGTCATGACGGTCATCTCAAGAGTCTCCTGCTGGCCCATCACTCGGCGGGCACATGTCTGGCGGCGACGGCATGGCCGTCTTTCTTGGCGCGATATTCGCTGTAGGCGGCGATCAGCATGTCCTCGTCACGATATTGCGGCACCCAGCCGAGTTGGCGTTCGGCCTTGGACACGTCGAGCACGCAGTCCTCGTCGGCGATCAGATACTGCTCCGGATCCATGATCGGCATGTTCAAGAGATCGAGCAGGTCGAGCGTGCGCTTGACTGCCCAGCCCGGTGTCGGGATCAGGATCGACTTCGACCCGGCATGCCTGATCAGATCGCCGAGCAGTTTCCTGACCGGCGGCGGGTTGAGCGAACCGAGATTATAGGCTTCATCAGGCACGCCGGCTCTCCAGGCGGCGCGCGCTGCCTCGGCGCAGTCGAACACCGAGATGAACTGATACGGGTTCTTGCCCGAGCCGATCATAGGCACCGGAAGATTCCAATCGATCAGCTTGAACAGTTTTTCGAGGATGCCGAGGCGGCCGGGACCGATGATCAGGCGCGGCCGAAACAGCGAGATCGACATGCCGCGCTTGCGCCATTCGGCGGCCAGCTCCTCGGTCTTCTGTTTCGACCAGCCATATTCGCCGAGCGGCGCGACCGGATGTTCCTCGGTCATCGGCTGCGTGATCGTATGGCCGTAGATCATGTCAGTCGTGTAATGGACGAGCTTGGGCGCGCCGGCTCTGTCCATCGCCTTTATGATGTGCTCGGTGCCGTGGAAGTTCACCGGGAAGAAGAACTGGTGGCGCTTGGCGCGCACCTGGATCGGCGACAGCATTTTCGCCGAAAGATTATAGACCATGTCGTCGGCCTTCAGCCCGACCGAAGCGACCGAGGCCGGATCGGTGACGTCGCACCTGACATATCGGACCGAACGGTAATGCGGCAGGTCGCTCTTGGCGATGTCGGCGACGACCACCTCCTCGCCGTCGGCCAGAAGTTTCGGGGCAAGGTGGCGGCCGACGAAACCGTCGCCGCCAAAGATCACATGTCTCATCGAACAATCCCGCTGGTGTGAATCTTGTCGAGGGAAAGGCCAGCCGTCTCGTCCTCGTGCTCTCGATCGCCCAAGTCCCGGCCACTTTGGGCGATCAGCACCGTGCCGACGCAGATGAAGGCGATGCCGGCGATGCGCCAGGCATTGAGGTCTTCGCGGAAGATGAAATAGGCGAAGATAGCAACGGCGACATAGGCGAGGCTGAGGAACGGATAGGCGAAGCTGAGCTCGACCTTGGACAGCACATAGAGGTGCGAAGCCATCGAGATGACGAAGGTGCACAGGCCGAAGAAAACCCACGGGCTGAAGACAATCTGCAACAGCTTCAGCAACGGATTGGTGCTCTCGAAGGAGATCGTACCGAGTGACATCATGCCCTGCTTCAGCATGAGCTGCGCAGCGGCGTTGGTCATGACCGTGAACAGAATGAAGACGATGTATTTCATGTTTCTTCCGCCAGCCCTTCAGCCGTTCTATTACAAACCTGCAAACGCTTCATGAAGCACAAAATGTTTTAAGCAAATCTTGGTCTTATAGACCGTTAATCACGAACTGTTCTAATTTTATCTATTCTGCCGCTTCAGCGGTTTCGCGCCGAGCCTCGAGTTTTTTCGCCGTTCGCGCCCAGAAACTCGACATGAAGGCGGGATCGCGGATCGCTTCGAGGCGTTGCCATTCCGGAAAGGATGCGGCGAAAGTGTCGGCGCCCATGCGGGCGTCCTTGTAGGGATTGACCGCGCCACCGGCCGCGACCGTGATGTGGTCGAGCTCCTTCAGCAGCGCCAGCGTCCCCCGGCCACGGTTGGAAAAATCCAGCGTCAGCGTGAAACCCGGTCGCGGGAACGACAGCAGTGCCGGCGAGCGGATCGAGCCGAAGCGCTTCAGGACCGTCAGGAACGAGCCCTGCCCCGCCCGTTTTGCCGCCGCAAGCAGCGCCGGCACCGCTCGGCGCGCGACGTCTTCCGGCACCACGCTCTGGTGCTGGAAAAGCCCGTTCGGTCCGTAGAGCCGGTTCCAGTTGCCAAGGCCGTCGAGCGGAAAGAAAAAACCCTGGTAGCCGACCTGGCGCGGCGCGGTAGACCTGCCTTTCTTCCACCGGTAGGCGGCATTGAAGGCAGTCAGGAACGGCCGGTTGAGCACGTTGAACGGCGGCTGGAACGGCACCGAAAGGTTGCCGCCGGCACGAGAGGCCACATGGGAGCCATGCTCGGCGTGATTGCCGGTAAACAGCAGCCCGCGCCCACGGCCGTGGCCGCCGGCAAGCTGGTCGATCCATGCGACGACGTATTCGTTGGCTTGGTCGGCCGCTTCGGCAAGCTCGAAGAATTCGCCGAGGTCGCGGAACGGCGTCGCCGTCTCGACGATATCGAGGGATGGCACCCGCATCAGCCGGATCGATGCGGACAGGATCAGTCCGGTCAGCCCCATGCCGCCGATCGTCGCCGCAAACAGGCGTGCATTGTCGGTGGCCGAGCAGTAATGGGGCCGTCCATCCGATTTTAGCAGCGTGAACGATTCGACGTGGCAGCCGAAGGTGCCGCGCCGGTGATGGTTCTTGCCGTGAACGTCATTGGCGATGGCGCCGCCGAGCGTGACGACCTGCGTGCCTGGAACGACGGCCGGAAAGAAGCCGTATGGCGCTGCATGGGCGATGATGTCGGACAGAAGCACGCCGGCCTCGGCCTCGATCACGCCTGTCTCGGCATTGAAGGCGCGGATCCTGTTCAGCGGCCGCATGTCGACGACCATGCCGGCCTGGTTCTGGCAGGAATCGCCGTAGGAGCGGCCGTTGCCGTAGGCGAGCAAGGCATTTCTTGCCGCCTTGCCGCTCTTCAGCAGCGCAACAGCGTCGTCCGCCGGGGTCACATCGAGTGCCGGCGGCGTGGCAAGACCGAAGCTCTGGAACCGCTGCTTCGCCACGCCTACCAGCCTCCGGCGACCAGGAACACGGCGCCGATGAGCACGACGATCTGGCTGCGCCAGTCGCGGATGATGAAGACGACCGGATCGTCATGCATCTCGTCGCGGCGGGCGAGAATCCAGACGCGGATGGTCAGGTACAGGACGATCGGCGCCAGGGGCCAGACCAGCCACGGGTGAGGATAGAGTTCGCGCACCGCAACACTGTCCATATAGAGTGCCAGCACCAGCGCCGAGGAAAAGGCCGAGGCCATGCCCGCCTGGGCGACGATCTCCTGGTCTTCGGTGCGGTAGCCGCGGCCGGCAATGCGTTCGCCGGCCGGAATCGCGGTCGTGCGCAGCTCGACAAAACGCTTCACCAGCGCCAGCGACAGGAAAAAGAAGATCGAGAAGGCCAGCAGCCAGAACGAGACGTCGACGCCGGTCGCCGCGGCGCCCGCCAGAACGCGGATCGTGTAGAGTCCGGCCAACGTCAGCACGTCGATCAGGAGCATGCGCTTGAACGACAGCGAATAGGCGGTGGTGATGACTATGTAGCCGCCGAGCACGCCGAGGAATTCGATAGGCAGCAGAAGCCCTGCACCAACGCCCATTGCAAGCAGCACCATCATCGAACCGAGGCCGAACGGGATCGACAGCGCGCCGCTGGCGAATGGCCGGTTGCGCTTGGTCAGGTGTTTGCGATCGAGCGCGAGATCAAAGAAATCGTTGAGGATGTAGATGGCGGAAGCGACTGCGCTGAACGATACGAAGGCCAGCAGGCATTCCCAGACCATGTCGGCGTTGAAGTATTCGTGCGACAGTACCATCGGCACCGCGATCAGCGAGTTCTTCAGCCACTGATGAACGCGCAGCATCTTGACGATGGTTCTGAACGTCGGCTTCGGCGCCGGCATCATTTCGGCACCGTGGGCGGCCTGCCATCGCGCAGCATGGCGGTCGGGCGCGACGACGATTGCCGCGCGCGCGGCGTCGAATACCCTAAGGTCGTGCCGGCTATTGCCGGCATAGTCGAAGCCGCCATCGCCATAGGCGGCGACAAGCGAGGCGCGCTTTCTGCCTGAGGTCATGTTGTGGGGGCCGTCGGTCGCCAGGACGCGATCGAATATCCCGAGATGTGCGGCGATCGCCTCGGCCAATTTGCGCGGCGTACCGGTCGCCAGCACGATCTGGCGGCCCTCGCCATGTTCAATGCGAAGGCGCTGAAGCAGCGCCTCGCGGAAAGGCAGCGACGCAGGATCGATGTCGATGCGTTGAGCGATGGCCTGCTTCAACCGCGCCGGCCCGCCGGCGAGCCAGAACGGCACGAGGAAAAGATAGAGCGGATTCTTCTTGAGAAGGATGAACAGCCCTTCCCACAACAGGTCCGTCGCGATCAGCGTGCCGTCGAGATCGACGGCAAGCGGAATTGCGTTCCTTTCCGACCGCGCGTCCATTTTCCGTTGCCCTGCCTAAAAGCCCATGATCCCGAAAACCGATTTCTCGGAAAGGATCATGCACCATTCCAAAATCCGCGCCGTGCTTCGGCGTCTTCGGCCCGATATAACGGGGGAACAGCGCAGCGAATGTTAAAACGCCCAGCCTGGCCTGGCTTGCGTGACGGTATTTCGCCCTTCATCGTTAAGTTTCGCTGACCCGAAACCATAAAAGGCCGGGCATTGCCCGGCCTTCGAAAAATCGTCAACGTTTTTTGACGCGGCTACTTGATACGGGCGACGCCGCCCGAGATTTCGATCGTTTCCGAACCGGTCAGCGCCTCGAGGTCGCCATTCGGCATGGTAACGAAACAGCCGGTCGGGCAGAATTCCGCGGTTTCGCCGGCGGCCAGCGCCAGCTCCGTCTTGCCACCGCCTTCGGTCACGACGAGTGTGCGGGTCTCGGCGTCCTTGTTGGTCGCGCTGGCGCCGAAGGCTGAACCGCCCACGGCAAGAAAAGCGATGGCGGCGACGAGAGACTTCCACATTTGCAATATCGGTGTTTCCACCGCCTCTGTTTGCATTTCGCAAGGCATTCTCGCCCTTTGCATGTGAGCTTATATGAGATGTAAGCTGAACGGCAACTGAATGCCGCATTCATGCCGCAATTGCTTTCGCTGTGTCGAAAGCCGGTGATACCTGAATATCAATATTACCCTAATCGGGATCCGGCTTGCGCGTCTTGCGCCCGGATCTAGCCAGGCGTTTCGTCTCGGCCGCGGCTTCGGCCGCCGCGCGCTCCTTCTCGGCGAATTCAGCCTCGATCTGGTCATCGTCGATCGGCCATGCGTCATGCTTTTTGGTCTCGACGACTGCGCGCGGCGCCGACGGAATTTCGATATGCTGATCCGCGAACTCATCGAGGACGGCAAACCGGATGTCGTTCTGTACGATGTTGCCATTCATGACGTCGGCCAGGAACACACGGATTTCGAATTCGAGAGCGGCCGGCCCGAAATTGGTGAACAGCACGAAGGGTTCGGGATTCTTCAGCACCAGCGGATGGCCGCGCGCAATCTCCAAAAGGACAGCATGGACCTGCTTGACGTCGCTGCCGTAGGCGACGCCGACCTTGATGTCGATGCGACCGAGCTTGTTGCGGTGCGTCCAGTTGCCGACGGCATTGTTGATCAGGTTGGAATTGGGCAGGATCACCGACTGCCGCTGGAACGTCTCGATCTCGGTAGCGCGCACACTGATCTTCTTGACCGTACCGCTGATGTCACCGGCGACGATCCAGTCGCCGACCTTGAACGGCCGCTCGGCCAAAAGGATCAGACCGGAGACGAAGTTGGAGACGACATTCTGCAGGCCAAAGCCGATACCGAGGGACAGGGCGCCGGCGACAAGCGCCAGATTGGAGAGATCGATGCCCGCCGCCGAGACGCCGACGAGTGCTGCGAGTGCCACGCCGGCATAGCCGACCGCCAGCCGGATTGAGTTTCGCACGCCGGTGTCGACTTTGCCGCGCGCCATCACCGAGCCGTCGAGCCAGCCCTGGAACCAGCGCGTCAGGAAATAGCCGATAATGAAGACAATGATGCCGGTCAGGATGCCGGTCACCGAGATCGTCACCGAGCCGATGGTGAGGCCCGTCGCCAGCTTATAGCCCCAGGCCTGGATGTCGCCGGGCTGGAAGCCCCACGTCAACAGGATCAGCGGCAGGAACACCAGCACGATCATCAGGTTTATGGCGACGCTGACGACCAGGCCGAGCTGGTCGAGCGCGGACTCCTCATAGCTGGAATTGGTCGATAGCCAGCGCCCGATCGACGTGTTGGCAAAGCCGCCTTCCTCGCTGATCGCCCGCGCCGACAGAAAGCCGATATAGGCGGTGACCAGAATGGTTCCGGTGACCACGACTTGCAGCGAGACGAAGATGGCGAGGCCGATATAGCCGAGCAGCGCCGTGGCGATGGTGAAAACGCCGAGCGCGACAGCCGTGTAGCGCAGCCACACCGGCCAGGGGCGCCAGCTTCCGTCGGGTGCCTTGAACGGTTTCAGCAGCCCCATCAGGATCAGGATGACGCCGACGATGATGGTGGCGACAAAACTTCTGGCGATGGTCAGCGACAGCGGCGAGCCCATCTTGTCGTTGACGACCGACAGGAAATTGTTGACGCCGATCACCACCGCCATGGCGGTCGTCAGCCGCACCAGCCAGCGTGCCGGACCCGTTTCAACGGGTATGAGCCGCCAGTTCGGCAGCCGCGGTTCCAGCGCCGCATTGGTCAGCCGGTTGACGCAGAACACCACCGCGATGACGGCGACCAGCGCATTCAGGAAAACGCCAATGTCGCCGCGCAACACGTTGTAGTAGTTGAAAAAGAACACGGTCGAGACGAGAAAGACGCCGACCGCCAGCGTCGGCAGCAATGTCGACCAGAACGCCACCGACAGCCGGCTGAGATAGGACGGATCCTCGACGGAAGGGTCTGCTTCGAAGACACGTCCGAACAGACGCCGCCCACCGACAAAAAGCACCGCCGCCAGGGAGAGCGCCGTCAAGGTCGCGGCCAGCACGGCCTGGAACTTGAACTTGAAGGCGAAGGTCAGCCAGGACGACACCGCCTTGTAGAAGCCGGTAAATTCACCGTTGGCATCGGAAATGACCTCAGGGCTCAGAGCGTCGGACAGCACGTAGCGCTTAGTGAGCAGATTGCGAAACAGCTCGCTGCGCATATTGGCGATCTTGTCGATGAGGCCGCTGATGCGGATCGACAGGTTTTGCGCCGTGGCGATGACAGCATTGATCTCGGCCTTTTGGGACGCCAGCGCCTGGCGTTCGCTGGTCACGATGTCGGGTTCGGGCGGCTGGCCCGCGGCCGGCGGCACCCCGAGCTGATCGAGCCTTGCGTTGATCTCCGAAAGTCGCGGGCGGAAGGCAAGCGCGCTGTTCAGCGCACCTCGCGACATTTCCTCGAGCTGCAGGCGGATATCGACAAGGCTGGCGTCGTCGGCACCGTCCTCCTGGATTTTCTTTTCGAGATTGTCGGTCCTCGTCGTCAGATCCTGCAGGATTTTCTGCTGGTCGGCGACCACCCCGGACGCAGCATGGTCAAGCCCCTGCGCCGCCGCATCAAGCGAAAGCGGCGCCGAGGCAACGATCGCCAGGACCAGAACGAAGCGGAGCAGTCGGAAAAGCATGATCGTTTGGCGACTCACAGGCGGTAAGGCGTTCTAAAGCTCGTCCTTGATAAAGACGCTCATACCGGGGAGCAAGCCGTCCGCTCTGTCCGGCGGTCTCGGCGTCGGCCAGTCGAAAAGCGATGGCGCAATATTGGCTTTGCGGCAGCGGCCTGCTCTATAGTGTGCCCCATCGCCCAAAACGGATGACAAAAAGCCAGAACGGATAACAAAAAGAATGGCGGAGTATTCGGTCTTTTCGCTTCTCAAAAACGCGCTGACCGGCAACAAGGACTGGAAGCCGGCCTGGCGCAAACCGGACCCTAAGGCGTCCTATGACGTGATTGTCATCGGCGGCGGCGGCCATGGCTTGTCGACCGCCTATTATCTCGCCAAGGAGCACGGCATCACCAATGTCGCCGTGCTGGAGAAGGGCTGGCTCGGATCCGGCAATGTCGGCCGCAACACGACGGCCGTGCGCTCCAACTATCTGCTGCCGGCCAACACGCGCTTCTACGAACATTCGATGAAGCTGTGGGAGAACCTCTCGCACGACCTCAACTACAACGTCATGTTCTCGCAGCGCGGCTGCCTCAACCTCGCGCATACACCCGCCCAGCTCGACGATTTTGCCCGCCGCGGCAACGCCATGCGCCATCTCGGCGTCGACGCCGAACTGATGACCACGGCCGAGATCGCACGCCTGGTGCCGGCGCTGGACGTCTCCGCCACGGCGCGCTTCCCAATCGTCGGCGGCCTGATGCAGCGGCGCGCCGGCACCGCCCGCCACGATGCCGTCGCCTGGGGCTATGCGCGCGGCGCCGACCGTCGCGGCGTCGACATCATCGAGAATTGCGAGGTCACCGGCTTCCTGCGCGACGGCGACCGCATATCAGGCGTCTCGACGTCGCGCGGAGAGATCCGCGCCAAGAAAGTGGCGGTCGCGGTGGCCGGCAGCACCGGGCAAGTCATGCGGCTCGCCGGCATCGATACCATGCCGATCGAGAGCCATGTGCTGCAGGCCTTCGTGACGGAATCGCTGAAGCCGTTCATCAACACGGTTCTGACTTTCGGCATGGGCCATTTCTACATGTCGCAGTCGGACAAGGGCGGGCTTGTCTATGGCGGCGACCTCGACGGCTATAACAGCTACGCCCAGCGCGGCAGTTTGCCTGTTGTCGACGAGGTGATGAGCGAGATGCTGGCACTGTTTCCGGGTCTCGCCCGCGTCCGCATGCTGCGCTCATGGGGCGGCGTCTGCGACATGTCGATGGATGGTTCGCCGATCATCACCACCGGTCCGCTGCCGGGCATGTATCTCAACTGCGGCTGGTGCTACGGCGGTTTCAAGGCGACGCCGGCCTCCGGCTGGTGCTTTGCCTGGACCATCGCCAAGGACGAGCCGCACGACTTTAACGCCCCCTTCACGCTCGACCGTTTCCATCGCGGCCTTGTGATCGACGACAAGGGCCAGGGCGCAACGCCTAGGCTGCATTAGGTAGGACATCGATGCTCATCACCTGCCCCTATTGCGGCCCGCGCGACGTCATCGAGTTCACCTATCAGGGCGATGGCAACCGCGAGCGCCCTCAGCCTGCCTCCCAAAACCTCGATGCCTGGAACGCCTATGTCTACAACAGGTTGAACCCGGCGGGCGACCACAACGAGATCTGGCAGCATTCCGGCGGCTGCCGCGCCCACCTCAGGGTCGTGCGCAACACGCTGACACACGAGGTCTCCAGCGTCGCCTTCGCGCGCGGCGACCACAAATCCGCCGCGCGCCACAAGGCGGAGGGCAAGCCATGAGCCCGCGCCGCACCGATGCCGGCGGCCGGATCGACCGGCTGCGAACCATCCGGTTCACCTTCGACGGCGCGCCCTACACCGGTCATGCCGGCGACACGCTTGCCTCGGCGCTGCTGGCCAACGGTGTCACCCTGTTCGGGCGCTCGTTCAAATATCACCGCCCGCGCGGCGTGCTGACATCAGGCGTCGAAGAGCCGAACGCCCTGGTGACGGTGCTGCGGGGCGAGGTTCGCGAGCCCAACATTGCCGCGACCATGGTCGAGATCTATGACGGGCTGACCGCCGTCAGCCAGAACCGCTTTCCATCGCTGTCCTGGGATCTCAGCGCCGCCAACCAGCTCGGCGGCAAGCTTCTGTCTGCCGGCTTCTATTATAAGACCTTCATGGGACCTGCGATCGGCCCGCTGAAAGGCACGCGTTTCTGGATGTTCTGCGAGCATTTCATCCGCCGCGCCGCCGGTCTCGGCCGTGCTGGGATCTCTGCCGACACGGCGCGCTATGAGCGCATGAACGCTTTCTGCGATGTGCTGG
This sequence comes from Mesorhizobium sp. f-mel, assembly GCF_053850215.1. Classification (NCBI taxonomy): domain Bacteria; kingdom Pseudomonadati; phylum Pseudomonadota; class Alphaproteobacteria; order Hyphomicrobiales; family Phyllobacteriaceae; genus Mesorhizobium; species Mesorhizobium sp. f-mel. The sequence goes on from NZ_JBSPTO010000002.1 coordinate 158,945, forward strand.
TGGTCGGCTCCGGTCCGGCCGGGCTGATGGCTGCCAGGGCCGCCGCCGATCAGGGCGCGCGTGTCATCCTCAGCGAGCTCGAACCGCATTTCGGCGGCTCGGCCAACTGGTCGGGCGAGACGATCGACGGCATGCCGGCCGCCGACTGGGCAGCGCGAGCCGCCGGCCAGCTCGAAGGCTATGACAATGTCTGCCTGCTGCCGCGCACCACGGTCTGGGGCTACTACGATGGCAACACGCTCGCCGCGCTCGAACGGGTCACCGATCATAAGGAGAGGCCCGGCAAGGGCGAACCGCGCCATCGCTACTGGACCATCCGCGCCAAATCGGTGGTGCTGGCCACCGGCTCCTTCGAGCGGCCGCTGGTGTTTCCGGGTAACGACCGGCCGGGTGTGATGCTGGCGCATGCCGCCGAGCGCTACGCCAACGAGTACGGCGTGCTGCCGGGCAACAGGATCGCGCTGTTCACCAACAATGACAGCGCCTATCGCTCCGCGCTTGCGCTGAAGAAGGCCGGTGCGGCGATCGTCGCCATCGTCGACGTGCGGCCGGAGCTTTCGAGCGAGATGCGCGAGCTCGCCGACGAAGTGGAGGCCAAGAACCTTTCCGCTCACGCCGTGGTCGCCACCGAAGGCGGCAAGGCGTTGTCCGGCATCAAGGTGCAGCGCTTCGACATGGTCAACGGCGCGCTTGCCGGCGATCCGCGCAGCATTCAAGCCGACTGCCTGCTGATGTCGGGAGGCTGGTCACCGACCATCCATCTGGCCAGCCAGGCCGGCGCCAAGGCGGAATGGAATGCCGCCAGACAAGCCTTCCTACCACCGAACGCGACGCAGCGATGGATTGGCGCCGGCGCCTTCACCGGCAGCTTTTCCACCGCCGAGGCAATCGCCGAAGGCCGCGCCGCCGGCCTTTCCGCGGCGGGTGGCACGGGCACGCCAGCGGCCTTGCCGGTCGTCGAAGCCGCACCCGGCGATCCCGATCCGGCGCCGGTGTTCGAGATCAGGGCCGACGGAAAAAGCTTCGTCGATTTCCAGCACGATGTGACCGCCGAGGATGTGCGGCTTGCGCATCGCGAAGGCTTCATCTCGGTCGAGCACCTGAAGCGCTACACCACGCTCGGCATGGCGACCGACCAGGGCAAGAGCTCCAACATACCGGGCCTCGCCATCATGGCCGAAGCATTGGGCGAGCCGATCCCCGAAGTCGGCACGACACGTTTTCGCCCACCCTTTTCGGCGGTGTCGATTGGCTCACTCGCCGCCGACCGGTTCGGTGATCTGAGGCCCGAGCGGCTGACGCCGATGCATGACTGGCACGTCGCCAACGGCGCGACCATGTATTCGGCCGGCCTCTGGTTTCGCCCGATGATCTACGGCCACGCCGGCGAAACGATCGAGCAGGCCTATGTACGCGAAGCTAAGGCGACGCGCGAGAGCGCCGGCATCGTCGACGTCTCGACGCTGGGCAAGATCGCCGTGCAGGGTCCGGACGCGGCGGAATTCCTCGACCGGGTCTACACCAACATGTTCTCGACGCTGGCCGTCGGCAAGGCCCGCTACGGGCTGATGCTGCGCGAGGACGGCCTCGCCTTCGACGACGGCACGACATGGCGGCTCGGCGAACAGGACTTCTTGATGACCACCACCACCGCCAATGCCGGCAAGGTGATGCAGCACCTGGAATATTTCCTCGACGTCATCTGGCCGGAGCTGAAGGTCCACGTGACCTCGGTGACCGACCAATGGGCGGGTGCGGCGATCGGCGGGCCAAAGGCGCGGGCCATTCTTGCTGCTTGCGTCACCGGCACTGCCGTCGACAACGCCGCACTGCCCTTCATGGGCATCGTGCATGGCAAGATATCAGGAGTGCCGGTGATGATCTGCCGGCTTTCCTTCTCCGGCGAAATGGCCTTCGAAGTTTACTCCGGCGCAGGCTACGGCACCCATGTCTGGGAAGCGTTGATCGAAGCCGGCAAGCCGTTCGGACTGGTGACTTACGGGCTTGAGGCGCTGGGCACGATGCGTATCGAGAAAGGCCACGTCACCGGCGCCGAGATCGACGGCCGCACCACGGCGCGCGACCTGCATCTCGACTGGATGCTGTCCAAGAAGAAGCCCTTCATCGGCTCGGCTATGATGGATCGCGAGGGCCTGATCGCACCCGGCCGTCTGGAACTCGTCGGGCTGATTTCGCTGGACAACCAGCCGCTCAACGGCGGCGCGCACATCGTCGAGGCGCTTGACGAAGCCAATCCGCACGATTCCATCGGCCACATCACCGCTTGCTGCTATTCGCCGGCGCTCGGCAAGTACATCGCGCTCGCTTTGGTCAAGGACGGCAAGGCACGGCGCGGCACGCGCGCCCATATCTCCGATCCCCTGCGCAACCGGTTCGGCCCGGTCGAGATCGTCTCCAACCACTTCTTTGATCCGGACGGGAGCCGCATGCATGGTTGAGCGCCAATCACCGCTTGAGCCGGCACCGCTTGAGCCGGAACTGCGCACCGGCTCGCACGGCGATTTCGAACACGGCATCGATGTCATCCTCTCCGAAACCAGGCCGGGGTCGATCCTGCAGCTCGCTGCCTGGCCGGGCCAGGAGAAGGAGTTGATCGCCGGTATCCGCACCGTGACCGGCCTTGCTCTGCCCGATGGCGCCGGCGCCGGCAGCACCGACGGCGTGAGGTCGGTGTTCGGTTTCGCGCCAGGAAAATTCACGGTGGTCGACGAGGCCGAGGGCCTGGTGTCGGCCTTTGCCGGTGTCGTGACGCCGGCGATCGGCACGGTGACCGACCTGTCGCATGGCCGCACCGCGATCCGCATCGCCGGACCGAAGGCCGAATGGGTGCTGGCGAAATTCTTCGCCATCGACTTCGCGCTGCCGGCCTTTCCGGTCGGTGCCGGCCGTTCGACCATGCATCATGACGTCTTCGCCCAGATCCAGCGCACCGGCGCCGACCAGTTCGACATCTATGTATTCCGGTCGTTTGCGCGCTCGTTCTGGAAGGCGCTCTGTCACGCCAGCGAGGAAGTCGGTTACGAAGTGCAGTAGACCGAGACGGCGCGTCGTCGCCTCACTTGGCGCCATCTCACTTGGCGAACGTCACCCACTCTTCCAGCGGCGCGCGGTCGGTGCGGAACTCGTTTTCGGGCTTGGACGTGTCTTCATGGCCGAGCGCCATGCCGCAGACGACGATCTCCTCGTCTGGAATGTTGAGCACCGGCCTGATCTGCTTGTGGTAGGGTGCAAAGGCGGCCTGCGGGCAAGTGTGCAGGCCCCTGCCCCGTGCCGCCACCATGATATTCTGCAGGAACATGCCGTAATCGATCCACGACCCCTTGTTCAGCCGCCGGTCGACGGTGAAGATCATGCCGACCGGCGCGTCGAAGAAGACGAAGTTGCGGTCGTGCTGCGCGCGCATCCTGTCCACCTCACGCCGGCCGATGCCGAGAACGCTGTAGAGGCCGAAGCCATTGGCCCGCCGCCGGGTGAGATAGGGTTCGAAGAACTGGTCGGGATAGTAGCGATACTCGTCCCACTCGGCCTTTTCGGCACGGATGCCGGAGTTGAGGATGGCATCGGTGATCCGCTGCTTGACCTCGCCCTTGGTCACGTAGACCCGCCAGGGCTGCATGTTGGTGCCCGAAGGCGCGCGCGCGGCAACAGTGAGAATGGCGCGGATCGTCTCGTCGTCGACCATGTCGGGCAGAAAGGCCCGGACCGAGCGGCGCGACGTGATCGCCTCGTCGACGATCGCCGCATCATCTGTAATCTTAGTCCTGTTTTCCAGCATGGGCGTCCTTTGCGCCTGACCCGGAACCGGAATCGATTCCGGAAAGGATCATGCGCCGTCCAGAAAATGAAAGAGCACCATTGCGGGTCCAATTTGACGCGTGGCGCTCTATCGTAAGCCTCGACCGGACGCCCTCACTCGCCGTTCGTGGCCGAGCCTTTGCCTGAACTGCCAAAATGGCGCAAGCAATTCTTGTGGCCCTATGAAAATCCTCTTGATTTTTTCACGAACCTGACGTCTCATGAAATTTGCCCCGACTTTTTCACGAAGGGGATTTCTCACCAGAAATTTCATCAAGAGAAATGGCTTTGCCCTCAACCGCTGTCAGATCGGAGCAGGAAAACCGCGAACGGCTGCTGGCCGGCGATATCAGGGCGCTGCGCAGGGCGCGCGGTCTGACGCTTGCCGAGATCGGCCTGAAGCTCGGCCGCTCCGTCGGCTGGGTCAGTCAGGTCGAGCGCGGCCTGTCGATACCATCGCTGAGCGATCTCAGAGCCTTTGCGGAATTGTTCGGCGTGCCGGTCAGCCTGTTCTTCAGCCACGACGTGCCTGTGGAGAACGAGCGCGGCGTGGTCGTGCGCGCCGGCAGCCGCCGCACGCTTGGTACAAGCGATTCCGGATTGGTGGAGGAGCTTCTGTCGCCCGATCTCGGCGGTAGCTTCGAAATGCTGCGTTCGGTCTTCGCGCCGGGTGCTGAACTGAAGACCGAAGCGCGCCGGCCGACGGAGGAAGCCGGGTATGTTGCTTCCGGCAGCTTCGACATCGAGATATCAGGCGTCTGGCACCGGCTTGGCGAAGGCGACTCCTTTCGCTTCGACGGCAAGCCGTTCCGCTGGCGCAATCCTGGAGCGGAGCCGGCGGTAGTCATCTGGGTGGTTTCGCCACCTGTTTACTGAATGCATGTCCCCCAAAAGTGTGCAGCGGTTTTGGGATAACGACATGCATCAAAACAGAAATAAAGCGCGCTGGACCGCGCTTTAGGTTTGGAGAAAAACATGGCCGGTTTGCCGATCACGGCACGTGTGGTGATCATCGGAGGCGGTGTCGTTGGCTCCTCCTCGCTCTACCATCTCGCCAAGGCGGGCTGGACCGACTGCGTGCTCCTGGAAAAGAATGAGCTCACCTCTGGCTCGACCTGGCATGCGGCCGGCAACGTGCCGACCTTCTCCTCGTCATGGTCGTTGATGAATATGCAGCGCTATTCGACGGAGCTCTATCGCGGGCTGGCCGATGAGGTCGGCTATCCCATGAACTACCACGTCACCGGTTCGCTCAGGCTGGCCCATACGGCCGAGCGATTGCAGGAGTTCCAGCGCGCCAAGGGCATGGGCCGCTACCAGCGCATGGAGATCGATGTGGTCGGGCTCGACGAAATCAAGCGTCGCTATCCGTTCATCGAAACGCATGAACTGAAGGGCGCGCTCTACGATCCGAGTGACGGCGACATCGACCCAGCGCAGCTGACCCAGGCGCTGGCCAAGGGCGCCCGCGACCTAGGTGCGAAGATCATTCGCTTCTGTCCGGTCACCGGCGTGCGCCGCGAGAACGACGAGTGGGTGGTCGAGACCGGGCAGGGCGAAATCCGCTGCGAGGTGGTCGTCAACGCCGCCGGTTACCGTGCGGCCGAAGTCGGAAAGATGTTCGGCCGCGACGTGCCTATGATGGTGATGAGCCATCAATATATCCTGTTCGAGGAAATCCCCGAACTGGCCGCATGGTCGAAGGAGCAAGGCAAGAAACTGCCGCTGCTGCGCGACGTCGACACCTCCTATTACCTGCGCCAGGAAAAGAACGGCATGAATCTCGGCCCCTATGAGCGCAATTGCCGTGCGCATTGGGTCGGTCACAACGACCCGATGCCAGACGATTTTTCTTTCCAGCTGTTCCCCGACGATCTCGACCGGCTGGAGGACTATCTGGCCGATGCCGTCGCCCGCGTGCCGATCCTTGGCACCGCCGGTCTGTCCAAGGTCATCAACGGCCCGATCCCCTACGCACCGGACGGCAATCCGCTGATCGGGCCGATGCCCGGCGTGCCCAACGCCTTCGAGGCCTGCGTCTTCACCTTCGGCATCGCCCAGGGCGGCGGCGCCGGCAAGGTGCTGGCCGAATGGGTGACTGAGGGCCAGACCGAGTGGGACATGTGGTCCTGCGATCCGCGCCGCTTCACCAGCTTTGCCTCGGCCCCGGATTACTGCGTCGCCAAGGGCATGGAAATCTACGGCAACGAATACGCCATTCAGTTTCCGCGCCATGCCTGGCCGGCTGGGCGCGACCGCAAACTGTCGCCGATCCATGATCGCATCAAGGCGCTCGGCGCCCAGTTCGACGCCTATAATGGCTGGGAGCGCGCCACCTGGTACGCGCAAGCCGGCGACCATGTTTCGGAAGCCGCGACGCTGACCTTCCGTCGCGACGGGCCATGGCAGCATCGCGTCCGCGAAGAATGCCTCGCCGTGCGCGACGCCGCCGGCATTTTGGACCTGCCCGGCTTTTCCCGCTTCAACCTCGACGGCCCTGGCGCTGCGGAATGGCTGAGCCAGCAGGTTACGGGGCTGGTGCCGAAACCCGGCCGCATCGGCCTCGTCTATTTTGCCGACGACAAGGGCCGCATCGTCACCGAAATGTCGGTGGTGCGCCACGATGAGAATTTGATGACGCTGATCACCGCCGCGGTGGCGCAGTGGCACGATTTCGAGTGGCTGAAATGGCGCATGCCGAAGGACGCTTCATTCAAGCTGGTCGACCGGACCGAGGAATACTCCACGCAGATCCTCGCCGGGCCCAATTCGCGAAAAATCCTCGCCGATGTCTGCGCCGCCGACCTTGCTCTGCCCTGGCTGACGCACCAGGAGACGACGGTCGCCGGCCGTTGGGCAAGGCTGGTGCGCGTGTCCTTCGCCGGCGAACTCGGCTGGGAAATCCACACCAAGGTCGACGACACCGCCGCCGTCTTCGACGCTGTCTGGGCGGCCGGCCAGAAGCACGGCCTGAAGCCGTTCGGCATGTACGCTCTGGATTCGCTGCGGCTCGAAAAAGGCTATCGCGCCTGGAAAGGTGACCTGTCGACCGACTATTCGATCCTGCAGGGTGGGTTGGAGCGTTTCGTCAGATGGGACAAGCCCGACTTCCGCGGCAAGGCAGCGCTACAGAACGAAAAGCAGCAGGGCGTCAAGAAACGCTTTGTCACGCTGATCATCGAAAACCCCGGCGACTGCGATGCGCCCACCATGTCGACGCTGTGGCATGACGGCCAGATAGTCGGCGAGACGACGTCCGGCGGCTGGGGTCATCGTATCGACAAATCGATCGCGCTCGGCATGCTGCGGGCCGATCTCACTGAGCCGGGAACTACGGTCGAGGTCGAGATCTTCGGCGAGCGCTTCAAAGCGATCGTGCAGAAGGACGAACCGCTGTGGGATCCAAAGAACGAGAGGTTGCGCGCGTGAAGACGGTTATCCTCACTGACGGCGGCATGGGTCAGGAACTGGTACGCCGCAGCAAGTCCGATCCCACCCCGCTATGGTCGGCCAGGGTGCTGATCGACGAACCGGACCTGGTGCGCGACCTGCATGCGGAGTTTATCCGGGCCGGCGCCCGTGTCATCACCATCAACACCTATTCGGCAACGCCCGAACGGCTGGCGCGGGAGGGCGCGGAGGAGCTGTTCAAGCCGCTGCAGAAGCGCGGCATGGAACTGGCAAGGCAAGCTCGCGACCAGGCCGGCGACGCGGCAATCGCCGGCTGCCTGTCGCCCCTGTTCGGCAGCTACGCGCCGGCACTGACGATATCCTTCCAGGATACGTTCGACATCTACCGCCGCATCGTTGCCGAGCAGGCTGACGGCGTCGATCTGTTCCTGTGCGAAACCATGGCGTCGGCCGAGGAGGCGCGCGCGGCTGTCACCGCGGCGTCGGAAAGCGGCAAACCGGTGTGGGTGTCTTGGACACTTGCCGATCACGGCGCACCACGACTGCGCAGCGGCGAAGCCATTGCGGCTGCGTCGAGCGCTCTCGACGGGCTGCCGGTCGCAGCTAGACTGGTCAATTGCTGCAGGCCCGAAGCGATTGCTGCAGCGTTGCCCGAACTGATCTGCCTCGGCGGCCCGGTCGGGGCCTATGCCAACGGCTTCACCTCGATTGAGGCGCTCAAGCATGGCGGCACCGTGGAAGTGCTGCACGCCCGCCACGACCTTGATCCGGACGCCTATGCAGGCCAGGCAGTCGACTGGGTTGAGGCCGGCGCCGGCATCGTCGGCGGCTGCTGTGAAGTCGGACCGCCCCACATCGCCGCCCTGCGTGACCGGCTCGAACAGGCCGGCTACGAAATTTCGGGAGTAGCATAATGCCCAGACCATCATCGCGCATTTCCGGCATAGTGCCTTCCGGCAAGGATGGCTGGGAGGTTCATTTCGCTGCCTGGACACGCAAGGAGGCCGGCGAGGACATCATCATGCTGTCGGTTGGCGACCACGATTTCGACACGCCGGCGCAGACGATCGAAGCCTGCGTGACCGCGGTTCGCGCCAGCAACCACCACTACACCCCGCTTCCCGGCATTCCGCGCCTGCGCAAGGCAATGGCCGCGGCGTCGACCGTGTGCACCGGCATTGCGACCAACCCCGACCAGGTCATCGCCACGCCAGGCGGACAGGCAGCGCTTTACGCGGCGGTACAAGCCGTTCTCGACCAGGGCGACCATGCCATCGTGGTGGCGCCCTATTACGCAACCTACCCTAACACGTTCAGTGCAGCGGGCGCCGATTTCACCGTAGTCGAGACACCCGCCGAGGATGGTTTCCAGCCGCGAGCCGCCGACATTCGTGCCGCGCTCCGGCCGAACACGCGCGCCATCCTCATCAATACGCCCAACAACCCGACGGGTGCTGTCTACTCGCGCCAGCGGCTGGAAGACCTGGCGCAGATCTGCCGGGAACATGACCTCTGGCTGCTGTCGGACGAGGTCTATTGGACGCTGGGCGGCGGCGAGCACATCTCGCCGCGCTCGCTGCCCGGCATGGCGGAACGCACGCTGGTCATCAATTCCATGTCGAAGAGCCACGGCATGACCGGCTGGCGCATGGGCTGGCTGACCGGGCCAGAAGAGATGATCTCGCTGCTGACCAACCTCAATCTGGTGACGACCTACGGCCTGCCGGCCTTCATCAGCCTCGCTTGCGCCGAGGCGCTAGAAAACGGCTATGGCGTCAAGGAGATCGCCGAACGCTATGCCGCAAGGCGCAGCGTCGTCCTCGACGCAATGCACGGCATGAACAACATCACCGTGCGCGGCTCCGAAGGCGGCATGTATGTCATGCTCGACATCTCGGCCATCGAGCCGGACGACGAGAAATTCGCCTGGGCTTTCCTCGACAAGGAAAAAGTCGGCGTCATGCCGGGCTCGAGTTTCGGCGATGCCGCCGCCGGCCACATCCGCGTCAGCCTCTGCCAGCCCGAGGCGATACTTTTGGAAGCAGCCCTTCGCCTGCGCCGCTTCGCTTCCAACTATCGCCGTGAGGCGGCATGAGCGCCCTGCCCCAGAATACCATCCCGACAAAGGCCATTCCTCCCAAAGCAAGGGCCGTCATCATCGGCGGCGGTGTTTCAGGCTGTTCGGTCGCCTACCATCTGGCCAAGCTCGGCTGGACCGATATCGTGCTGCTCGAACGCAAGCAGCTGACATCGGGCACGACATGGCACGCCGCCGGCTTGATCGGCCAGCTGCGCGGTTCGCAGAACATGACGCGGCTGGCGAAATATTCGGCCGACCTCTACGTCAAGCTCGAAGCCGAAACCGATGTCGGCACCGGCATGCGGCAGGTCGGTTCGATCACCGTGGCGCTGACCGAGGAGCGCAAGCACGAGATTTATAGGCAGGCGTCTCTCGCCCGCGCGTTCGATGTCGACGTGCGCGAGATTTCGCCTGATGAAGTCAAGGAGATGTACCCGCATCTCAACATTTCCGATGTGGTCGGCGCCGTGCATCTGCCGCTCGACGGCCAGTGCGACCCGGCCAATATCGCCATGGCGCTGGCCAAGGGTGCGCGCCAGCGCGGTGCGACGATCGTCGAGAACGTGAAGGTAACCAAGGTCCATACCAGGGATAGCCGCGTTACCGGCGTCTCCTGGACGCAAGGCGACGAGCAAGGCATGATCGAAGCCGATGTCGTCGTCAATTGCGCGGGCATGTGGGCGCGCGAGCTCGGGCGCCAGAACGGCGTCACCATCCCGCTGCATGCCTGCGAGCACTTTTACCTCGTCACCGAACCGATCCCCGGCCTGACCCGCCTGCCGGTGCTGCGCGTGCCGGACGAATGCGCCTACTACAAGGAAGACGCCGGCAAGATGATGCTCGGCGCCTTCGAGCCGGTGGCCAAGCCATGGGGCATGGACGGCATCCGCGAAGATTTCTGCTTCGACCAGTTGCCGGAGGATTTCGAGCATTTCGAGCCGATCCTTGAAATGGGCGTCAACCGGATGCCGATGCTGGCCAGCGCCGGCATCCACACTTTCTTCAACGGTCCCGAGAGTTTTACGCCTGATGATCGCTACTATCTGGGCGAGGCGCCGGAGCTTTCCGGCTACTGGATGGCGACCGGTTATAATTCGATAGGCATCGTTTCCTCCGGCGGCGCCGGTATGGCCCTGGCGCAATGGATCAATGACGGCGAGGCACCCTTCGATCTGTGGGAGGTCGACATCCGCCGCGCCCAGCCGTTCCAGAAGAACCGCCGCTACCTGAAGGAGCGCGTCTCCGAGACGCTCGGCCTGCTCTATGCCGACCATTTTCCGTACCGCCAGATGGCGACCTCGCGGAACGTCAGACGCTCGCCGCTGCACGAACATTTGAAGGCGCGCGGTGCGGTGTTCGGCGAGGTTGCCGGCTGGGAGCGCGCCAACTGGTTCGCCAGGCCCGGCCAGGAGCGCGAATACCGCTATTCATGGAAGCGGCAGAACTGGTTCGACAACCAGCGCGAGGAACATCTGGCCGTCCGAAACGGCGTCGGCCTGTTCGACAAGACCTCGTTCGGCAAGATCCGTGTCGAGGGCCGCGATGCCTGCGCCTTCCTGCAGAAACTCTGCGCCAACGACATGGACGTGGCGCCGGGCAAGATCGTCTATACCCAGATGCTCAACCAGCGCGGCGGTATCGAGAGCGATCTCACCGTCTCACGGCTATCTGAAACGGCCTACTTCCTGGTCGTGCCTGGCGCGACGCTGCAGCGCGATCTCGCGTGGCTAAAAAAACACCTCTCCCATGAATTCGTCGTCATCACCGATGTCACCGCTGCCGAAGCCGTGCTTTGCCTGATGGGTCCGGATGCGAGGAAGCTGATTCAAAAGCTGAGCCCGAACGATTTCTCCAACGAAACCAACCCGTTCGGGACGTTTCAGGAGATTGAAATCGGCATGGGGCTGGCCCGCGCCCACCGTGTAACCTATGTCGGCGAACTGGGCTGGGAGCTTTATGTCTCGACCGACCAGGCCGCCCACGTGTTCGAGGCGATCGAGGAGGCCGGCGCCGATGTCAGCCTAAAACTCTGCGGCCTGCACACGCTGGATTCCTGCCGCATCGAAAAGGCTTTCCGGCACTTCGGCCACGACATCACCGATGAGGACAATGTACTGGAGGCAGGCCTTGGCTTCGCAGTGAAGACTGCCAAGGGCGATTTCCTTGGCCGCGACGCGGTGCTGAGAAAAAAAGAAACCGGATTGGACCGGCGGCTGCTGCAGTTCCGCCTGAAAGACACGCAACCCTTGCTCTTTCACAATGAGGCGATCCTGCGCGACGGCAAGATCGTCGGCCCGATCACCTCGGGCAATTACGGCCATCATCTCGGCGGCGCCATCGGCCTCGGCTACGTGCCTTGCAAGGGCGAGAGCGAGGCGGACGTGCTGTCGTCGTCCTACGCGATCGAAATCGCCGGCGAGCGCTTCGCCGCCGAGGCATCGCTGAAGCCGATGTATGATCCGAAATCGGAACGGGTGCGGATGTAGCTCAGAAGCGCTCCAGCTTCGTTCGCACTTTCTCCAGGAACGCCGCCCTCGTCTTCGCTGTCGATGAGTCCATTAGGTAGTGCGCCAGAAAGAACGTCCTGCAGCGGGTGGCGCAGAGTGCCCGCATGCCGCGCAGGATTGTCTTGCGTCCCGGCTGGCCGACGACGACGCTCCACCAGGTCGGTGCGCCGCAGGTCGTGATCACCCCGATCTTCGTCACATGCCTCATCAGCGACTGAATCCGTCGCTTGCCCGCCGGCAGCCGGAAGGCGACGTCGGTCGCCCAGACCCGGTCGAGCCAGCCCTTCAGCATCGCCGGCAGCCCATACCACCATGTCGGATAGATAAAGAGGATTGCCTGGGCCCAGTTGAGATTTTCGATGTGCGGCTTGAGCGCCGGATCCTGTGGGGCGTGTTCATTGTAGGAGCGTCGCTCGCCGCAGCCCATGACCGGATCGAAATTTTCCGCATAGAGGTCGAGCAGCCGCACCTCCCAGCCCCTCGCCTTCAGCACCTCGATGGCACTATCCCGGATCGAGGCGCAAAAGCTTTCCGGGACCGGATGGCAGTACACCACCAGGACCCGCATCAGAAGGCATCCATGCTGGCGGCGACTTTCGCCGTGAATCTCTTCCGCGTTTCATCGGTCGACAGGTTCATCGAATAATGCGCAAGATAGGACACGGAGGCACCTGGCTTGACCGTGGCGCGCAACACACGCTTGACCAGCTTGCGCGGCGGGTCGCCCATCAGCATGGCGTGCAACCGGCTGCCGCCATAGGTGGTGACCGCCGCCAGCTTGCGGATGTTGTGCAGCGACGGCTGCACCTTGCCATTGACCAGCTTGAACGAGACGCCGGGCAGGAAGACGCGGTCGAAAAAGCCTTTCAGGATCGCCGGATAGCCGAAGTTCCACACCGGAAACGACAGCACCAGCGCCTCGGCCCGCAGCAGGCGCTCGACATAGGGCGCTGCCGGATCACCGGCGCCGCGATCGTCGTGATAACCGAGCCGCTCGGCCCGCGTCAGCCGGGGATCGAAATTCTCGGCATAGAGATCGCAGTCGTCGACGGCGTGGCCGGCTGCCGTCAGCCGCTCGACGATCACCTTGTGCAAACCGGCATTGAAGCTGGTCTCGACCGGATGGGCGTAGAGAACGAGGATGTTCATCACCCCGCCTTCTGCAACCCCTTGAACAGGAACGACTTGCCCGAGCGATAATCGTAGTCCGGGTTTTCCCAAGCGATCATCTTGCCGGGATTGAGCAGCCCTTGCGGATCGGTCTCGTGCTTGAAGGCGAGCTGCACCTCGTCCGTTTGCTTCATGCCGCCCTCTTCCAGCGTGTAGCGGTGCGGGTTGAAGACCCAGCAGCCATTGTCTTCGTGGATGCGGATTATCTCGTCGAGCCGCTCGGCCGTCGTGAAGCGGACCAGCGGCAGCCCGGCCACGCCGATCGCGCCGTCGAAGCGGATGAATTCGAGATGTGTCGGCACTTCGTCGCCGAAGCGGTCGATCATCGCCTTGACGTAAGCGAGGTGATCCGGCGAAGGATAGCGGGTCTGCAGATAGGTAATCGTCGGGTCGACCCTGATGGCGCGCAGCGTCGTGTGGTTCCAGGTCAGCTCATAGGCCGGCGGCAGGCCCTTGAGATCGGCCTCCTTGTCGGCGCGGAAGACGATCTCGCCCTTGCTGCGCGCAGTAAGAGCGACAAAGGCGTCCATGGCATGCGGCGCGATCATGCAGACGACGATACTTTGCTCCCGCCTGAAAAACCGCTGGTGCCGCTTGAAATAATCGTAAGGGATGGGCGCGGCGATCGGCGTGATCAGCTTCGCTAGAATGCCGTCCTGAATGGCGAGATCATTGCCGAAGCCGGCCGCATCCATGAAATCGTCGAAGCCGACGATGACGTCGATCCAGTCGTAGGATGCGGTCAGCGGCATCTCGACCTCGGTGATGATGCCGTTGGTGCCGTAGGCATGCATCACCTTCAGCACCTCCTCGCCGGTAAGATCCATGATGCGAGGCTCCGCCTCCATCGTCACGGTCCTGAGCCGGATGACATTGCCGAGGTCGCGCAGCCCACCCCAGCGGATCGAGCCGACGCCGCCCGATCCGCCGGCGACGAAACCGCCGATCGACGCGGTGTTATAGGTCGATGGCGACATTCGCAGCTCCTGGCCGGAATGCGCGCGCGTCGCCCTGTCGATGTCGGCGAGGACGGCACCGGGTCCGGTCACGACGCGGCCGGGCGCGATCGTCTTGACTGCATTCATTTCGGCGAGATTGAGCACGACGCCGCCGGACAAAGGCATCGCCTGCCCGTAATTGCCGGTGCCGCTGCCGCGCGGCGTCACCGGCACGCCATGCCGGTGACAGGCGGCAAGCACTCGGATCACCTCGTCTTCCGTCTTCGGCGTCACGATCAGATCGCCAGTCACATGGTCGAGCTGTTGCTTCAGCACCGGGCTGTACCAGTAGAAGTCACGGCTCTTTTGCTGGACGATCGCCGGATGGTCGTCGATCTTCAGACCGTCGAGATCGCGTTTGAGCGTAGCCAGGTCCATCATCCCACCATCAGATCATCGAGTTCGGCATAATCGGGCAATTGGCGCTCGATGGCGCGGCCGTCGCGCACCACGATGCGATCCGATTCAGGCCGCGACAGCAATTCCGTCCAGCTCCGCCCCTTGAAGACGACGAAATCGGCGGCGCCGCCGGCTGCAAGGGTGCCGAAACCGTCGAGCCGCATCACCTGGGCCGGCGTTGAAGTCACCGCCTGTGGCCAATCGCCGACCGGGTGATCGAAATGCAGGATGCGCGTCGCCATGCGGTAGACCTCCAGCATGTCGAGATCGCCATAGGCGTAGAACGGATCTCGGGTATTGTCGGAGGCGACGGCGACAGGAATGCCGCGCGCTTTCATCTCGTGCAGCAGCGTCACGCCGCGCCAGCGCGGCGTGGTCTTGTCGCCGCGCCGGTCCTGCAGATAGAGATTGCACATCGGCAGCGACACCACGGCAAGCCTCGCCTTCGCCACCTTATCCAGCGTGTCGAGCACATCGAGATCGGGCTGGCGTGCCAGCGAGCAGCAGTGGCCGACGAGGATGTTTCCCTCAAAACCGTTCCACAAGGCCGCCTCGGCGATCTTCTTCAGCGAGATCGCCGAGATATCGTCAGTCTCGTCGGCGTGGAAATCGAGGTCGAGGCCATGCTTGATCGCGTGCGCGAACACCTGGTCGAGAAGCTCTTCCAGGTCCGGCAGCATATAGGTGACGACGCCGAGCACGCCGTTGGCCGCGGCGACGCGTTTGGCCAGCCTTTCGAACCACTTCCTGTCGCGCACGCCTTCGATGCCAAGCAGGCAGGCCGCCTGCAGCTCGATGCGGCCACGCCATTTCTCCCGTATCGTCTCGAACACCGGCCAGGAGATCTCTTCCTGCGGCGCGACGCTGTCGAGATGGGTGCGCATAGCCCTGGTGCCGTGCGCGTAGGCTGAGCGCAGCGAAAAAGCCATGCGGCGGGCAACGTCGTCTGCGCTCCAGCGGGCAGCGCGATCGGCGCCGGTGGCGTTCAACGCGCCCATGAACGTGCCGTCCGGATTGGGTTTTCGAGGCCAGATATGGCCCTTGTCGATATGCGTGTGGCAGTCGACGAAGCACGGCATGACGACGCGGCCGCCGAGGTCGGCGGCAGCTGCGGGCGAATTGGACTGGCGATGCGCGACGATGCTGGAGATTTTGCCGTCGGCGACGGCGATATCGCCGAGCGCAAAGCCGTCGGCATCGAAGGCTGCGGCAAGGCCCGGCGTCAGTGATGCGTGAAGCCGGACGTTGGTGAGATGGTAAGGACCAGAGGCCGGTATCTCCAACATTTCATCGCTCCTGCTTCAGCGCGCTTTCATGCCAGCGCCGCAAAATGAGATGCGAGATCAGCGACAGCACCAGGAAGATCAGAATGCCGGTGAACGAGATCAGGATCAGGGCCGCAAACAGCCGCGGGGCGTTAAGCCGGTAACCGGCCTCGATGATGCGAGAGGCAAGCCCCGACGACTGGCCGGTTGCCCCGGCGACGAACTCGGCCACCACCGCGCCGATCAGCGACAGGCCGCCGGCGATCTTCAGCCCGCCGAGAAAATACGGCATCGCTGCCGGCAGCCTGAGATAACGCAATTGCTGCCAGCGGGTCGCGCCGTTAAGCCTAAACATGTCGCGCAGATTGCGGTCGACGGAATTGAGGCCGAGCGTGGTGTTGGACAGGATCGGAAAGAAGGCGACAATCCAGGCACACAGCAGAAGCTTCGTCGTCTGGTTGTCGACGTAGATGTTGATCAATGGGAAGATCGCGACGATCGGCGTCACCTGCAGGACGATGGCAAACGGGAAGAACGACATCTCCACCCATTTCGATTGTGCGAACAGGACCGCCAACCCAACACCGCCGACGTTGGCCAGAAGCAGGCTGAGGAAGGTGATCTTGAGCGTCACCAGCAACGAGGAAAACAGCAGCCCGGCATCGTCAAACAGCGTTTGCAGCACCACACCGGGGCGCGGCAGGATATATTTCGGGATGTCGTTCCAGACGCAGATGCGGTCCCACAGCCAGATGGCCAGAATCATGATCGCCAGCGGCAGCACCCATCGGCCGATGCGCTCGAGCCGCTCCTGGCGCACGCGACGCGCCTCCTCGGGATCGAGCCTCAGCACGTGTTCTTCAATGGCCGTCATGGTGCGGTCCGGCAGTTGAGTTGATGGCGCCGATCAGCACATCGGACGCCTGACGGCAAAGCGCGGCATAGGCGGGCGAAGTACGGAAGGCTTCATTGCGCGGATAGGGCGCATCGATGACGAGTTCTTTGAACACCCGGCCAGGTCGCGCCGCCATGACGACGACGCGGCTGGAGAGGAAAACGCTTTCGAAGACGCTGTGGGTCACGAAGACGACGGTAAAATGCTCGTCCTGCCATAGCTCCAGAAGATCGTTGTTGAGCTTGAAGCGGGTGATCTCGTCGAGCGCTGCGAACGGCTCGTCCATTAAAAGCACGCGCGGCTTGGTCACCATGGCGCGGGCGATCGAGACGCGCATCTTCATGCCGCCGGACAGCTCGCGAGGCACGGCATGCTCGAAGCCGGTCAGGTGGACCCGCGCCAGCATCTCCATCACGACAGGCGCAGCCTTGGCCCGCGACACGCCCTTCAGCCGCAGCGGCAGCCAGACATTGTCGAAGACATCGGCCCAGGGCAGCAGCGTCGGCTCCTGGAAGACGAAGCTGATATTCGAGCGGTCGACAGAGCTGCTGCCGCGCCAGTCGAGCACGCCGGAGGTCGGCGTCGCCAGACCCGCAATGAGGCGCAAGGCCGTCGACTTGCCGCAGCCGGACGGGCCGAGAAGGCTGAGAAAGTCGCCTTCCCGGATCGTCAGGTCGACATCGCTGAGCGCTGTCACGCCGTTGGAAAAGACCTTGCCGACGCCACGCAGCGCCAGCAGCATCGGACCTTTGCCCGATGCGCTTGCCGGCGCTTGCGGCACTTTCTCCTGCATCATGCCTGGGTGCTATTTCTTCAGGTCGATCCCGACGCCCTTGTTAACGAAGGCCAGCGTGTAGGACTTCTTGATGTCGACGCCGGCCGGCACGACCTTGGCCTTGACCATCTTGTCGTAGAAGCTTTCGATGCGCGCGTCAGTCATCGCACCGATGCCGAGTTTTTCCGTGTCGCCGGAATCGACGATGCCGAATTTCTTCATCTGCTCGATCGAAAACGCGATCTGCTCGTCGCTGATGTCGGGGTTATCCTTCTTGATCGCCGCGTTGGCGGCAGCGTTGTCGCCGTAGAGATAATTGTACCAACCCTTGGCCGAGCCATCGACAAAGCACTGAACCACCTCCGGCCGCTTGTCGATCGTGGCCTGCATGGTCTCGATCGTCGTCGCATAGGTGTCGAAGCCGTAGTCGGCGAGCAGGAACAGATTGGGCTGGAAGCCGCCTTCCTTGGCGACGGCGAAGGGCTCCGAGGTCACGTAACCCTGCTGGATCGACTTTGGATTGGCGATGAAAGGTGCGGGGTTGAACGTATAGGGCACGCGCTTGGCCGGATCGAAGCCGAACTCCGTGATCATCCATTGGAAGTAGCTCTGTGCACCTTCGTCGCCAATAATGTACTGGTCCGCGTTCTTCAAATCCTCCCATTTGTCGAGGCCCTGACCCGGATGGCTCATGATCACCTGCGGCTCTTTCTGGAATGAGGCGGCGACCACGCGCAGCGGAATGTCCTGCTGAACGGCGTCGAAGGCCTGCAGCATGTTGCCGCCCATGTAGAAGTCGATCTTGCCGGCGAGCAACAGCGGCCGACCGCTGACCTGCGGGCCACCTTGCATGATCGTCACGTCGAGCCCGCAAGCCGCATAGGTGCCATCAGCGGCTGCCTGATAATAGCCACCGTGCTCGGCCTGGGCGAGCCAGTTGGTGCCGAAGGTGACCTTCTCGTTCGCTGCCGCGCTTAGCGTGCTTGCGGCAAGCAGCACGATCGCGCCCACCGAAATCTTAAGTTTTCCGTCCATCCACACCACCCTCTGTTGGCTCCGGCGCGCCACGCACCGGGCTCGACACCATCGACTCAAGAAGCAAGACGCATGCCATCACCGAGGCCGCCCGCCTGCGCAACGGTGGTGCACGAAGGCCGGACGGTCATGCTGTACCGGGGGCATCGTGCCTATTTTTTGAACGCCTGTCCACAATCGCCCTGATAGTATGCACTGCATCTTGAATGGGCCGCCAATCCGGCTTTAGGCTGACATCAGATTGGAGATTTTCATGTTCAAATTCCTGGCGCCGAAGTCGATCAAGCCGCCCTTCGCCCGCTACAGTCATGGCATCGAGGTGCCTCCCGGCAAGAGGCTGGTGCTGTGTTCGGGCCAGGTCGCCATCGCTCCGGACGATCAGATCCCGGCGGATGCCGGCGCACAGGCCGAACTCTGTTTTCAGAACATCGCGGCGATTCTTGGCGAGGCCGGGCTTGGACTTTCCGACATCGTCCGCATCAACACCTATGTCACCGACCGCGCCTTCCTGCGGCCCTATATGGACGTTCGCGATCGGCTGTTCACCAGCCCGGCGCCGGCTTCGACGCTGATGATCGTGTCCGGTTTCGCGCGGCCGGAATTCAAGGTCGAGATCGAGGTCATCGCGGCAGGGTGATCGACAGGCGATCCTTCCCGCGCTAGGTCTGGCCGTGCATCGAAGAGGCCAGTCTATCGAAAAGGCCAGTCTATCGAAAAGGCATGACATGACCGCTGCAAACAAACGCGTGTGGTGGGGCGACTACCGGACCACCGAATACGCCACGATCGATCCGGAAGCGACGATCGCCGTTCTGCCGGTGGCGGCGATCGAACAGCACGGCCCGCATCTGCCGGTTTCGACCGACACCTCGATCATGACCGGCATGCTCGACACGGTGATCGCCCGCCTGCCCGCCGATCTCGACATCCGCATCCTGCCCGTCCAGGCGGTGGGTAAGTCGAACGAGCACCTGCATGCACCGGGAACCCTCACTCTGCCGGCGCCGATCTTGATCGAGGCGTGGACCGAGCTTGGCCTGTCGATCGCGCGGGCCGGGCTAAGGAAACTGATCGTCGTCAACTCGCATGGCGGGAACGAAGAGATCATGGGCATCATCACCCGCGAATTGCGCGTGCGTGCAAAGATGCTGGCGGTGAAGACGAGCTGGCAGCGCTTTGGCCGGCCGGCCGGCATGTATACCGAGCTTGAGGATCGCCACGGCATCCATGGCGGCGATGTCGAGACCTCGCTGATGCTGCATTTCCGGCCGGATCTGGTCGACATGGCAAAGGCCGACAATTTCGTGTCCAACGTCGCCCGCGCCGAAAAGGAATTTTCACTGCTGCGCCACACCGGAACGCACGCCTTCGCCTGGATCGCCACCGATCTCAACCCGAACGGCGTGGTCGGCGACGCCAGCATTGCAACGGCCGAAAAGGGCAGGCTTACCGCCAACCATCAGGCGGACGGCTTCATCAGCCTGTTGAAGGATGTGCGCAAGGCGAAGCTGGCCGACTGGCTGGCATAGTCAGGCCATGGTCCCGAACCGAAGGTCAGCGCGGCAAACAGCGGAAACCGGGTTTCGGAAAAGATCTTGGCCAAACTCTAAAGCGCGTCGCGTCTGAACGGATTTATGCGACGCGCTTTAAGCTCTTGTTTTTATACATCTCGTTATCCCAAAATCGCTGCGCACTTTTGGGCGACATGCATTAGGCGTCGATCTTCAACTCAAAAGGCGTGCCTTCGAAGGCGTCCGCGCCGCGCCCGATCGCCTGGATCGCGCCGATCATGCGGCCGTTGCGATCGAGCAGCGTATCGGCGACCGCGATCAGCCGCGGGTTAGGTGTCGCCGTCGGCGACAACGCGCGCAGCGTCTCAGCCAATTCGACCTCGCAGCGCTTCGGCGCCAATGCCGCCGCGATGATGTAAGCCGAGGCGGTCGAACGGCTGATGCCGGCATAGCAATGCACGACCAGCGGCCTTGTACGATCCCATCGGCGCGCGAAATCGAGCAGATCGCGGACATGGATTTCGCCCGGCATGGTCATGCCCTCTTGCGCCACCGCAATGTCATGCATGACCAGGTGCAGATGGTTTTCCCGGGCGATCGACGCCGGCCGCGTCACCTCGGTACCGGCAGCCAGCAGGGAAAGCAGCCGCTCGGCGCCGGTTCTCGCGACCGTTTCCTCGACCTTTGATAGCGAACAGACATGGATCATTGCTTGACCTCCTTGGTGTTATCGTCACGCTGTTGCGCCCAGTCGGCAAGAGCCGATTCGAGCCGCTGCCATTCTTCGTCAGGACCCGGCAGCCCGGCGCGCAGCACATGCGGCCGGCCGGAAAAATGCCGAAGCAGGATGCCGCGCTCGCCAAGCGCCGAAAACAGTCCGGCGGCGTCCGCCAGCCCGATATAGCGGAACAGCGTGGTGCCGCCGGCGACTGAGACGCCGAAACGGCCGAACAACGCATCGAGCCGTGCTGCATCCTCTGCCAGACGGCATCGCATCTCCGCCCGCCAGCCGCTGTCGGCAAGCGCGCGGATACCGTATTCGAGCGCTGGGCCGGCGACCGCCCATGGCCCGAACTGCGCCTCGAGCCGTTCGACCGTCAGCGCGTCGGCCAATGCAAAGCCGAGCCGCAGGCCGGCGAGGCCAAAGAATTTGCCGAAGGAACGCAGCACGACAATGCCGCCTTGCTCGACATCGCCGGCCAGGCTTTCCGCGCGCGGCCCGACATCCATGAACGCCTCATCGACGACCAGCAACCCGCCTTTGGCGCACAATTTTCCGGCAAGATCGAGCAGCTTCTTGCGTTCGATGATGCGCCCGTCCGGATTGTTGGGGTTGACGATGATGGCGAGATCGGCTCCTGCCAGGACCTCGAAATCATCGACCTCCGTCACAGCATGGCCGGCGATTGCCGCTGCCCGCTGATGTTCAGCATAGGTCGGCCCGAGCACCAGCGCCTTGCCGGGGCTCGCCAGCGAGGCGACGCGCGGCAACAGGATCTGCGTGCCCGGCGTCGCCACCACATTCGCTGCCGATGGCGCGCCATAAACGCTTGCCGCGACTTCGGCCAACTCGCGGACCCGCGCTGCTTCCGGCAATCTGGACAGGGCGGTGGCGGGCAGATCGAAAAACGGATAGGAGTGCGGATTGATACCGGTCGAGAGGTCGACGAAGGGCTGCGGCGCATGCGGAAAAAGCGCCCTCGCCCGGCCAAGGCTTCCGCCGTGATCCACCACTGTCGCCGCTCCATCAAGAGACTTCATGTCGATCCTGACCGCTTTCCTGTCACTGGTTGTTGAATTCGCCGTGGGTTACCCGGCCTGGCTGTTCGGCGCCATCGGCCATCCCGTCACCTGGTTCGGCAGGCTGATATCCTTTCTCGACCGCAGGCTCAACCGCGATACTGATTCCGACGCCCTGCGTCGCCGGCGCGGTGTTCATGCGCTGCTGATCATCGTGCTGGTGCCGGCCGCCATCGCCTTCGCCGTGGAAACCATGCTTTCGGGCATTCCAGCCGGACTGGTCCTCACGGCAATCCTGGCGGCGTCGCTGCTGTCGCAGAAGAGCCTGGCCGAGCATGTCGAGGCGGTGGCCGACGGACTGGACAATGGTGGACTCGACATCGGCCGTGCTGCCGTCTCAAGGATCGTCGGCCGCGATCCGGAAAAGCTCGACAGAGCCGGCGTCTGCCGCGCGGCGATCGAAAGCCTGGCCGAGAATTTTTCCGACGGCGTCGTTGCGCCCGTCTTCTGGATCGGCGTCGGCGGGCTGCCCGGCGGCGTCGCCTACAAGGCCGCCAACACGGCCGATTCGATGATCGGCCACCGCACCGCGCGCCACGAGGCCTTCGGCAGGGCGGCAGCGCGCTTCGACGATCTGATCAACCTGCCGGCGTCGCGGCTGACCGCACTGCTCATCGTGGGTGCCTCTTTCTTCGTCAAAGGCGCCGATGCCGGCAACGCCTGGCGCACCGTGCAGCGCGACGCGACAAAGCACCGCTCGCCCAATGCCGGCTGGCCGGAGGCGGCGATGGCCGGCGCGCTCGGCCTGGCGCTCGCCGGCCCGCGTTCCTATGACGGCGTCATCGTCGACGATGCGTTCATGGGGGAAGGCGGCCACCGCGATGCCGAGAGCGCCGACATCAGGCGGGCGCTGAAACTCTATCGGGTCGCCGACTTTTTGCTGATCGCGCTGTTCGGCTTGCTGTCAGTGATTGTCGTCGGTGCGTGACCGCAGTGCAACGCGGCCGGTCGAGATCGGCAAAAAGTAAAAACCCGCCTCGGGGCGGGTCATAGGCGCAAATCAGCACCATCTGCCGTCACTAAGCAAGGAATCGCGAGCTCGCGACCAGGACGAACCTTCAGGTCAGCGCTACCCCTCACCCTCACCCTTACCATTTCCCCGTAAAGGACGGGGAGAGGGGGATCGCCAGCGTTGCGGCCAAGCCACTTCTCCCCGTCCTTCGCGGGAGAAGGTCCCGGCAGGGGGTTGAGGGGCGGCGCCGACTTTCGATAATCGGTCGTCTCCAGTACGAGTTACGTGCTGCCTAACCGCGGGCAAAACGCTCAAAACTCTATGCCTTGCTGTGCCTTCACGCCGGCGGAAAAGTGATGCTTGGTCACGCACATCTCGGTGACAAGATCGGCGGCTTCGACCAGCGCCGGTCTGGCGTTGCGGCCGGTGACGACGACATGCAGGTTTTCGCGGCGCCCTATCAGCGCCGTCACCACTTTGTCGAGATCGAGATAATCGTAGCGCAGCGCGATGTTCAGCTCGTCGAGCACCAGAAGGCTGATCGATGGATCGGTCATCAGCTCGAGCGCCTTGGCCCAGGCCGCTTCGGCGGCGGCGATGTCGCGCTTCAGATCCTGCGTTTCCCAGGTGAAGCCCTCGCCCATTGTATGCCAGACGACCCGGTCGCCGAAGGCGGCAAAGGCGTCCTTCTCGCCGGTGTGCCATTTGCCCTTGATGAACTGGACGACGCCGACGCGCCTGCCGTAGCCGAGCATCCTCAGCGCCAGCCCAAAGGCGGCAGTGGTCTTGCCCTTGCCGGGCCCGGTGTTGACGATCAGCAGCCCCTTCTCGACCGTCTTTGCCGCGACCTCGGCGTCCTGCACCGCTTTGCGCTTGGCCATCTTGGCGCGATGGCGCTCCTCGTCCTTGGGATCGATAGCATCAGACATGTCACTTCACCTTGAGCGGCAGCCCCACCACCATCAGCAGCACCGTATCGGACACTGCCGCGACTTGCTGGTTGAGCCGGCCGGCGGCATCGCGAAACCGGCGAGCCAACGCATTGTCCGGCACGATGCCCTGGCCGACCTCGTTGGAAATCACGAACCACGGCCCGCGCGGTCGTGACAGCACATCCGCCAGCCCTCGGCATTCGGCCTCAACGTCATGTTCGGCCAGCATATGGTTGGTCAGCCACAAAGTCAGGCAGTCGATCAGGACGGGCCGGCCGTCAGGCAGCGCCTCGATCGCGCCGACGAGATCGAGCGGCGCGTCGATGGTCGTCCAGCCCTCGCCGCGCCGCGACCGATGCAGCGCAATACGTTCGCGCATCTCGTCGTCATAGGCTTGCGCCGTGGCGATATAGGCCCACGGCGCCGGGCAGGCCGTCGCCAATTTTTCGGCATGCGCGCTCTTGCCGGAGCGTGCACCGCCGATGACCAGGGTCAGCGTCCCGGTAACGCGATCAGGCAAAGCTGTCGCGCAGGCCGGTCGCGGTGCCGGTCAAGCGGCCACGCACCACGCCGACGATGCCGCCGAGCACCAGCCAGAACACCAGATTGGTCAGCGTCACCGCCACCACGAACTGGTGATGCAGGCCTTCTGGGATCGGCGATTCGAAACTGTCGGGCTGCGGCGCGCCAACGATATGCGGCACCACGATCAACGCTACGGCAATCAGCGCCAGTGGCAACGACTTGCGGAAGGCAAGCAGGCCGAGACCCGCCGCGGTCGCCATCACGGTCGCCGTCCACCAGATCTGGCGCTGGGTGAGATCGGCCGCCGGCATCGCTGGCAATTCGGGCGGCAGGCCAAGGTTCGGAGCCAGCGTGAATACGGCAAAGCCGGCAAAGCCCCAGAACAGGCCCTGACGCCAATTGCCGATGCCGCCGGCGAACTCCGAAGCGGCGACCAAGATCAGCGCAAAGCCGATGCCGGTGACCACATTGGCAACGATATTGAAGGCGAAGCGCTCGAAGCCATCGGCCGGCGTCCAGCCCTCCTCTTCCGGGGCGGCAGCTTCGGCCGGCGCTGGCGCCGCGCTGGTCATGGCATTCGTATCCCCGGCGTTCGCAGCCGGCGCCGCGGCATGGTCATGCGTGTGACCACCGCCGGCCTGTTCGTAGACTTCCGCTTTCAGAATGAGCGGCACCGTGGCATAGGCCTGCATGCAGGCGAGAACGACGCCTGCCACAAGCCCTGCGATCGCCGCGATGAACACGACGTTGCGAAACAGTGTCATGATGTCAGCCCCTCGTCAGTGGCAGGGGAACGCCATCGAATGCCGATAGTCGTGAGCGGCATTGTGGACCGCATCGATATGCGAGAAGCCGACAAAGCCCATCACGAAAATGCCGAGAAATGCAGCAAGCGCCAG
The DNA here is from genome assembly GCF_053850215.1 of Mesorhizobium sp. f-mel. Classification (NCBI taxonomy): domain Bacteria; kingdom Pseudomonadati; phylum Pseudomonadota; class Alphaproteobacteria; order Hyphomicrobiales; family Phyllobacteriaceae; genus Mesorhizobium; species Mesorhizobium sp. f-mel. The sequence goes on from NZ_JBSPTO010000002.1 coordinate 183,915, forward strand.
CTGCACGAAGCGCGACTGCGAGGAGACGGAAGTGCCGAGCGAGACGGAAGCGGTATTCATGTCTTGTCCTTTCGCCCTCCACCCGAGGGCATAGAAGTCAGTTTTCCTGTCGCCGGCAGGTCTCCTGGCTCGCGGATCAACGCCCTTCCCCACCTTCCCGAAGAAACTCTTCAGTGGCATATGGAGAGGACTAACCGCACACAGTTGCGGGGGCAGCCACGGCATTGGGCCAACAATTCGCCCTCACCGCATTCCCTTTAGGGCGCCGTGCGTCCGAATGGACGCACGAGGACGCTCTAACACTTAGACTCTGCGCATGATCCCGGAACCGATTCCGGTTCCGGGATCATGCGCGGCTCCAAACGGAACCGACGACAGCTGCGACTATAGGCAGAATCGTCGCGTCCGGCAAACCAAATTCCGCCAGCCACCGGCGCGAATGCGCCTCTCGGCAGGCCAGCCCAGCCCGGCGCCGCGATTGACAATGTTCGCGACCGGGTGTCGGCTGGCGTATCACAGGAGCCGGTCATGCAGCCCAGCCCGAGCGAGCACGATCCCTATAACGGTTGACGCGACTTGAACCGTCGCTGCCGTCATCGGCCTACTGGGACATCGAGCCTATCAGCGCGATCTCGACGCCATCTGGTATCGAAGCTGGCTGCTCGTCTGCCGAGAGGCCGACCTTGCCCAGCCGCTGGCGTTCAGGACGTTCCGTGTCGGCACTGAGGAGATCGTCGTGCTGCGCGACGAGACCGGCGAGCTGCGCGCCTTCCACAACACCTGTCGGCATGGCGGCTCGCAGCTTTGCCGGGGGAGCGAAGGTCGGCTGAAGGCGCGGCTCATCACTTGCCCCTACCACGCCTGGTCCTATTCGCTGCGCGGCGATCTCGTGCGCGTGCCGTCGAAATCGCTGCCTGAAGGCTTCGACAAGGCCGATCATCCACTTTACCGCGTAGCGCTGTCGGTATGAGGCGGTTTCGTCTTCGTCAATCTCAGGGAAGACGCCGACGGTTCGGCCGAGACAACCTTCGATCCCGCCTCCGGCGACCTCGCCAACTGACCGCTGGAGACGCTGGTGTCAGGCCATATGCTGCGCAAGGTCATGAACTGCAACTGGAAGATCTTCTGGGAGAATTTCAACGAGTGCCTGCATTGCCCATGCGTCCACAAGGACCTGTCGCGGCTGGTGTCGATCTATGGCCGCGGCCTGATGGGGCGGCACGACGACCCCGAATGGGCGCGTCACGCCGACAATGATGCGCCGGAGTTTTCCGGTGGCCTGCGGGCCGGAGCCGAGACATGGTCGCGAGACGGGCGCGCGTCCACGGCCCGGTCTTTCCCGACCTGACTTCAGCCAAGCGTTCCGCCGGGCAGACCTACGCCACCAACCTGCCGTCGATGTTCATCGTCGGCCATGTCGACTATGTCAGGACCGTCCGGCTGGTGCGCCACAAGGCCGGCATGCTGATGCCCGAGGAATATGAATTGCATCGCTTCCACAACTGGGTGCGCGAGCGGCATACAACGCTTTCACCAAAATTCTGACGATCAAAGCGACTTCGGCAGATACCGCCAGGTGACAAAACCGCAGACCGCCGCCAGCAGGCCGAGCATGGCGAACACCGAGCCCAGCCCGAAAAACGCCAGCACCACCGAATAGACCAACGGCGGTGTCAGCTCGGAAAAGTCGAGATAGGTGCGATAGACCGCCGCCATCTCAGCCCTTTCATAGAACCGCACCGAGCGCAAGAAGGCGGTCGAGCCCAACGCGTCGAGAGCGATGGCGAAGAGCGCGCCGCACAGCAGCAAGGCGCCGGTAAGAAACGGCACGGATTCGCCGACGGCGCCCGCCGCCAGCAGCATGGCCGACAGGGCGAAATAGGCTGATGTCATGGTTCGCCGGCCGCCGAAACGCTGTCCCACTCTGCCCCAGAAGATGGCCGTGAACAACAGCGCATTGCCCGCTGAGACCAGCAGGCCGCCAGCGAGCTCGCCTTCGCCTGTGATCACCATGAACAAAGGCCCGTAGACGAAAAATGTCGTCCAGAAGCAGGAGCGGCCGAAGGCGATCAGCCAGGCCAGCCTGAGACGCGGCTGCGCGACGAAGCGGCCGATATTGGCAAGCGGATTGGCCGGCCGCGTCTTGCCAGGGCGGATCGACTGATTGTCGCCGAGCCGGTAGGTCCAGAACAGCGCCAGCAGGGCCATGGCGAAGATGGCGACCGCGCCGTGCGCGGCATAGATGCCAAAACGCGTGTAGAGGAAGATGCCGAGTGTCGGCCCGCTTGTCCAGGCGAGCATCGACCACGCCATGCGCAGCGATTCGGCCTGCATGAAATCGGTCTTGCGGATGTGGTCCATAATGTAGAGGCTGAGCGTGATGGACAACGCGCTGGCGCCCATCACGCGGCAAAGCATGCCCACCAGCTGCCCGGTGAGCGTGTGCGTGACGAAGAACAGCGAGCCGACGGCAAGCAGGCAGGCACCTGATGTGTAGACCCAGCGTCGAGCAAAGCGCCGGATGAGCATCGGCATGAACAGCGTCACCGACAGGCCGGCCAGCGCCACGACGGTGTAGAGGATCGAGACGATCTGCTCGTTGCGGAGGATTTCGTAGGCCTGGATCGGGATGACGCTCGACACGGTGGCGCGCGCGAAGGATTCGACCGCATAGAGCGAGGCGAAGGTGCGCGCATCCGCCGGTCGCAAGGCCGGAAGCGCGATTGGATGGCGCACATGGGTAGCCATTGCTGTCCCCGAAGCAGAATCGCCCAAAGCAGGACGTGAGCGCCAAATCTGCCGTGGCCATCCCTGGGTCGGTAACAGGAAACCGACCCGTTCACGGCAAAAAGCGAACCGGCCAAAGGCTTTCCGGCGCTGGCCTACCGCATCGGCCCGAAAATCGGAATCGATTTTCGGAAAGCACGATGCGTAGATTCAAAAGCGTTAGAGCGTACTTTGTGCGTCCAAGTGGACGCACGTCGCTCTAATGCCGGCCTTGATGCGACGCCGGCGCGAAGCGGAGCCGAGGCCGTGTGTGGCCGCCTTCTTTTGTCCGGCGCAATCGTGATAGTCGTCTTGCTCTGCTGAATCAGAATTGCGAGACCATGAGCATCGACACGCTGACCGTATCCGTTCAGGATCAACCGAAGCCGAAGCGCATCATCGCCATCGACGTCGCCCGCGGCGTCGCTTTGCTTGCCATGGCGAGTTACCATTTCACCTGGGATCTCGAATTCTTCGGCTACACCGATCCCGGCCTGACCGCCTTCGGCTGGTGGAAATTCTACGCGCGCTGCATCGCTTCGACCTTCCTGTTCCTGGTCGGCGTCAGTCTGTTCCTCGCCCATGGCAAACAGATCCGCTGGAACGGTTTCTGGAAACGCTTCGCCATGGTCGCTGGTGCGGCGCTCGCCATATCGGCTGCCACGAGGCTTGCCACGCCGGACAGTTTCATCTTCTTCGGTATCCTGCACGAGATCGCGCTCGCCAGCCTGCTCGGCCTGGCGTTTCTGCGGCTGCCGGCGCTGCTGACGCTTGTTGTCGCGGCTTTCGTCATCGCCGCGCCGCTCTACCTCAGGTCCGAGATCTTCGACCATCCGGCCCTGTGGTGGGTCGGCCTGTCGGCAACCAATCCTCGCTCCAACGATTATGTGCCTCTGTTTCCATGGTTCGGCGCCGTGCTTGTGGGCATCGCCGCGGCAAAACTCGCCTTCGCTTCCGGCATGCTGACGCGGCTGGCGGGCCTGACGCCCGGCCGCTGGACAAATCCGCTGGTCTTTATCGGCCGGCACAGCCTCGCCTTCTATCTGATCCACCAGCCGGTGCTGATCGGCTCGGTCTGGCTGCTTTCGCAAGTGGTGCCGGCACCGGTCGAGACCAGGCAGGTCACCTTCCTGAAAGAATGCCAGACATCGTGCGAGCAATCGCGCGACACGGAGTTCTGCTCCAGCTATTGTGTGTGCATGCTCGATACACTCGAGGGCGAGGCCACGCTTGATCGGCTCTACCGCAACGACCAGGCTGCGGAATGGAAGGCACATCTCGACGAGCTCGCCGGCGCCTGCACTGCCAAAGCCGACAGCACCTTGATGGAGGGAGGAGCACAATGACCGACCATCAACAGAAACCGGGGCAACCTAAACCGGGGTTTATACCGTGGCCGCCGCTGATCTATGTCGCGGCCATCGCCGTCAGCATCGGGCTTAGCTTGCTCTACCCGCTGCCATGGATCGGCGGCCTGCTCGGCGACATCCTGTTCGCGGCCGGCTGGGTGGCATTGTTCGGCGTCGTCGCACTCTGGTTCACGGCGATCCGCACCATGATCCGGGCAAAGACGACGCTCCACCCAAACGCCGTGCCGGACCATCTGGTGACATCAGGCCCCTTTGCTGTCAGCCGCAACCCGATATATCTGGCCAACACGCTGCTGCTGATCGGCGTGGCCCTTGTCTCGGGGATCGTATGGTTCCTGCCGCTGGCGATCATCGCCGCCTTCGCAACGCAGAAAATGGCGATTGAGGGCGAGGAAAAAGTGCTGACGACGAAATTCGGCAAGAAATACCGGGACTACGCGAAAAAGGTGCGACGCTGGATTTGAGGCGTGCCGCAAGGTCTTTTCAGAGTAGAATTATCGAAAGGGCCGGTCAGGTGTTGACGCCGAGCTCCACCAATCGCTCGACGCAGGATTCCTCGGCCTGGTCGAGTTCGGCCAAGGTCTCTTCGAGGTCCCGGCGCTTCTGGCGCAGATCCTCGCGCTTTTCCTCAATGCGTTTGATCATCAGGTTGAGCTGACCGACCTCCCCGGGCGGCTCCTTATACATCTGGATGATTTCGCGGATTTCATTGATCGAAAAGCCGAGCCTCTTGCCGCGCATGATCTGGCGGATGAGGTGCCGGTCCGACGGGCGAAACAGCCGCGTACGGCCGCGACGTACCGGCTGCACCAGCCCCTCGTCCTCGTAGAAGCGCAGCGTCCGCGTCGAAACATCGAATTCGCGGGTCAGTTCGGTGATCGAATAATATTCCCGCATCGTCACTCCAAATGCCCAGCCGCGCTGCGAGTTCCAACCATGCGGCCTCGCTATCGTCCAGACGCGCGTCAGAATCGGCCGACAGGCAGTTCCAAAATCTCGCATGGCATTTACGTAAAAGTCAATTGAAGGCATAACCGCACGTTCGCTCAGCGCACGCCGAACCACCATGTGGCGAGGCCGAGAAAGGCAAAGAAGCCGACGACGTCGGTGACCGTGGTGACGAAAACCGCCGAGGCCACGGCCGGGTCGATCTTGAACCGGTCGAGCAGCAGCGGGATCAGGATGCCGGCAAGTGCGGCGACGAACATGTTGATGATCATCGCCGCTGCGATGATGCCGCCCAAATTGGGATCGCGGAACCAGGCGGCCGCGACGATGCCGATCAGGATGGCGAAGATGATGCCGTTGATGAAGCCCACCCCCATCTCGCGGCGGATGATGCGGCCGGCATTGTAGATGTCGAGGTCCCTGGTTGCCAGCGCCCGCACCGTGACCGTCATGGTCTGCGAGCCGGCATTGCCGCCCATGCCCGCCACGATCGGCATCAGCACGGCCAGCGCCACGATGTGCTCGATCGTGCGGTCGAACAGGCCGATCACCGAGGCCGCCAGGAACGCCGTCAGCAGGTTGACGAGCAGCCACGGAACCCGCGAGCGCGAGGTCGAAAGAATGCTATCCGACAGTTCTTCATCGCCGACACCGCCCATGCGCAGCAGATCCTCCTCGGCTTCCTGCTGGATGACGTCGACCACGTCGTCGATGGTCAGCACGCCGACCAGCCGCTCGTTCTCGTCGACGACGGCGGCGGAGAGAAGGTCGTATTGTTCGAATTCGCGCGCCGCCTCTTCCTGGTCCATCGTGGCCGGAATGGCGTGCCTGGTCTCATGCATGACCTCTTCGACCTTGATCGAGCGCTTGGTGCGCAGAATCTGGTCGAGATCGATGGCGCCGAGCAGCTTGAAGCTCGGATCGATGACGAAGATCTGGCTGAAGCGGTCGGGAAGGTTGTTGTCCTCGCGCATGTAGTCGATGGTCTGGCCGATCGTCCAGAACGGCGGCACTGCGACGAACTCCGTCTGCATGCGGCGGCCGGCGGTCTCTTCGGGATAGTCGAGCGAGCGGCGCAGCCTGATCCGCTCGGTGAACGGCAGTTGCGACAGGATCTCGTCCTGGTCTTCCTTTTCGAGATCCTCGAGAATGTAGACCGCGTCGTCGGAATCGAGATCCTGCACCCCCTGGGCAATCTGCGCGTTGGGCAGGCTGTCGACGATGTCGCGGCGGATCGCCTCGTCGACCTCGGTCAGCGCGGAAAAGTCGAAATCGGCGCCCAACAAGTCGACCAGCGCGCGGCGCTGTTCGGGATGAAGCGCCTCGAGCAGATCGCCAAGTTCCGATTGGTGCAGGTCGTCGACTTCACGCTTCAGCGTCAGCGTGTCGCGATCGGCAATCGCTGCACCGATCGCGGCAAGGAACGAAGACAGAATGGCGCCGTCCTCGCCATAAATGTCGGCGTGGCTGTCCTCAGCGGCCCTGGCGCCGGTCGTCTTTTCGTCCTGGCCTTCCACCAGCGCCTCCCGCCATCAGAATTCCGGAAAAGGTGCCTGTCAGGTCTAGAGCATTGGACCCAGAAGTGGAAACCGGTTTTGGGAAAATCCGATGCTCAAACACAAAGATAGAGCGGCGGCACGATTCGACCTGAGGCTCCGCAGCTCTATTGCGCAATGCGCGGGAATATCAAACGAAATCCACCCTTCCTCACCGGGGAGCGAAGCCACGCGCAACCGGATTGAGGGACGGACGTTGATGGCGCACTCGGCCATCTCCTCAAGGAGGCGTAGGCTCAGCTCCTGAGGCCAGAGACCAACGGGCGCAAAGGATGACAGACCGATCGAAATGGCGGCCTTTTGGACACCATAAATCCTCGAACAACCGTCTAACGCTGTTTGAGGCCACTCGGTGACCGAAACATGCAACAGAGCCGGTTTGCCTTACCATCACGTCAATTGCGTTGACCTGAGCGCGTGCTTGGAATTTGCGGATGGGTGGTGGAATCCTTATAGTTGTGAATTGGCGCACGCTTTCGACTGCGGGCGTGCAGAATCGTAGAGAAGGATACAGATGCCGGACGTCAACTCGGATGCGGCGACACCTCGAATTGCACTCATTTCAACCCACGGCTACGTAGCTGCCAACCCACCACTCGGCGCGGCCGATACCGGCGGACAAGTGGTCTACGTCCTGGAACTTGCCAAAAAGCTGGCCCAATTGGGCTATGCCGTCGATATCTGGACGCGGCGATTTGAAGACCAGCCCCCTATCGATGAAGTGGCAGACGGGGTTCGTGTCCTGCGTGTCGCCTGCGGCGGACCCGATTTTATTCCGAAGGAATACCTCCACCGCCACCTTCTCGAGTGGTGTGAAAACGCGTTGCGCCTGATTCGCAGGGAAAACCTCTCCTACGACTTCATCAACAGTCACTACTGGGATGCGGGCGTGGCGGGGCAGCGACTGTCGGAAGCTCTCAATATCCCGCACATCCATACGCCGCATTCGCTCGGCATATGGAAGCAGCGCCAGATGAAGACGGACTACCCGGACAAGGCCGATACATTCGAGGCCGAGTTCAATTTCACCGAGCGCATAAAGCACGAAACCATCATCTATCGAAGCTGTGCCATGGTGATTGCAACAACGCCGCCGCAGTTGGATATGCTGGTCGAGGACTACAGTCTCGAGCGCGACCGCGTGCACATGATCCCGCCCGGTTACGACGACAACCGGTTCTTCCCCGTCAGCGAGGCGTCTCGCCGGCTGATCCGCCATCGGCTCGGCTTCGAAGGGCGAACGATCCTGGCGCTCGGCCGGCTCGCCACCAACAAGGGCTACGACCTGCTGATCGATGCGTTTTCCGTGGTGGCGCCGCGTGTGCCGGATGCGGTCCTGAGACTTGCTGTCGGCGGCGAGAACATGGACGAGCAGGAACAGAAGATCCTGAACCAGCTCAAGGAACAGGTTGAACAGCTAGGCCTGCAGGATCGTGTCGTCTTCTCTGGATATGTTGCCGACGAGGATCTGGCCGACACGTATCGGGCGGCGGACATGTTCGTCCTGTCGAGCCGCTACGAGCCGTTCGGCATGACCGCGATCGAGGCAATGGCCTGCGGAACGCCCACCGTGGTTACAATCCATGGCGGCCTCTATCGCGGGATCAGCTATGGCCGGCACGCGCTGTTCGGTGATCCGTTCGACAAGGAAGATCTCGGCATCACGATCGTCAAGCCTATGAAGCACCAGCGCCTCTACGGCCGACTGGGTCGCATGGGCGCGCACAAGGCGCGCAGCCTGTTCACCTGGACAGGTATCGCGCAGCAGCTTGTCAGCCTTGTCGAAGGACGTCCGGTGCTGAAGGCGGTCGACGACCATGATTGGGATGAGCCGTGGAACGACGGCGATTGAAACCGATCGCGCTTCTATCGAGTGACCTCGACGGGACTCTGGCAGGCGACGCGCCGGCGACATCACGCTTCCGTTCCAAATGGGAAGCGCTCGACCCCGAGCACCGGCCGGTTCTCGTCTACAACAGCGGTCGTCTGGCCGACGATATTTTGAACTTCGTCGACGAAGTCAGCCTGCCAGCGCCGGACTACGTGATCGGCGGTGTCGGTACAATGCTCGCCGGTCCGCGGCACACCTCGCGTCACGCACACTTTACTGATCTGGGGCACTTTACCCAGAGGTTTTCGGAAGGCTGGTCTCTTGAGAAAGTCGATGCGGTGCTCGGATCGCTCGAAGACACCGTTCGCCAACCCGACGGCTATCAACACGCCTTCAAATCGAGTTGGTACCTGCACGAAGCAAGTCCGGAAGCCCTTGCCAGCATCGAGCGCGCTCTGGCCGAGGCCGGCCTGTCAGTGACGATGATCTATTCCAGCGGACGCGATCTCGATATCCTGCCGCGTTCGGCAGACAAGGGCCAGGCGCTGGCCTGGCTCTGCAATGAACTCAGCATCGGCCTGGATGAGGTGGTGGTCGCCGGCGACACCAACAACGATCGCAGTATGTTCGACCTGCCGGGTGCGCGCGGGATTGTCGTCGCCAATGCCCTACCCGAACTGCTTGACATGGCTCGGGACAACCCGCTGATTTACAGCGCGAAAGAACAGTTTGCCTTTGGCGTCGTCGAAGGCCTCGTTCATTGGTCGGTGTTTGACGACGCCCGATCCTAAACTGGAAATATTGATCTCCTTGTCACGGTTTGAGCGCCCATACCGTCGCGTGTAGAACTGCGCCCGTTTCGGCGATGAGACGTGCCGATTGTACCGGCTCAAAACCGCTGATCCGCTTCGTGCCAGCCCAACGACCGTGATCCGCGAAGACCTCGATCGATCCGTAGTCGAGGAATATCCGCAGCCGTCTTGGACGGGCTCCCTTGGCGATATAGTGAGGAGACTGAGCTGCGCCCCCGTCTTCATGACAAATGGCAAGTCCCTCGTCGTCGACGACAACCTCGAGGCGAACAGTTGGATGATGGAGCTTCAGGCGGAAATGGGCACCCGGCTTTTCCAACTCGAACAGGATTTCGACGGAGCCGTTGATAAAGCTTACCTGCTCTCCGGCTGCAAGGCGCGTTCGGTCCAGAATATGGCTCCGCAGGCTCTCGGCTGCTCCGATGGGCGGGGTATGCAACTCGCCTGCAGACAAATGGATGTTGCGAGGCAACGTCATGGCTGTGGGGAAATCGATCGCCGGTCCGGTATCGGCCCAGTTGGCAAGCCATCCAATACCGACAATGGCATCACCGTCGACGAAGGCCTGGAAGGCGTAGTTATCCGTCCCGAAGTCCAGTTCCTGTTCGAATTCCTTGGAAAAGGTCTGACCATCGAACCAGCCGACAATGGCCATTGTCAGATTCTTGCGCCGGGTGGACTGGTCCTCACTATTCATTAGGCCGAGAATTAGAACCCAGCGCGTCGCGGGATCGGTCGCAGGCCCGTCGAGCGGCAGCAGACAGGGACATTCGATCGCCGTCGTCCGATAGTGTTTCTCGACCAGAAGCTTGCCGATATATGTCCAGCCGGTGGCGGCCGTATGGTCGTGGGTTTCGTAGAGCAGGACAACGCCGCCCTCATCGCTCTGGCTGCCCAGCAGCATTTTCCAACGGCCATCCGGTCCCTTGAAGACGTATGGGTCACGAAAATCGGTGGTCAATCCCTCGTCAAGGGGGCGGTAGGGCAGGATGACGTCGGCATTTCCCGCCGTAATGAGGTCGCTGGAAGTGGCAGTGAGCTGGATCTGCTGTTCCGGGATACGGTCCTGTACCTGCTCGGTGAAAAAGACGCGAATACCCGGGCCATCGGCAAGCGGGATGGCTGAGCCGGAATACGCACCACCCCGTTTGTCGGGCCTTGCGGTAAGATCTTCCGACGGGAACAGGAAGATGGGCATGTGACGCCATCGCAGATAGTCGGAAGATACGGCGTGCCCCCAGTGCATCGTGTTCCACCGAAGCCCATGGGAATAATGCTGGTAGAAGAGATGTGGGCGACCTCCAAACCGGCCGAATCCGTTTGGATCGTTCATCCAGCCGAACGGCGGGCGAAAATGATAGCTGTCAGGAATGTTCGGCGGGGCATTTCCCGGATTGGTGTGGATAACTGTAATGCCTGTCTCCAGCACGTCGGCCAATGCGAACCAGTAGGCGACCGATACCGAGGTCTGATCCGTGTCGTAGTCGAGTTCGACACTGCCACCGCCGAAGACGTGAAAAATTCTGAATTCATACTCTTCGGCGTTCGTAACGCTCACCTCGCCGAACTTGCCACGGACATTGGAAAAAGACAGCGAGCCCGGCACGTCCGGCTTGGCCGCCTTAAGCCAGATATGGAACGTGGCGTTGACTGGCAGGTCGGCATGCAGGCTTCGAATGGCGTTCCCACCCGCAATCCTTACCTTGACCTGGCTGTCACTCATGAAGCTGGCTCCGTTCCGTGCGGCGTTCCCGGACAGATAGGGGATCAAACCCGGTTTTCGACCTGGAAATGCGCTGCAGAAGGTTAAAGCTGGATCGTCACTTTAGCAAAGCCATTCCCGGGATCGGCCAAGACCTTCTCTTTTCCATGATTTGACCTCGCCGTCGCTGTGGGGCGTCTGCAATTGCTGGCGCGGCCAATAAATTAACCAGCGCTGTTGCCCCTGGCTGACATTGTCAGGCGTCGCACACCTAACCTTCTATGGGTTGGCGTATCGCAAACTGTGTCTCAATTTGCGCCGGCTGGCGTCTGGTTACCCACCAGATCACCGACACCACAATGATGGAGACGTAGCCGTCAACAGCATAGTGCCATCCGGTATATACCGAACCGTACATTATCAGGGCTGCGAACATCCAACCGAGAATACCGAGCCAGATATTGAGGGAAGAAAGCAGATAGGCATTCAGTGTGGCAAAGGCGACGTGCATGCTTGGCATGGCCGAGATGCCGCCGCCAAGGTCTGGCCGGCCGCTCTGGTAAGCCGTCAGAAGATATGCGGCGGGCTCCCGCACCATGTGGCTATAGTCGAGACCGTCCATGGCGACCTTGAGTCCGCTGAAGCGGTCCTCGCCAACAAACTGGTGGTAGTAGATCGGCCCGACCGACGCCAGCGCCGAGGCCAAAATGGTGCCGAGGATGCATAACGTCAGCGCTGCTGCCCAGAGGTAGCGGATGCGGCCAATCTTGTCCGACCAGAGAGACACGAAAAGCATGGTGCCGAACCATTGGAAAAACCAAATCACCTCATAGCTGTTGAAGACGACGATCGACCACGTATTGCTGTCGAGCCTGTGCGTGAGTTCCCACGGCGCAGTCCCGTGCAGCCATTCATCCAGATCGGCTAACCAGTTGTCCGCATAGAATGGAACGACGGACGGGATGGCCATTTTGTAGGTAGAGTACGCGGTCAAGCTCGCGAAGAAGAACAGCAGAACCAGTAAACAGGCACGCCAGCGCCCTCGAACCAAATCTACGACGTAGCGAGTTGGCTCTGCTCGGCCGTAAATAAGCGCAGCAGAACAGACCCCACTAATAAACAAGATCGGAATACCGACGGTGAATTTCTGAGCATAAACCAGAATTAGGTGGAAGAAAGACTGCGGACTTAGTGCAGACGCGCCTGCCACGTAAGTTGCCATAAACAAGGCAAGGCGCAACGACCATCTTGTCGATGGACTGTAGTCCCTTACCCCTATAGTTAATGACATACTAATTTACCGAGATGCAAATATGCCATCGATGGCATTATCAATGTGATAGCGAAGCAAGCTTACCATGCGGTTACTTCGCGCCCCGCCCGTCCGGACCAACTGCCGGGTTGGATCGGACCGTCGGTCCTGCGCTATGACTGAAAGCTGAATTTAGGAGGATCTCATGGCCATCGGTCCTGACACCAAAGGTGTCTACACCATTGCCCCGACGCCGTTCGAGGCGGATGGCAAGATCGACTGGGAATCACTTGATTCGATGGTCGATTTCTACGAGCGCTGCGGCGTCGATGGGATGACAATCCTCGGCATCATGGGCGAGGCCCCAAAGCTCGACGCCGGCGAATCGCTCGAGATCGTCAAGCGCATCGTGGCGCGCACCAGGCTGCCGGTCATCGTCGGCGTCTCCGCCCCTGGCTTCGCCGCCATGCGCAGCCTTGCGCGCGCCTCGATCGAGGTTGGCGCGCAAGGCGTGATGATTGCGCCGCCGCCGGCGCTGCGCACCGATGACCAGATCGTCACCTATTTCCGCAACGCATCCGAAGCGGTCGGCGAGGATGTTCCTTTCGTCCTGCAGGACTATCCGCTGACCCTCTCGGTCGTCATGACCCCGGCCGTCATCCGCCGCATCGTCACCGACAATCCGGCCTGCTTCATGCTCAAGCACGAGGACTGGCCGGGCCTGGAGAAGATCAGCGCGCTGCGCGGCTTTCAGAAGGACGGCTCACTGCGGCCGCTGTCCATCCTCACCGGCAATGGCGGCCTCTTCCTCGACTTCGAGATGGAGCGCGGCGCCGACGGCGCGATGACCGGCTATGCCTTCCCCGATATGCTCGTCGACGTGGTGAAATTGTCTGCCGCCGGCGAGCGCGACAAGGCGCACGATCTTTTCGACGCCCACCTGCCCTACCTGCGCTATGAGCAGCAACCCGGTGTGGGACTTGCGGTACGCAAATATGTGATGATGAAGCGCGGTGCCATCACGTCCGACGCCCAGCGCAAGCCGGGCAGTGCGTTGTCGGCGGCGGCCAGACAAGAAGTCGACTATTTGCTTATGCGGCTGGAAAGTCGCGTCCGCAAACAAGCCCCGAGATAATGCAACCAGCGGACTATTTGCCGCGCATCACATCAATAGATAGCCGCGTGAGCTTGCGTGAAAAGCGCATTTTTTGCCGAGGATTCCCAATGGCCCGCTTCGCGACACGGTTCGGTTCTTTGAAGCAGCTGGCATTTGATGACGGCTCAACCATGCGCTTAGCGCGCGGCATTCCGCGCCCAACCAGCCGCAGGTTCGCACAGTGTTTCAGCTTGCACAAACAGACTTGGGAAGAGCTGTAGTGAAACAGAAAATTGCGTAATAAAATAACAGCTTATTGGATAAAGCTGGTGCGGTCGAGAAGACTCGAACTTCCACGGGTTGCCCCACAGCGACCTCAACGCTGCGCGTCTACCAATTCCGCCACGACCGCACGTGGTAGGAGCCGAAACGAACCGGCTCGCGGCGTGTAGCAAATCGTTTCCGGCGAAACAAGGGCGCGTCGCGCAATAATTGCCCGGGATTCGGCATAACGCCCCAAAGGGGTGGAACGCGCCCGGAACTGGACGTTTCAGCCGATTGCCGCCATATGTGAGGCGACACGAGACACGCCATGACAGAACGCAGCCAGATCGCCACGTCGTTCCTGCCCCTGCCCGGTTCGGCACCGGTCGAATGGCGGATCGAACCCGGCCTCACCGCCTATCCGGATGCGCTTGCCGTCATGGAGGCGCGTGCCGAAGCGATCCGAAGCGGCGCCGCCGGCGAGATGGTCTGGCTGGTGGAGCACCCGCCGCTCTACACCGCTGGCACCAGCGCCCGCATCGATGACCTGATCGAGCCGGACCGTTTTCCGGTATTCGCGGCCGGGCGCGGCGGCGAATACACCTATCATGGGCCAGGCCAGCGCGTCGCTTATGTGATGCTTGACCTGAAGCGGCGGCGCGAGGATGTCCGCGCCTTCGTCGCGGCGCTCGAACAATGGATCATCGGCACGCTCGCCACCTTCAACGTGCGCGGCGAACGGCGCGAGGACCGCGTCGGCGTCTGGGTGGTGCGGCCGGATCGCCCGGTCCGACCCGACGGCTCGCCGGCCGAGGACAAGATCGCCGCCATCGGCATCAGGCTGAGGCGCTGGGTGAGCTTTCACGGCATCGCCATCAATGTCGAGCCGGATCTCAGCCACTTTAGCGGCATCGTGCCGTGCGGCGTGCAGGATCACGGCGTCACCAGCCTAGTCGACCTCGGCCTTCCCTTGGCGATGGCCGACCTCGATCTCGCGCTGAAATCCGCCTTCGAGGACATCTTCGGACCCGCGGCACCTTTGCTTGTCGAAGCGGCCCGCAAGGCCGGCTGACAAAGCAGCGCTGAACCACCGAGCTCCGACGGCTGCCCCCACCCCGTGAAGAACGTCAGCGTTTGAGCCACGTCTTCAGCGCTGCCTCACATCGCTCCGATCCAGATCGCCATGGAAATGAGAAACGTGCTCATGCACACCAGTGACACGACATCCTGAACAAGACCGGTCATAACGCTCTCCTGTTTTCAGTATGTTCGTATTTTGTTCTAATTTTGTTCAAATGTCAACGGCCCGTAATCCGAGCGCCGCGCAATTCCGGCGCTCAGTTCGGCAAGGTTAAGGAAACGTTGAGAGCCCACCGTGACCGCCTGCCGAAAAATGCGGCTCGCGGTCGGCCCGTTGGGGAATGTGAGGTCTAGGCCTTCTAAACATATGTAGACGCTAGGCCGGCGGCAGGCCGAAGGCCGGAAACAATTTCGGGCCGAGCGGCGGCACATAGACCGTCAGAGCCGCGATTCCGCCGTCTGCGGGCTCGATCACATGCAGGGAATGGGCTCGCCACGCAGGGTCATTGTGGCTGCGGGAATAGACACCGACTGCCGGCTGGGCATTGGCACCGGTTGCCATGGTGCGGAAGCCCGCAAAGTTACCCCAGATGGTCTCGAGGAAACCGCGGATCGCCGCGCGTCCTTGATACCATTCCCGCCAGGGCGGCATGCGATAGGTGGCGTCCTCCCGCAGCAGCTCGATCAGGCTGTCGAGATTGGCGGACTGCCAGGCCTGCATGTAACGTTCGAGCAGCAGGCCTTCTTCCCGGCCGGGCTTCGATCGCTGCATGGGACGTCCCTCTGGATATCGCGCCGCGAGGGTTGCGCGGGCCCGCTGCAATGCGCTGTTGATCGAAGCTGTCGATCCACCCAGCAGTCCCGCCGTCTCGACAGCCGACCATCCCAGCACGTCGGAAAGCAGTAGAGCGGCGCGCTGCCTGGGTGGCAGGTCCTGGATCGCGGCGACGAAGGCGAGCTGGACTGCTTCGCGAGTCTCGTAGCGCGCTTCCGGACCCGGCTCACCATCAGTGAGGCCTGGCAGCTCCGCATCCGGGTAAGGCTCCAACCAGGTGACCTCGGCTGCAGGCCCGTCTGTGGCCCGTCCGTGGAAGGCCGGCCGTCCCGGCTGCTGGAGAATGCGACGCGTCCTCGATCTGGCCTTGAGGGCGTTGAGGCAAGAGTTGGTCGCGATCGTGTAGAGCCAACCGCGAATCGAACCCCGTCCGTCGAACTCCGCCCTTGCACGCCAGGCGCGCAGAAACGTGTCCTGGACGAGGTCGTCCGCCTCGTGCAGCGAACCCATCATGCGATAGCAATGGAGCTTAAGCTCCCGGCGATGGGCCGCCGTGAACTGCTCGAAGGCCAGTCGATCCAGGATCGGCTGGCCCGGCTGGCGTATCGGCTTGAGAGGTGCCTGGGCGTCTGTCATGCGGATCCGCATTTTTTGAGTCCGGTTTGCATTACGCGCGCCTCAGCCCGCCGGCGCAAGCCCGCTCCCGCTCACTGCGAAGGAACATCCTTGCGGTTTTTGGGTGGCGAGTGCGACCACCGCACGTGCCACTTCGGCCGGCGTTTGCATGTCGAGCATGCCCGCGATGAACTCCATCGGCCGGATGCCCATATAGGCCGAAATGCTCTCGATGCCGGCGTCGCCCACGCCGGTCCCTGGCATGATGCGCATAGGCGCAAGCGCCATGAAGCGCAGGTCGAGGCCGAGCCGATCCGATTCCTTCTGGCTATGACCGGCCAGGAACATCTGCATGCGTTTTGCGCCGGCATAGCCGCCGGAATTCGGTGGCCCCCCGGTCAAGGCTGCGCCACTGGAGATCAGAATGATCCGGGCGCCCGGTTTGAGCGGACGTCGGAGCGCCGCCTTGCAAAACAGGAACGATACCTTGACGTCCGTCTCCCAGTTTGCGGAGAACGCCTTCCAGTTCTGTTCATATAGGGGCGCCGAGGGGGCAAGGGCACCCGCGCAGATCACCAGGGCGTCCGGCTCCAGCGCGGCAAAGACCTCGTCAGGGGCGGACTCCACGGTTGCGTCGACCGCGAACGTCTTCACGCCCGGAGTTTCCCAGGCAAATTGCGCCAGCGCCGGCTCGCCGCGGGCGACAGCCATGACCGTCGCTCTCTCGCTGAGGGCGGCTTCCGCGATCGAGCGGCCGACACCACGGCTGCCTCAAACGACGACGACATTCCGACCTTGTAACAATCTCATGGACCACCTTGCTATCCGGGCCGCTGGACCATCCAGGCGCGCCCATTGATAAGGACAACACAGACGGGCGGAAATCATCGGTGCGACGTCAGAAATCTTCTACGGCGATCGGCATGGCTCGCGCTAAGCCCCGGTCGGGCGCGGGCGGCGGACAGCGACGCGTCAGGCCTGCCGCCAGCACGGCGCACATTTGCGACCGCAGCGAAGCCGTCGACAAGGGGAGCGCTGTGCGAGATCACTAAAGCGGAACAACCTTGCCGTCGGCCAGCGTGACGCGACGGTCCATGCGCGAGGCAAGCTCGTGGTTGTGGGTGGCGATCAGCGCCGCCAGGCCCGACTGCCGGACCAGCGCTCCCAGTGCCTCGAACACATAGGAGGCGGTGACCGGATCGAGGTTGCCGGTCGGCTCGTCGGCAAGCAGCACCAGCGGCGCATTGGCGACGGCGCGCGCAATGGCGACGCGCTGCTGCTCGCCGCCGGACAGTTCGGAAGGGCGGTGCTGCGCGCGCTTGCCGATCTGCATGTAGTCGAGCAGTTGCGCCGACCGCTCGGCAGCCTCCTTGCGCGTCAGCCCTTTTATCAGTTGCGGCATCATGATGTTTTCCAGCGCCGTGAACTCCGGCAGCAGGTGATGGAACTGATAGACGAAGCCGACATCGTTACGGCGGATCGCCGTGCGCTCGTCGTCGGTAAGCCGCCCGCAGGCGCGGCCTGCCAGAATCACGTCGCCGGCGTCCGGCCGCTCCAGCAGTCCGGCGGTGTGCAACAGCGTCGATTTGCCGGTTCCCGACGGCGCCACCAGCGCCACGATCTCGCCGCGCTTCAGCGAAAAATCGGCGCCGTTGAGGATGGTGAGCTTGCGCGGCCCCTGGACATAGTGCCGCTCGACGCTCTTCAGCTCGATAATGGCCTCGGCCATCATTCGTACCTCAGCGCTTCGACCGGATCGAGCCTGGCCGCGCGCCATGCCGGAAACAGCGTCGCCAGGAACGACAGCACCAGCGCCATCAGGATCACCGAGATCGTCTCGCTGGCATCCATGCGGGCAGGCAGCTGGCTCAGGAAATAGAGCTCGGGATTGAACAGCCTCTCGCCGGCCAGCCAGGAGAAGAACTGGCGGATTCGCTCGACGTTCAGGCAGATTACAACGCCGAGCAGCACGCCGGCGATGGTGCCCACCACGCCGATCGCCGCGCCCGTCATCAGGAATATGCGCAGGATCGCGCCGCGGGTGGCGCCCATGGTGCGCAGGATGGCGATGTCGTGGCCCTTGTCCTTTACCAGCATGATCAGGCCCGAAATGATGTTGAGCGCTGCCACCAGCACGATCAGCGTCAAGATCATGAACATGACGTTGCGCTCCACTTGCAGCGCATCGAAGAATGTCCTGTTGCGTTCTCGCCAATCGACCATGGTGATCGGCCGCTGCGACGCCTCTTCGATCTTCGGTTTCAGCGCGTCGACATTGTCGGGATTGTCGACATAGATCTCGATCGCCTGAGCTCGGCCATCCATGTTGAAATAGAGCTGTGCTTCCGAAAACGGCATATAGACGATGGAGCTGTCATATTCCGACATGCCGACTTCGAAGATCGCCGTGATCGGGTAGCCCTTCATGCGCGGTGTCGTGCCGAGCGGCGTGACATCGCCGTCGGGCGCGATCAGCGTGATCGTGTCGCCGAGCACAAGACCGAGATTGTCGGCCATTCGGCTGCCGATGGCGACGCCCTCGCTTGTGTCGAAGCCGGCGATCGAGCCCTGTTTGATATTGTTGGCGACGATCGAAATTTTAACCAGATCCTCGCCGCGTATGCCGCGAACCAGCGCCCCTGACCCGCCGCCGATATTGCCTTGCGCCAGCACCTGCCCGTCGATCAGCGGAATGGCGTACTGGACGCCGGGCACGCCGTTGATGCGGCTGGCGACCTGCGCATAGTCCTCCAGCGGCATGTCGAGCGGCTGCACGATCAGATGGCCATTGACGCCGAGGATGCGCGTCAGGAGCTCGGCGCGAAACCCGTTCATGACAGCCATCACGACGATCAGCGTGGCGACGCCCAGCATGATGCCGAGGAACGAGATCGAGGCGATGACGGAGATCACCGTCTCCTTGCGGCGCGAGCGCAGATAGCGCCACGCGACCATGCGTTCGAAGACGGAAAAAGGTCCCGCGGCATGGGGTTTCGCTGCTGCCGCTTCGCTCATGCGGCAAAACCGAAGCGCTTCTTCGCGTCCACGATCGGCAGCGTCTCGCGCTCGCCGGTCCTGCGGTTCTTGATTTCGACCTCGCCGGCCGCCACGCCGCGCGGCCCGACGATCACCTGCCACGGCAGGCCGATCAGGTCGGCGGTGGCGAACTTGCCGCCCGGCCGCTGATCGGTGTCGTCGTAGAGCACGTCCTTGCCGACGGCGACAAACGCCGCATGGAGTTCGTCGCAGACGCGGTCGCACTCGGCGTCGCCGGCCTTCATGTTGATCAGGCCGACGTCGAAAGGCGCCACCGCCTCCGGCCAGATGATGCCGTTGTCGTCGTGGCTGGCCTCGATGATCGCCGCGACCAGCCGCGTCGGGCCGATGCCGTAGGAACCCCCGGAAGCAAAATGATCCTTGCCGTCGGGCCCTGTCACCTTGGCGCCCATCGGCTTCGAATATTTGTCGCCGAAATGGAAGATGTGGCCGACCTCGATGCCGCGCGCCGAGACCCGGTCGCTTGTCGCAACCTTCTCCCACGCGGCCTCGTCGTGCATCTCGTCGGTCGCGGCATAGGGCGTCGTCCATGTCTTGACGATCTCGCCGATCTCGGCATCGTTGGAGAAGTCCGTGTCCGCACCCGGCACATCAAGCGCGAGATAGTTGCGATGGCAATAAACCTGGCTCTCGCCGGTGTCGGCCAGGATGATGAATTCGTGGCTGAGGTCGCCGCCGATCGGCCCAGTGTCGGCACGCATCGGGATTGCCTGCAGCCCCATGCGCGTGAACGTCCTGAGATAGGACACGAACATCCTGTTGTAGGCCGCCTTGGCGCCTTCGAAGTCAAGATCGAAGGAATAGGCGTCCTTCATCAGAAACTCGCGCGAGCGCATGACGCCGAAGCGCGGCCGCACCTCGTCGCGGAATTTCCACTGGATGTGATAGAGATTGAGCGGCAGATCCTTATAGGACTTCACGTAGGCGCGGAAAATCTCGGTGACCACCTCCTCGTTGGTCGGTCCGTAGAGCATGTCCCGGTCTTGCCGGTCCTTGATGCGCAACATCTCCTTCCCATAGTCGTCATAGCGACCGCTTTCGCGCCACAGCTCGGCGAACTGGATGGTCGGCATCAGGATCTCGAGCGTGCCGGCCCGGTCCTGCTCCTCTCGAATGATCCGGCAGACCTTGTCCAGCACCCTTTTGCCGAGCGGCAGCCAGGAAAAACTGCCTTGCCCCTGCTGGCGGATCATGCCGGCGCGTAGCATCAGCCGGTGCGAGACGATTTCGGCCTCGCGCGGATTTTCTTTAAGGATAGGCAGGAAATAGCGCGACAAACGCATGGACTGGTCCGTAAGAGAGAGGATTGCCGCACCGGAATCGGCGCAGCGCAGGCTTGCCTGCCCCGGCTTCATAGCCATTTCATGACGGAATGGAAACCCGCCCATCGGGTGTCGCAAAGGGCGCCGCAGCGCCGCATCCGCCTTGCTGGTCGTTTCGCAAGCAACGCCTGCCACACTATTGTGCACTGCAGCACGAGATTGCTTATTTCCAGGCAAAATTCTGCGTGACATTTTCACCCGCCTTGGTCTAATGTGCCCCGATAACCGAGAGGGCGGAAAGAAATCTGCCCTCCTACGCGGTCAAAGTCTTGGGAGGATGCGATCTAGGCGCGGTTACTCGCTGCCGCCGGACACCGGAAACAGATCGGACGCGTTTAAATTGCAAGGCCTCGTGCCTTGCATTTTTTTTGTGCAATCATCTGGTTAGCACGACAAATTGCTAGACCACTTTACCAAGCGCCAGCACAGCGGGTTCGGAACCTGCATCGGCTTCCAGCCCGGATTGGTGCTTGCATGCAAGATGTGACCAGCCGCGCCCGGCGGTCTAATTTTTGGGTCTCTGGCTAAAATCCGGCACGATGTGCGGGATGTCGTCGATGCCGAGGCCGAGCCCCCTCGTAATGCCATAGAACATGCCAAGAAGAACCATCGTGACGATTGTCGTCCGCAGCACGGCGCGCAGCATATGCGATCCGCGCGGCGCGCTGGGTACAGTGCCCAGCGTCACGTCCTCATCCTCGTCCTGCGTCCTCAGACTGAACGGCAGGATGGCGAACAGCACTACCCACCATGTGATGAAGAACAGGGCGAGAAACGAAACCCAGCTCATGCTTGCTCCAGTTCGACCAGCGTGCCGAAGAAATCCTTGGGATGCAGGAACAGCACCGGCTTGCCATGCGCGCCGATCTTCGGGTCGGCGTCGCCAAGGACGCGGGCGCCGCTGGCCTTGAGATGATCACGCGCGGCAAGAATGTCGTCGACCTCGTAGCAGACATGATGCATGCCGCCCGAGGGATTCTTCTCGAGGAATGCCGCGATCGGCGAATCCTCGCCGAGCGGCTCCAGCAATTCGATCTTGGTGTTGCCGACATCGACGAACACCACCGTCACGCCATGCTCCGGCAACGCCTGCGGCGGGCTCACCTGAGCGCCGAGCGTATCGCGATAGGCCGCTGTCGCCGCGGCCAGATCCGGCACAGCAAGCGCGACATGGTTCAGGCGTCCGAGCATAGGTTTTCCTCAGGGCAGTAAGGCAATAGGGCAGTATGGGAGTAGGGAAAAACTACTTTCTCCCCCTACTGCCGTACTGCCCTACCCCCCTATTCCCTTACCTTGTGACGAACACCGTCACCAGCGGCTTCTTGCCCCACGCTTCATTGGCGGCGCCGCGGACGGCGCGGCGCACTGCCTCCTGCACGAGGTCGAGATCTCTTCGGCGCTGACGGGGGATGGAGTCCACGGCGCCGATTGCCGCATCGATCATCAGGTCTTCCAGGCTCTCGCCGCGGGCGTCTGCCTCGGCGACACCGATGGCGACCAGATCGGGATCGCCGGCGAGCTCATACTTGTCGTCGAGCACGACATTGACCGCAACATGGCCGGCAAAGGACAGCTTGCGCCGGTCGCGAATGCCCATCGCCTGGTCGGTGCCGATCAGCCTGCCGTCCTTGTAGATACGGCCGAATGGCACCTGGTCGATGATCGTCGCCGCACCGGGATAGAGCCGCAGCATGTCGCCGTCGCGGACCTGCGCCACCTGGCCGATGCCCGACACCGACATCAGCGACCCCTGCGCTACAAGATGCGCCGCCTCGCCATGCACCGGCACGCCGATCTGCGGGCGCACCCATTGATACATCTTGCGCAATTCGCTGCGGCGCGGATGGCCGGAGACGTGCACCAGCGCATCGCCGTCCTCGATGATCTTGATGCCGAGATCGATCAGCCGGTTCTTGATCTCGAGGATACCCTTCTCGTTGCCGGGAATAGTGCGCGAGGAAAACACCACCGTGTCGCCTGCTGTCAGCGACACCGATTTCATCTCCTCGCGCGACAGTTTTGCCAATGCCGCAAGCGGCTCGCCCTGGCTGCCGGTGCAGATGATGACGAGGTTTTCGCGCGGGATGAACCCAAAATCCTCCTCGGCGATGAATTCGGGCAGCCCGTCCATATAGCCGAGCTCGCCGGCAACATCGATGACGCGCTTCAGCGAGCGGCCGAGCACCAGGCACTGGCGGCCGGCGTCGCGTGCCGCCTTGGCAATGGAGACGATGCGCCCGACATTGGAGGAAAAAGTGGTGACCGCGACACGGCCCTTAGCGCTCTGGATGACGCCCTTGAGGCCCTCGCCCACCGCCACTTCCGACGGCGACTCCCCTTCCCGCAGCGCATTGGTGGAATCGCAGATCAGCGCCAGCACGCCGTTGTCGCCATAGGCGCGGAAGCGGGCCTCGTCGGTCATCGGCCCGATCGTCGGCGCCGGATCGATCTTCCAGTCGCCGGTGTGGATGACGGTGCCGGCCGGCGAGGTGATCGCCAGCGACATCGGTTCGGGGATCGAATGCGCGACAGGGATGGCCTCGATCTCGAACGGGCCGACACTGAATTTTTCGCCGGCGCGGTAGATCGTCACCGGGATCTTCGGTGCGCCCTGCTCGCCCTGCCGCTTGGCTTCCAGCAATCCGGCCCCGAACGGCGTCATCCAGACCGGCGCCTTGAGCTTCGGCCATGTATCGAGCAGCGCGCCGTAATGGTCCTCATGCGCGTGCGTGATGATGATGCCGCGCAGATTGGCGACGTTCTCCTCGATGAAGCGCGTGTCGGGCAGCACCAGGTCGACGCCAGGCAGGCTGGCATCGGGAAAGGTGACCCCGACATCGACAACGATCCATTCGCGCGCATTGGCCGGGCCGTAGCCATAGAGAGCGAAGTTCATGCCGATCTCGCCGACGCCGCCGAGCGGCACGAAGACGAGTTCGGCGTTTTCCGCTGTCGCCATGATCTTTCCTTTCCTGGCGGTCAAGCCAGGCCCTTCAAAACTGGGGCCCGTCAAACCTGACCCGTCAAACCTGGGCCGACGCGACCGCACCGAAATGCACGTCGCCGGCGGCGATCGTCAGAACCGAACCCTTATCGTCGCGGATCACGAAACGGCAGTCCTCGTCAATGGTCTCGAACGTGCCGCGCACCACATTACCGTCAATTCTGACAGCAACCTGCCCGCCAAGCCCTGCCGCGCGCGCCAGCCAGCGCCGCCTGACGGCGGAAAGCCCACGCCCATCATTCCACAGCCGCGCATTCTCGCTCCAGGCATCCGACAGCGCCAGAAACAACGTCTCGGCATCGCAAGCAGCGCCCAGCGCGCTGAGCGATGTCGCCGGATAAGGCAAATCTTCGGGATAAGCCACAACATTGACGCCGATGCCCACCGCCACCGCGAAGCGATCGCCTTCGAGTATGGCCGTTTCCAGCAGGATGCCGGCAAGCTTGGCGCCGGAGGCGAGCACATCGTTGGGCCATTTCAGCTCGAAACGGTTCTTCCCATCGCTGCCGCCGTCGAGGCCGATTGCGATCCTGCCCTTCGGCACGACGGCGTCGAGCGCATCGGCCAGCGCCAGGCCGGCGACGAAGCCGAGTGTCGCGGCCAAGCGAAGCTCGGCATTGGTGACCACCAGCAGCGTTGCCGCCAGATTGCCCTCGGGCGTCGCCCAGACCCGGCCGCGCCGGCCACGTCCGCTTTCCTGTTTTTTTGAAACGACCCAGAGCTTGCCCGGATCTCCCGCCAGCGCATGGTCCAGCGCCAGCGCATTAGTGGAACCGACGGTGTCATGTGCCTCGAGCCGGAACCCTTCCGAGGCCGCTGTTGGAGCCAGCCGAAATGCCATCCCGTCAGAAAAACGTCTTGGCGGCGGCTTCGGCATAGGTGCCGATCGGCCCGCCGATCAGCACATAGAACAGCACGAAGGCGCCGCAGACGCCGAGCACGACGCGAAGTTCGGTCGCCATCGGCACGAAGCCGCCGACCGGTTCGTCGAACCACATGATCTTGATGATGCGTAGATAATAATAGGCGCCCACCACCGAGGCCAGCACGCCGATGATCGCCAGCGCGTAGAGGTTGGCGTTGATGGCGGCGAGGAACACGTACCACTTCCCCCAGAAGCCGGCGAGCGGGGGGATGCCGGCCAGCGAGAACATCAGGATGGTGAGGATCGTCGCCATGATCGGATTGGTCGACGACAGGCCGGCGAGATCGCTGATCTGTTCGACATTGCCATCCTTGCGCCGCATGGCGAGGATGAAGGCGAAGGTGCCGAGCGTCATCACCAGATAGATCAGCATGTAGATGGCGACGCCGCGCACGCCGGCTTGGCTGTTGGCGGCGAGACCGACCAGGGCGTAGCCCATATGGCCGATCGAGGAATAGGCCATCAGCCGCTTGATGTTGGTCTGGCCGATGGCCGCGAAGGCGCCGAGCGCCATCGAAGCGATCGAGATGAAGACGATGATCTGCTGCCAGTCGGCGGCGATCGGCTTGAACGCGCCCATTGTGACGCGCACGAT
The DNA here is from genome assembly GCF_053850215.1 of Mesorhizobium sp. f-mel. Taxonomy (NCBI): domain Bacteria; kingdom Pseudomonadati; phylum Pseudomonadota; class Alphaproteobacteria; order Hyphomicrobiales; family Phyllobacteriaceae; genus Mesorhizobium; species Mesorhizobium sp. f-mel. The sequence continues at coordinate 208,885 of NZ_JBSPTO010000002.1, forward strand.
CAGCGCCATTGCCGCCATCTTCGGCGCCGCCGCGAGGAAGGCCGTCACCGGCGTCGGCGCGCCCTCATAGACGTCGGGCGTCCACATGTGGAACGGCACCGCCGATATCTTGAAGGCGAGGCCGGCCAGCACGAAGACCAGGCCAAAGACGAGGCCAAGCTGCCGCTCGCCGCCGGCCAACGCCGTGGCGATCTCCTGGAACCCGGTGTTGCCGGTGTAGCCGTAGACGAGGCTGATGCCGTAAAGCAGCATGCCTGACGACAGCGCGCCGAGGACGAAATATTTCAACCCCGCCTCGGTCGAGCGCAGATTGTCCCGGTTGATCGCCGCCAGCACATAAATCGCCAGCGACTGCAATTCGAGGCCGAGATAAAGCCCGATCATGCCGTTAGCCGAGATCATCAGCATCATGCCGAGCGTGCACAGCAGGATCAGCACCGGATATTCGAACTTGTCGAAATGCTCCGCCTTGGCGAAGCGCATCGACATGACCAGCGTCACCGCCGACCCGATCAGCGCCAGCACCTTCATGAAGCGGGCGAAGGGATCCTGGACAAAGGCCTCGCCATAGGCATTGCCCTGCCCGGTGGAAAAGATCGTCCAGACGCCGGCAATCACCAGGACGGCGACGGCAAGGCCGCTCACCGTGGTGGTGGTGTTTGCGCGCGAATAGGCGCCGAGCATCAGGAGCGCCAGGGCGCCAATGGCGAGGATCAGCTCTGGTGTCGAGAGCGACAGGCTGGAGAGAAGGTCCGGCGTCATGGTTCGCAAACCTCCCAGTCAGTTCGCCGCCGCGGTCTGCGCGGTGTCGATGGATGCGGTGACATTGGTGACGAGCGCCTTGACCGATTCGGCCGTCGCATCGAAGACCGGCGCCGGGTAGACGCCGAAGAAGATGACCAGCACCACCAGCGGATAGATGATCACCTTCTCGCGCGTCGACAGGTCGAGCAGGCCTTTCAGGCTGTCCTTGGTCAGTGCGCCGAAGATCACCCGGCGATAGAGCCAGAGCGCATAGGCCGCCGACAGGATGACGCCGGTGGCAGCGAAGAACGCCACCCAGGTGTTGACCCGGAACACGCCGAGCATGGTCAGGAACTCGCCGACGAAGCCGCTGGTGCCTGGCAGGCCGACATTGGCCATGGTGAAGATCATGAACACGGTGGCGTATTTCGGCATGTTGTTGACCAGCCCGCCATAGGCGTCGATGTCGCGCGTGTGCATGCGGTCATAGATGACGCCGACACAGAGGAACAGCGCGCCGGAGACGAGGCCGTGCGACAGCATCTGGAAGATTGCCCCCTGGACGCCTTCCTGGTTCATCGCGAAGATGCCCATGGTGACGAAGCCCATATGGGCGACCGACGAATAGGCGATCAGCTTCTTCATGTCCTCCTGCATCAGCGCCACCAGCGAGGTGTAGATGATGGCGACGACGGACAGCGCGAAGACCAGCGGCGCGAACATCTCAGAGGCGATCGGAAACATCGGCAGCGAAAAGCGCAGGAAGCCGTATCCGCCCATCTTCAGCAGGATGGCGGCCAGGATCACCGAGCCGGCCGTCGGTGCCTCGACATGGGCGTCCGGCAGCCAGGTGTGCACCGGCCACATCGGCATCTTCACGGCGAAGGAGGCGAAGAAGGCGAGCCATAGCCAGGTCTGCATGTTGGCCGGGAAGTTGTGCGTCAGGAGCGTCGGGATGTCGGTGGTGCCAGACTGGAAGAACATCGCCATGATAGCGAGCAGCATCAGCACAGAGCCGGCCAGCGTATAGAGGAAGAACTTGAACGAGGCGTAGACGCGCCGCTTGCCGCCCCACACGCCGATGATGATGAACATCGGGATCAGGCCGGCTTCGAAGAAGACATAGAACAAAACGATGTCGAGCGCGCAGAACACACCGATCATGAGCGTCTCCAGCAGCAGGAAGGCGATCATGTAGGCCTTGACGCGTTTCTCGATCGATTCCCACGAAGCCAGGATGCAAAGCGGCATCAGGAAGGTGGTCAGGATGACGAACAGCATGGAGATGCCGTCGACGCCCATATGGTAGGAGATGCCGGAATCCAGCCAGGCAAACTTCTCGACGAACTGGAAGCCAGGCTCCGAATTGTCGAACCCGGTCCAGATGAACAGCGAGATGATGAAGGTGATGCTCGTCGTCCACAACGCGATGGCGCGGATGTTGCGGCGGGCATTCTCGCTGTCGTCATTGATCAGCAGAATGAACAGCACACCAACCAGCGGCAGGAAGGTGACCAGCGAGAGGATCGGCCAGGCGGTCATCAGAGCATCATCCAGGTGACGAGTGCGGCAACGCCGATCAGCATGGCGAAGGCGTAGTGATAGAGGTAGCCGGTCTGCAGCTTGACGACCCGGTTGGTGACATCGACGACGCGCGCCGAAACGCCGTCCGGACCGAGCCCGTCGATGACAGTGCCGTCACCGGTCTTCCACAGAAAGTGGCCGAGGCGTTTTGCCGGCCGCACGAACAGGAGGTCGTAAAGTTCGTCGAAATACCACTTGTTGAGCAGGAAGGCGTAGAGCCCGCGATGCTGCGCCGCCAAATTCTTCGGCATTTCCGGCGCGCGGATGTAGAATTGCCAGGCAATCGCAAAGCCGATCAGCATGGCGACAAACGGCGCCAGCTTCACCCATAACGGCACATCGTGCATGTCGTGCAGGATGTGGTTTTCCGGGAGCGTAAACAGCGACGCCTTCCAGAACTCGGCATATCCCTCGCCGATGAACGCGCCATGGAAGATCACGCCGGCGAACAGCGCGCCCGCCGCCAGGATGTACAGCGGCACCAGCATGACCGGCGGCGATTCATGGACATGGTGCATGACCTCGTGGCTCGCCCGCGGCTGGCCGTGGAAGGTCATGAAGATCAGCCGCCAGGAATAGAAGCTGGTGAAGCAGGCGGCGACGACCAGCAGCACGAAGGCAAGGCCGGCAACCGGATTGTGCGCGGCAAAGGCGCTTTCGATGATCGCGTCCTTGGAGAAGAAGCCGGCGGTGCCGATGACCGTCACCGGAATGCCGACGCCGGTCAGCGCCAGCGTGCCGATCACCATCATCCAGTAGGTCTTCGGAATGAGCGTCCTGAGGCCGCCCATCCTGCGCATGTCCTGTTCGTCGGAGACAGCGTGGATCACCGAGCCGGAGCCGAGGAACAACAGCGCCTTGAAGAAGGCATGCGTGAACAGATGGAAGATCGCCGCGCCATAGGCGCCGACGCCGAGCGCTACGAACATATAGCCGAGCTGCGAGCAGGTCGAATAGGCGATGACGCGTTTGATGTCGTTCTGGACGAGGCCGACGGTCGCCGCGAAGAAGGCGGTGAAGGCGCCGATGAAGGTGACCACGATCAGCGCCGAATGCGACAGTTCGAACAGCGGCGACAGCCGCGCCAGCATGAACACGCCGGCGGTCACCATGGTGGCGGCATGGATAAGCGCAGAGACCGGCGTCGGGCCTTCCATGGCGTCCGGCAGCCACGTGTGCAGCGGCACCTGGGCCGACTTGCCCATGGCGCCCATGAACAAAAGCAGGCAGACGACGGTCATCGCGGCCTGCTTGTCGAGCGCATAGCCGAGGAAGGTCAATACAGCAGCGCCGTCGGGGGCGCCTTCGGCCGGAATGAATGTCGCGGCATTAGCAAATATGGTGCCGAGATTGACCGAGCCGAACAGCACGAACACACCGAAGATGCCGAGCGCAAAGCCGAAATCGCCGACGCGGTTGACGACGAAGGCCTTGATCGCGGCGGCATTGGCCGACGGCTTTTTGTACCAGAAGCCGATCAGCAGGTAGGAGGCGAGACCGACGCCTTCCCAGCCGAAGAACATCTGCACGAGGTTGTCGGCGGTCACCAGCATCAGCATGGCGAAGGTGAACAGCGACAGATAGGCGAAGAAGCGAGGCCGGTTCGGGTCGTGATGCATGTAGCCGATCGAGTAGATGTGGACCAGCGCCGACACCGTGTTGACCACGACCAGCATCACCACCGTCAGCGTATCGATGCGCAGCGCCCATGCGGCCTCTAACCCGCCCGACTGGATCCAGCGCAGCACCGGCACGGTGAACACCTCGCCCTCGCCGAAACCGACGGCGAAGAAGGCGAGCCACGACAGCACGGCTGATATCACCAGGAAGCCGGAGGTGATGTATTCGGACGCCTTGGCGCCGAGCGACGTGCCGAACAGGCCGACGATCAGGAAGCCGAGCAGAGGAAGGAAGACGATGGCCTGATACATGGTGGTTTCCGTCAACCCTTCATCATGTTCACGTCTTCGACCGCGATCGAACCGCGGTTGCGGAAGAAGACGACGAGAATGGCGAGGCCGATCGCCGCTTCAGCTGCTGCGACCGTCAGCACGAACAGCGCAAACACCTGTCCGACGAGATCGCCGAGTGCTGCCGAGAAGGCGACGAAATTGATGTTGACCGCGAGCAGGATCAGCTCGATCGACATCAGGATGACGATGATGTTCCTGCGGTTGAGAAAAATGCCGAACACGCCGAGCGTGAACAGGATCGCCGATACGGTCAGATAGTGCGCGATGCCGACGATCATCTCAGATTCCCTCGCCCGTCTTGACCTTGCGGATTTCCATTCCCGTTGCCGGCGTGCGGCCAACCTGGGCTGAGATCGACTGCCGCTTGATCCCCGGCTTGTGGCGCAGCGTCAGCACGATAGCGCCGATCATGGCGACCAGCAGCACAAGCCCTGCAATCTGGAAATAGTAGAGGTAGTCCGTGTAGAGGATGTCGCCGAGCGCTGCCGTGTTCGAGCGCGCGGCAAGGTCCGGAATGGGCTTCGAAACCGTCGCGGCCAGTTGCGGCGCGAACGTATAGCCGCCGAGCACCACGATCAGCTCAGCCGCCAGGATCAGCCCGACCAGCGCGCCGATCGGCGCATATTGCAGGGCGCCTTCCTTCATTTCGGCGAAATCGACGTCGAGCATCATGACGACGAACAGGAACAGCACCATGACCGCGCCGACATAGACGACGAGCAGGATCATCGCCAGGAACTCGGCGCCGGTCAGCATGAACAGGCCCGCAGCGTTGAAGAAGGTCAGGATCAGGAACAGCACCGAATGCACGGGATTGCGCGCCGAAATGACCATGAACGCCGACGCCACCGCGACAAAGGCGAAGAGGTAGAAAAAGGCCGCCTCTAGTCCATTTAGCATGGGTTCCCCCGGGGTTCCTGTCGGACCGGCTTTCGCCCTGTCCGTTGTGTGCTTCGTTCCGCCTCCGGTGCCGAAGCCGCGTGTTCCTAGCGCATGTTCCGATCGGGTTGAAAGACCCGATCGAAAGAAACATGCGCCACTCTCTTACTTCGGAGGATGATCTTTGTCCGAAAAGTCTGCAACTTTTCGGGATCATCCCCTGAACGAGGCCTCTCGCCCGTCCATGCGTCAAATGTCAGCGATACGGCGCATCCAGCGAGATGTTGCGCGCCAGTTCGCGCTCCCAGCGGTCGCCATTGGCCAGCAGCTTGTCCTTGTCGTAATAAAGTTCCTCGCGCGTCTCGGTGGCGAATTCGAAATTCGGCCCCTCGACGATGGCGTCGACCGGGCAGGCCTCCTGGCAGAAGCCGCAATAGATGCACTTTACCATATCGATATCGTAACGCACCGTGCGGCGCGTGCCGTCGTTGCGGCGCGGGCCGGCCTCGATGGTGATGGCCTGCGCCGGGCAGATCGCCTCGCACAATTTGCAGGCGATGCAGCGTTCCTCGCCGTTCGGATAGCGGCGCAGCGCATGCTCGCCGCGGAAGCGCGGGCTGGTCGGCCCCTTCTCGTGCGGATAGTTGATCGTCTCCTTCGGCGCGAAGAACTGGCGCATCGACAGGAAGAAGGCGCTGACGAAGTCCTGCAAGAGCAGAGACTTGGCGGCTTGGGCTAGAGCGGACATCACGCAAACCCCGTGATCTTGAGGAACGCGGCGACGATCACCACCATCGCCAGCGAGATCGGCAGGAAGACCTTCCAGCCGAGCCGCATCAGCTGGTCGTAGCGGTAGCGCGGCACGAAGGCCTTCACCATGGAGATCATGAAGAACACCAGGCAGACCTTGAGCACGAACCAGATCAGACCCGGCACCCAGGTGAAAGGAGCGAAGTCGAAGGGCGGCAGCCAGCCGCCGAGGAACAGGATGGTGGCCAGCGCGCACATCAGCACGATGGCGACATACTCGCCGAGGAAGAACAGCAGGAACGGCGTCGACGAATATTCGACCATATGGCCGGCGACGAGTTCCGATTCGGCTTCGACAAGGTCAAAAGGCGGGCGGTTCGTTTCGGCCAGCGCGGAGATGAAGAAGATGACGAACATCGGGAACAGCGACAGCCAATGCCAGTCGAGGAAGGTGTTGGGCAGGCCAACCCGCGTGCCCAGCCCATCCTGCTGCGACAGCACGATGTCGGACAGGTTGAGCGAGCCGACGCAAAGCAGCACGGTGACAATGACGAAGCCGATCGAGACCTCGTAGGACACCATCTGCGCCGCCGAGCGCAGCGCGCCGAGGAACGGATATTTCGAGTTGGACGCCCAGCCGCCCATGATCACGCCATAGACCTCGAGCGAGGAGATGGCGAAGACATAGAGGATGCCGACATTGACGTTGGCGATCGCCCAGCCCTCGTTGACCGGGATCACCGCCCAGGCCGAGATCGCCAGCACTGCCGAAACCAAAGGCGCCAGCAGAAAAACGCCCTTGTTGGCGCCGGACGGAATCACCGGCTCCTTGAACACGAACTTCAGAAGGTCGGCGAAAGCCTGCAGCGTGCCCCATGGACCGACGACGTTCGGGCCGCGGCGCAGCTGCACCGCCGCCCAGATCTTGCGGTCCGCGTACAGGATGTAGGCGACGAAGATCAACAGCACGACGATCAGCACGACCGACTTCAACAGGATGAGCAGCGCCGGCAGCACGTAGAAGGAGAAGAAGGTGTCCATGCTTATTCCGCCGCCTGCCTGAAGCCGTTTTTCGCCAGCGCCGAGCATTCCGCCATCACGGCGGAAGCCCGCGCGATCGGGTTGGTCAGGTAGAAATCCTTGACCGGCGAGGTGAAGGCGCCCTTGTTCAGCCGCCCGCCAAGCTTCGCCACTTTGGCGACATCGTCAACGTTGCCGGCCGCCACCTGGTCGATGCGGGCAAGATGCGGGTATTCCGAATAGAGTTTCGCGCGAAGCTGCGGCAGCGAATCGAACGGCAGCTTCTTGCCCAGCACATCCGACAGCGCCCGCAGGATCGCCCAGTCCTCGCGCGCATCGCCCGGCGCGAAGCCGGCACGGTTGGTCTGCTGCACGCGGCCCTCGGTGTTCACGTAGGTGCCCGATTTTTCGGTATAGGCGGCGCCCGGCAGGATAACGTTGGCGCGGTGCGCGCCCTGATCGCCATGCGTGCCGATATAAACGACGAAGGCGCCGCCGGTCTTGGCCATGTCGATCTCGTCGGCGCCGAGCAGGAACAGCACGTCCATATCGCCCAGCATTCCGGCGACGTTTTTGCCGCCCTCACCCGGCACGAAGCCGACATCGAGCCCGCCGACACGCGCCGCCGCAGTGTGCATCACGGCAAACCCGTTCCAGTCGGCCCTCGCGGCATTGACGGCGGTGGCGAGCTTCGCCGCCTGGCCGAGCACGGCCGCGCCATCCGAGCGTGCCAGCGCACCCTGGCCGACGATAACAAGCGGATGCGTCGCTTTCTTCAGCACCTGGAAGAACTTGCCGTTGCCGTCGGCCAGATCCTTCAGGGATTCCGTTCCGGCGCCGAGCTGCTCATAGTCGTAGCGCGTGTCGCCGACATCGCCGATAACGCCGACCGGCAGGTTGCCGACCCGCCAGCGCTTCCGGATGCGGGCGTTGAGCAAGGACGCCTCGAAGCGCGGATTGGCGCCGATGATCAGCACCGCGTCGGCCTGCTCGATGCCCTCGATGGTCGGGTTAAAGATATAGCTTGCCCGGCCGAGCGACGGATCGAGCGCGGCACCGTCTTGGCGGCAGTCGGTGTTCTTCGAGCCGAGCGAGGCCATCAGCAGCTTCAGCGCATAGATCTCCTCGACGGCGGCGAGATCACCTGCAATGGCGCCGATCTTGTCGGGTGCAGTGCTCGACACCGCTTCCTTGATCGCGGAGAAAGCCTCGGCCCAGCTTGCCGGGGCCAGCTTGCCGTTCTTGCGGACGTATGGCCGGTCGAGGCGCTGGGTGCGCAGGCCGTCCCAGATGAAGCGGGTCTTGTCGGAAATCCACTCCTCGTTCACCGCCTCGTTGGTGCGCGGCAGGATGCGCATCACTTCGCGGCCTCTGGAATCGACGCGGATCGCCGAGCCGACAGCATCCATCACGTCGATGGATTCGGTCTTGGTCAGCTCCCACGGCCGTGCCTGGAAGGCGTAGGGTTTGGAGGTCAGCGCGCCGACCGGGCAAAGGTCGATGACGTTGCCCTGCAGTTCTGAGGTCATCGCGCTTTCTAGGTAGGTGGTGATCTCGGCGTCCTCGCCGCGGCCGATCAGGCCGAGCTCGGAAATACCGGCAATTTCGGTGGTGAAGCGAACGCAGCGCGTGCAATGGATGCAGCGGTTCATGATCGTTTTGACCAGCGGCCCGATATACTTGTCTTCGACCGCCCGCTTGTTCTCGTGATAGCGCGAGGAATCGACGCCGAATGCCATCGCCTGGTCCTGCAGGTCGCACTCGCCGCCCTGGTCGCAGATCGGGCAATCCAGCGGATGGTTGATCAGCAGGAATTCCATCACGCCTTCCCTGGCCTTCTTGACCATCGGCGTGTTGGTAAAAATTTCCGGCGTTTCGCCATTCGGTCCGGGGCGCAGGTCGCGCACGCCCATGGCGCAGGACGCCTGCGGCTTGGGCGGACCGCCCTTCACCTCGATCAGGCACATGCGGCAGTTGCCGGCGATCGACAGCCGCTCATGGAAGCAGAAGCGCGGCACTTCCGCGCCGGCGTCCTCGGCTGCCTGCAGCAGCGTGTAGTGGTCGGGTACAGTAATCTCTTTCCCGTCGACCTTGAGCTTTGCCATGTCGTCTCAAACCCCTGCGGACATTCCGCAATCTTTCTTTCCGGGGCGCAACCGAAACCGCGCCCGGCATTGAATTCAATGTTTGGCCGCGGCCAGCACCGCCGCCTGGCCAAGCCAGTCGTCGCGCTCGATGCGGCCCTTGAATGACAGATAATCGTCGACCCAGGCGATCTCTTCCGGCGTCCATGCCGCGATCTGGCCGTAGGTCCAGATCCCCAAGCCGTTCAGCACCTCTTCCAGCTTCGGCCCGATCCCCGATATCGCCTTGAGGTCGGCCGGATTTGCCGGACGATCCATGGCCTTGGGCTGCTTGAAGTCCTCGGGCATCAACCCGGTCGGCGCGGCAGCCGCATCCACCACGCTCCGTGTATTATCCATGCTGCTCGCCGCTATGTCATTCACGTTCCTGGCGAAGGACTGCGCATCGGCGATCAGGGTTTTCGTCGCCGCGCGCGCCTTGGTCGAGGAGCTTGTCCCTGTCCCGGAAAAGCGTTCGACCCTGGCATCGAAATCGTCGGCGATCGGCTGGAAAAGCCGCTGCGAGGCCTGGGCGGCGCCCGAGAGCACGCCGATCCACACCCCAAAGGCATGATTGGCAAGCCCGAAGCCGAGCGCCGACAGCGCCGCTGCACCCGCGACAGGGTGCGCCAGGAGATTGACGGCGCTGGCCATCTCCTTCGGCATCATCCTGGTCAGGTCCTGGTTCATCTTCTCGAACGGGTCCAAATCTGGCATCAAATGATCGGGTCTCGAATTCAGCGACATAGGTGGTCTCCTGGTCGTTTCTTCCGTATGCCCCGGCCTGTTTCCTCAAATCGGGCGTTTGCCCGTATTTCATTTGGGCGTTCGCCCGTATTTTCTTGTTTATTCCGCCGCAACCATCACCGGCTCTGCGCGGTGCGCGTTGCGCGAAAACTCGTCGATGCGCCGCTCCACCTCGCCGCGGAAATGCCGCATCAGGCCCTGGATCGGCCACGCCGCCGCGTCGCCCAGCGCGCAGATCGTGTGGCCTTCGACCTGTTTGGTCACGTCGAGCAGCATATCGATCTCACGCTTCTGCGCCTCGCCGCGCACCAGCCGCTCCATCACCCGCCACATCCAGCCGGTGCCTTCGCGGCACGGCGTGCATTGGCCGCAGCTCTCGTGCTTGTAGAAGTAGGAAAGCCGCGCGATCGCCTTCACGATATCGGTCGACTTGTCCATGACGATGACAGCCGCCGTGCCGAGGCCCGATTTCAGGTCGCGCAGCGCATCGAAATCCATCGGCGCGTCGATGATCTGCTCCGCCGGCACCAGCGGCACCGAAGCGCCGCCCGGAATGACCGCCAGCAGATTGTCCCAGCCGCCGCGAATACCGCCGCAATGCGTCTCGATCAGCTCGCGGAACGGGATCGACATCGCCTCTTCGACGGTGCACGGATTGTTGACGTGGCCGGAGATGCAGAAGAGCTTGGTGCCGACATTGTTGGGCCGGCCGAAGGACGAGAACCAAGCAGCGCCGCGGCGCAAAATGGTCGGCGCCACCGCGATCGACTCGACATTGTTGACCGTCGTCGGGCAGCCATAGAGGCCGACATTGGCTGGAAATGGCGGCTTCAGCCGCGGCTGGCCCTTCTTGCCTTCGAGGCTTTCGAGCAGCGCCGTTTCCTCGCCACAGATATAGGCGCCGGCGCCATGGTGCATGTAGATGTCGAAGTCGTAGCCGGACGTGTTATTCTTGCCGATCAGCTTGGCCTCATAAGCCTCGTCGATGGCGCGCTGCAGCGCCTCGCGCTCGCGGATGAACTCGCCGCGCACATAGATGTAGGCGGCGACCGCGCCCATGGCGAAGCCGGCGATCAGGCAGCCCTCGACCAGCGTGTGCGGGTCGTGGCGTAATATGTCACGGTCCTTGCACGTGCCGGGTTCGGATTCGTCGGCATTGACGACGAGATAGCTCGGCCTCCCGTCGCTCTGCTTGGGCATGAACGACCATTTCAGCCCGGTCGGGAAGCCGGCGCCGCCGCGGCCGCGCAAGCCGGATGCCTTCATCTCGTTGACGATCCAGTCGCGCCCCTTGGCGATGATGCCAGGCGTGTTGTCCCAGGCGCCGCGCGCCATCGCGCCGGCCAGCGACTTGTCGAAGCGGCCGTAGATGTTGTTGAAGATGCGGTCTCTGTCCTGAAGCATTGTTCGTTCCTCAGACCGGTTTCTTGCCGGTGGGCCGATTCTTGTCCATGAGCGACGGCTTGGCCGGCTTGGCGGCTACCTTCTTGCCGCCAGCGCCCAACGGCGCATTCTTCAATTCCGGCGCCTTGAACGCAGCCGCTGGCTCAGCCTTGGCCTTGGGACCGCTGCGCTGTTTCGAAACCTTTTCGACCTCCGGCGCGGCCTTGTTGGCGTTGGCCGCCGAATGCCGCGGTGCGGCGACGCTCGCCGCCTTTTCCGTCTCTGGTGCGACCTTCGTCGGGGAAGGCGATCTCAGCGCCGGGCTGGTTTCGGGCGCATCGGTCTTTGGCTTGCTGGCTTTCGATGGCGCGACAGGGGGAGCCGGCACCTGTGTGGCCGGAGCCGCCGGCGTTGCGACAATTGCCGCTGGCGCGGCCTCCCTGGCAGCCTTGGCGGCTGCCTTGGCTTCCCTGTCGCGGGTCGTCTTCAGGATCGCCTTTTCGCTCTTCAGCGTCGTCAGGCCGGTGATCGGCTCGGAGGTGATGCGGCCGTTCTGCGGGCCCGGCGTCACCGAGGCGCCCTTGCCGGCGTCGTAGAGATCGATGATCTCGGCAAGCCGCTCCGGCGTCAGGTCCTCGAACGTGTCCTTGAAAATCATCACCATCGGCGCGTTGACGCAGGCGCCAAGGCATTCGACCTCCTCCCACGACAGCGTACCCTTGTCGTTGGTGTGGAACTGGTCGTGATGGATCTTCGAGCGGCACACGTCCATCAGCGCTTCCGAGCCGCGCAGCATGCAGGGCGTGGTGCCGCAAACCTGGATATGCGCGCGGGTGCCGACCGGATTGAGCTGGTACTGCGTGTAGAAGGTCGCGACTTCCAGCCCACGGATGTAAGGCATGCCGAGCATATCGGAGATCGTCTCGATCGCCGCCTTGGTCACCCAGCCTTCCTGCTCCTGCGCCAGCATCAGCAACGGGATGATCGCCGACTGCTCGCGGCCCTTCGGATACTTCTTGATCCATTGCTTCGCCGTTGCCGCATTCGCCCGGTTGAAGGCGAAGGCGGCTGGCTGGAGGCTGGCTTCTGCGAGACGGCGGACTGACATTTAGTTTTGAACTCTGCTGTAGCAGTCGAAATAAAAGCGAGGGTCGGAGCTAGCCAAAACGTCGGAATTCACTTGTTTTCCGATCGTTTCCCAAGCGGTGTCGACGTAATCGCGATATTCGCGGTACCGATCCGAACAATCCGTGCCAAGTGCCACCTTCCAATCTGGATATTCCGCATCGGCATGGAGATACCAACCCGAATACAAGCTCCACAACCTGCCGTTTGCGGCGATACCACAAACGACTTCAGTTTTTGTGCCCTCAGGTCTGCAAGACACCAGATAGTTCTGCGGCGAACTGCCCCAAGCAGCAAGCGCTCCCATGCCGGCGACACCGGCTGCAAAGCCGGTCGCAACGTGCAGAGCGCCGCGTGCTTTCACCGATCCACCTCCCCGAAGACGATATCGAGTGAACCCAACACGGCGGTGACGTCGGCCAACATGTGGCCACGGCACAAAAAGTCCATGGCCTGCAGATGCGCGAAACCGGGCGCCCGCAGCTTGCAGCGATAGGGCTTGTTGGTGCCGTCGGAGACCATATAGACGCCGAACTCGCCCTTCGGCGCTTCAACGGCCGCATAGACCTCGCCCGCCGGCACGCGGTAGCCCTCGGTGTAGAGCTTGAAGTGATGGATCAGCGCTTCCATTGAGCGCTTCATCGCCGCGCGCTTTGGCGGCACCACCTTGCCGTCGAGGTTTGACACCGGCCCCGCACCTTCCTTGCCGAGCAGCAGGTCGACGCACTGGCGCATGATCTTCGCCGACTGGCGCATCTCTTCCATGCGCACGAGGTAACGGTCGAAGCAGTCGCCGTTCTTGCCGATTGGAATGTCGAAATCCATCTCGGCATAACATTCATAGGGCTGCGACTTGCGCAGATCCCAGGCGACGCCGGATCCGCGCACCATGACGCCGGAAAAGCCCCACGCCCAGGCATCGGCCAGCGAGACCGTGCCGATGTCGACATTGCGCTGTTTGAAGATGCGGTTGCCGGTCAGCAGTGCGTCAAGATCGTCGAGCGATTTCAGGAACGGGTCGATCCAGTTGCCGATATCCTCGACCAGCTTCTGCGGCAGGTCCTGGTGGACGCCGCCGGGCCGGAAATAAGCCGCATGCATGCGCGAACCGCTGGCCCGCTCATAGAATACCATGAGTTTTTCGCGCTCAACGAAGCCCCACAAGGGCGGCGTCAGCGCGCCGACATCCATCGCCTGCGTCGTCACATTGAGGATGTGCGACATGATGCGGCCGATCTCGCAATAAAGCACGCGGATCAGCTGTCCGCGCTTCGGCACTTCGATGCCGAGAAGTCGCTCGGCGGCAAGCGCGAAGGCATGCTCCTGGTTCATCGGCGCGCAATAGTCGAGCCGGTCGAGATATGGCACCGCCTGCAGATAGGTTTTGGCTTCGATCAGCTTTTCAGTGCCGCGATGCAACAGCCCGATATGCGGATCGACGCGATCTACGACTTCGCCATCAAGCTCCAGCACGAGGCGCAAAACGCCATGCGCCGCCGGATGTTGCGGGCCGAAATTGATGTTGAAGTTGCGAACGGAGGTTTCAGCCATTTACTGCTTTGCCTTCTCATCCCCCGGGAGCACGTAATCCGTACCTTCCCACGGAGACAGAAAATCGAAATTGCGGAATTCCTGCTTCAATTCCACCGGCTCGTAGATGACCCGCTTGGCCTCGTCGTCGTAGCGCACCTCGACGAAACCGGTCAGCGGAAAATCCTTGCGCAGCGGATGACCCTCGAAGCCGTAATCGGTCAGAATCCGCCTGAGATCGGGATGGCCCGAAAACAGCACGCCATAGAGATCGTAGGTTTCGCGTTCGAACCAGTCGGCGCCCGGAAACACACCGGTGATCGATGGCACCATCGTCTCTTCGTCGGCCTGCACCTTGAGCCGGATGCGAACATTCTGCTTCGGCGACAGCAGATGATATACGACGTCGAAGCGCTTGGCCCGCGACGGATAATCGGCGCCGCACACATCGATGATCGAAATGAACTGGCATTTTTGATCGTCGCGCAGGAAGGTTATCACCTCGATCAGATCGTGCGGCTCGACAGAGATGGTGAGTTCGCCATAGGCAAGCACCGCCTCGCCGATCCGGCCGTTCAGCTTCTCTCCGAGATAGGTCGAGAGTTCACTCAAGGACTGGCTCATGCCGCTCACCGTTCGATCGTGCCGGTGCGGCGGATCTTCTTCTGCAGGAGAAGAATGCCGTAAAGCAGCGCTTCCGCACTCGGCGGGCAGCCGGGCACGTAGATGTCGACCGGCACGACGCGGTCGCATCCGCGCACTACCGAATAGGAATAATGATAGTAGCCGCCGCCATTAGCGCAGGAGCCCATAGAGATGACGTAGCGCGGCTCCGGCATCTGGTCGTAGACCTTGCGCAGCGCCGGCGCCATCTTGTTGGTCAGCGTGCCGGCGACGATCATGATGTCGGACTGGCGCGGAGACGCGCGAGGAGCAACACCGAACCTCTCCGAGTCATAGCGCGGCATCGAGGTGTGAATCATTTCGACCGCGCAACAGGCGAGACCAAAGGTCATGAACATCAGCGAGCCGCTGCGCGCCCAGGTGATCAGCGCCTCGGTGGAGGTGACGAGAAAACCCTTGTCGGCCAGTTCGTTGTTGATCTCGAGGAAGAATGGATCATTCGCCCCCACCGGCTTCCCGGTGCTGGGGTCGAGAATGCCCTTCGGCTTCGGCGCGACGAGCGTGCCGGAATTGTCGCTCAATCCCATTCCAGCGCTCCTTTCTTCCATTCATAGGCAAAGCCGATGGTCAGCACCGCCAAAAACACCATCATCGACCAGAAACCGAGCATGCCGATCTGGCTGAAAGACACGGCCCACGGGAACAGGAAGGCCACTTCCAGATCGAAGATGATGAACAGGATCGACACCAGGTAGAAGCGGATGTCGAACTTCATGCGGGCGTCGTCGAACGAATTGAAGCCGCACTCATAGGCGGAAAGCTTTTCCGGATCTGGGTTGCGGAAGGCCACCAGGAAGGGGGCGGCAAGCAGCGCCAGGCCGACGACCAGCGCCACGCCGATGAACAGGACGATGGGCAGGTACGAACTCAACAATGCGTTCATGCTGCAGCTTTCCGTTGGCGGCCAATCCACTCTGATTACAGCACCGGACCCACTTGCGGAAGCGTGACAGTTTAACCACTGAACCGTTTTAGGAGGCTCTATGCTGCAACGCGGCGAGGGTTAGCGCAGCGCTTTCGGCGAAGCAAGTCAAACCTTGTTCAAAACACGGTGCCTGGACGGCATATCCGGATAAACTGGTCCGATCCGCTCCTGTTTGATTTCTTTCAACTTTCACTCCAGTTTTCTCTCCTGACATAGATGCCGCCAAAACCCTGCTAGCATGGCGCGGAATCATCGTCCAAACCTTGGGTCGAACGCCAACAGAGTGCCGTCTGCATGAAGGAAAAAATCTCGCTCGCCATGGCCCGGCGCATCGCGCTTGCCGCACAGGGGTTTGCCGATCCTCGCCCTAACAGCACGCCTGATCGCCGCCATCTGGCCCGCGTCCTTGCCCGCACCGGCCTGCTGCAGATCGATTCCGTCAGTGCGGTGGTGCGTGCTCACTATATGCCGCTCTATTCGCGGCTTGGCCCCTACCCGCTTGCGCTGCTCGACAACGCCGCCGTGACGCGCAAGCGCAAAGTCTTCGAATATTGGGCGCATGAAGCCTCCTTTCTGCCGGTCGAGACCTATCCACTGATGCGCTGGCGCATGGAGCGGGCCGAGCGCGGCGAGGAAATGTATAACGGGCTGGCCAAGTGGGGCCGCGAACGCGCCGCCTACATTGAAGACATCTATCGCGAGGTCGTTCAACGCGGCCCGATCGCCGCTTCCGCCCTGGAAGGCCAGAAAGGCTCGGGCGGCTGGTGGGGCTGGAGCGATGCCAAGCACGCTTTCGAATGGCTGTTCTGGGCCGGCCGCATCACCACGGCGTCGCGTCGTGGCTTCGAGCGGCTCTACGATCTGCCGGAGCGCGTGCTGCCGCCTGCGATACTTGCCCTGCCAGTGCCCTCCCCTGAGGATGCGCACCGCGAATTGCTGCGCATTTCCGCCCGCGCCCACGGGGTCGCGACGGCGGGCGACCTGCGCGATTATTTCCGCCTCTCTCCAGCCGACATCAAGGGCCGGATTGAGGAACTAGTCGACGCCGGCGATCTTTTGCCCGTACGCGTCGAAGGCTGGGACAAGCCTGCCTATCTTTACAAGGACGCCCGTTTTCCGCGCAAGATCAAGGCGCGTGCGCTGCTCGCTCCGTTCGATCCCGTCGTCTTCGAGCGGGCGCGCACGGAAAGACTGTTCGACTTCCGCTATCGCATCGAGATCTACACCCCCGTCGAAAAGCGCCAGTACGGCTATTATGTGCTGCCGTTCCTGCTCGGCGAAAGGATCGTGGCGCGCATCGACCTCAAGGCCGACCGCCCCGCCGGCGTGCTGCGCGTCCATGCCGCCTATGCCGAGCCCGGCGCCCCGCCGAAAACCGCCGCCGAACTCTTCGAGGAGTTGAAGGTGATGCAGGGTTGGCTGGGATTGGAGCGCATCGACGTGACTCCGGCCGGCGACCTGGGTTCGGCTCTCGCCAACATTGCCGCATCGTAGACGTGCGTTGACACGACTGCCTGCACAGGCCTAAATCCAATCCAGACGGTCTCCTCTCGGCAAAGGGAGGAGCCAAGAGGGAATGCGGTGCGAAATTCCGATTTCAAATCCGCGGCTGTCCCCGCAACTGTAAGCGACGAGCCAAGGCCGAAAACCACTGGGACGGTCCCGGGAAGGCGGCACCAAGGCGATGACGCGCGAGCCAGGAGACCTGCCGTCTAGGACAAAAGAATCCGATCGCCTGGCGGGTTTTCCGGGCAAGGAGCCTGATTTGGAACGCGACAGCAGTTTTTCGGCTGAGACAGCGGACGTATTGCCCGATAGTGATCCCCTGGCCGGCATCACGGTGATTGTCTGCGCCTCCTGCCGTGACGAGACCGGCTCCGACGCCCATCCCCGCGCCGGCGAATTGTTGGCCGAAGACACGCGCCGCGCCGCCTCCGGCGAAAATATCCGTATCCGCAGCGTCGAATGCCTCGGCAACTGCAAGCGCCGGCTGAGCGCCGCGATCCTGCGCGACGGCTGCTGGAGCTACGTCTTCGGCGACCTGACCACGACAAGCGGCGCCGATCTCGTCGCTGGCGCAAAGCTCTTCGCCACCTCGACGGACGGCCTCATTCCGTGGCGCGGCCGCCCCGATTGCCTGAAGCGCGGCCTCATCGCCCGCATCCCTCCCCTCGACCTTTTGAAGGATCAGATATGACCGCTTCCGTCTCCCGCGTGCCCTGCACCGTCGTCACCGGCTTCCTCGGCGCCGGCAAGACGACGCTGATCCGCCATCTGCTCGAAAACGCCGGGGGCAAGCGGCTGGCCATCATCGTCAACGAGTTCGGCGACATCGGCATCGACGGCGAGATCCTCAAGGGATGCGGCATCGACACCTGCCCCGAGGAAAATATCGTCGAGCTGGCCAATGGCTGCATCTGCTGCACCGTCGCCGACGATTTCGTCCCGGCGCTCGACCAGATCCTGTCGCTGACGCCGAAGGTCGACCATATCCTGATCGAAACCTCTGGGCTGGCTCTGCCCAAGCCGCTGGTCCAGGCCTTCCAGTGGCCGTCGGTGAAGAGCCGGGTGACCGTGGACGGGGTCGTCGCCGTGGTCGACGGACCGGCGCTGGCCGAAGGCCGCGTCGCCAACGACATGGACGCCCTGCAGGCGCAGCGCGCTCAGGACGAGACGCTCGACCACGACGACCCGGTCGAGGAGGTGTTCGAGGACCAACTCGCTTGCGCCGACCTGATCATATTGTCGAAGAGCGACTTGATGGACGCCGCCGGTTCGGCCCGCGCCAATGCCATCATCGGCGAGCACACCGCGCGCGCCGTCAAGATCGTGCCGACCTCGCAAGGTAAGGTCGATCCGTCTGTGCTGCTCGGCCTCGGCCTTGCCGTCGAGGACGACATCGAGAACCGCAAGACCCACCACGACGACGAACTCGACCACGAGCATGACGACTTCGATTCCTTCGTCATCAACATTCCGTCGATCGCCAATCCCGATGAGCTGGCTTTGCGTGTCGCCACGGCGGCGGAGGAAGAGAACGTGCTGCGCGTCAAGGGTTTCGTCGACGTCGGCGGCAAGCCGATGCGGCTGTTGCTGCAGGCTGTCGGTCCGCGCGTCAATCACTATTACGACCGCGCCTGGACCGCTGAGGACGACCGCCGTTCGCGTCTCGTCGTCATCGGTCTGAAAGGGCTGAACCGCCCGGCCATCGAGCGTATCCTCGCCGGCTGACCCCAGGCACGAGCCGCGATGCACATCCTCACCACAACATCCGCCTCGCTCGACGATCTCGCCGAGCCCGTTGATCTCAGGCAGACGCCTGCGGATGTCGTGGCGCTGTCCTTCACCGACAGCGATCTGGCCGGGCTGGCGGCGGCGTGGAAAACGGATGCGGATCGCCTGCCGTCGATGCGCCTTGCGGCTTTACGCGACCTGCGCCATCCCATGTCCGTCGACCTCTGGATCGACAGCGTCGCCCGCCACGCCAGGGTTATTTTGGTTCGCATTCTCGGCGGCTATGACTGGTGGCGCTATGGCTGCGACCAGCTTGCCTCGACCGCGCGCGCACGCGGCATAAAACTGGCGCTGCTGCCCGGCGAGAGCCACGACGAGGATCTGCGGCTGATCGAATGCTCGACGCTGCCCCGCGAAGAGCTCGACGGTCTGCTCAACTATTTTCGCGAGGGCGGCCCGGCCAACATGACAGCGCTGGTGCATCGGCTGGCCCGGCTGGCGGGATCGGACATGGCGGTCGCGGAGCCGGTCAGCGTGCCGAAGGCGGGCTATTATGAGCCGGGACGCGGTGTCGTCCCCCTCCCCCTCGAGGGGAGGGTCCGGCCGCAGGCCGGGGGTGGGGTCCTCTCTGAAGTGCGCCGACACCCTGAAGCGCTTCGACAGAAAGAAACGTCGCGCACTGCCGCAACGACCCCACCCGGCCCTGCGGGCCACCCTCCCCTCGAGGGGGAGGGATACGCCGCGCCTGTCATTCCCATCCTGTTCTATCGCTCGATGCTGCTCGCCGCCGATGTCGCGCCCATCGACGCTCTTTTTGAGGCGCTGAGCGCGCGCGGAATGGCCCCCGTCCCCATCTTCGTCTCCAGCCTCAAGGACCCAGCATCGCTCGCCTTCGTCGAAACCGCGCTCGCAGCGCTCAACCCTGCCGCGATCATCACCGCGACGGCTTTCGCCTCCGGCGCCGAGCCCGGCGTCGAAACCCTGTTCGACCGCGCCGGCGTGCCGGTCTTCCAGGTCATCGTCGCGACGACTCGTCGTGACATCTGGCAAAACAATCAGCGCGGGCTGGCGCCCGCCGACCTCGCCATGCATGTCGTATTGCCGGAGCTCGACGGCCGCATTCTGGCCGGCGCCATTTCCTTCAAAGGCGAGAGCGAAACCGACCCGGCACTGGCCTTCCGCGCCTTCGCCAACCGGCCGGAGCCGGACCGCGTCGCGCAGGTGGCGAACCGTGTCCAAGCCTTCATCCGCCTGCAGCGCACGCCGCGCGCGGAACGCAAGCTCGCCATCCTGATCCCCGACTATCCGAGCGCACCCGGCCGCACCGGCTACGCCGTCGGCCTCGACGTGCCGTCCAGCGTGCTGGCAATGCTGCACGACTTGAGCGAACAGGGCTACGCCGTTGAAGAGATTCCGCAAACGCCGCGCGCGTTGCTGAAGATGCTGGAGCGCAGCGAAGGTGGATTGGGACTAGGGGACTATCTCGACCTTTCGACGGAATTGCCGGCTGAGGCAATAGCTGCCGTGACGGCCGCGTGGGGGAATGCGGCAGATGAGACAGGTTTGTGCGACGCACCCCCCTCTGTCCTGCCGGACATGCCCGGCAGGACAGAGGGGGGTGTTCAAGCGCCCACCACCGCAAATTTCCCCTTCCGCGCCGCCAGCTTCGGCAACATCACCGTGGCGCTTGCGCCTGACCGTGGGCGCTCACTCGACCGCCGCGCCGACTACCACGACCCGACATTACCGCCGCGCCATGCGTTGATCGCCTTCGGTCTTTGGCTGCGCAAATCGGTCGGTGTCCATGCCCTCATCCATGTCGGCGCCCACGGCACACTGGAATGGCTGCCCGGCAAGACCGTTGCGCTCAGCGAAAACTGTTTTCCCGAGATCGTGACTGGCCCCCTGCCCGTCATCTACCCGTTCATCGTCTCCAACCCGGGAGAGGCAGCACAGGCCAAGCGGCGCATTGCCGCCGTAACGCTTGGCCATCTGCCGCCGCCGCTGACCGGCGCCGGGCTGGATGAGAGCCAGCACCAGCTTGAACGGCTGGTCGACGAATATGCCCAGGCCGACGGGCTCGACCGCCGCCGCCGCGATCGCCTGGCGAAACTGATCGTCGAAACCGCGCAAACGACCGGCCTCGCCTCCGAAGCTGGCGTCGCCGGAACCGACGCTCCCGACGAAGCGCTGCGCCGCATCGACGCCTGGCTCTGCGACCTGAAGGATTTCGCCATCAAGGACGGCCTGCACATCTATGGCCGCTCGCCCGGGGGCGAAACCGATCCTTTGCGCAAGCAAAGTGCGGCGGCTGAGAAAGCAGCGCTCCTCGCCGCCCTCGACGGCCGCCATGTCGCCGCCGGCCCTGCCGGTGCCCCGGCGCGTGGCCGACGCGATGTGCTGCCAACCGGCCGCAATCTGTTCACATCAGATCCACGCACCATGCCGACGCCGACGTCCTTCGATCTCGGCAGGGCGGCGTCCGACGAGGTCTTGCGCAGCTACATGCAATCGCATGGCGACTGGCCGCGTTCGCTGGTCATCGACCTCTGGGGCTCGGCGTCGCTGCGCACCGGCGGCGAGGAGATCGCGCAAGGCCTGGCGCTGATGGGCTGCCGGCCGCAATGGGATTCTGCCACCGGCCGCGTCACCGGCATCGAGGTGCTGCCGCCGGCCACGCTTGGCCGCCCGCGCGTCGACGTTACCTGGCGCATATCAGGCCTGTTTCGCGACATGTTCCCGACCCAGATCGCCCTGATCGACGCTGCCGCGACTGCTGTCGCGGCCCGTGACGAAAACGCGTCCGAAAACCCGCTTGCGGCAAAAACCCGCGCGGATGGGAAGATCAGCCCGCGCATTTTCGGCACCTCGCCCGGCACCTACGGCGCCGGCGTCGAGCAGTTGCTGTCGAGCGGCGACTGGGCCGCGCGCGAGGAGATCGGCCGCGCCTATCTCGACGCCACCTCGCATGCCTATGGCGGCGCCGAGGGCGAAGGGATTTCGGCGCCCGGGGCATTCGAGGATCGTATCGCCGAGGCCGACCTTCTCGTCCATACCGGAGACGACCCTGGCCGTGACATTCTCGAAGGCTCCGCCGATGTCGCCTTCATCGGCGGCTTTTCGGCAGCACTAGCCGCACTCGGCAAGAACGCGGACGTGATCGTCCTCGACACCACGGACGCGCAAAAGCCGAAGCCGCGCTCCGTTGGCGAGGCGGTGTCCCGCGTCGTGCGGGCGCGGGCCGTAAACCCGCGCTTCATTGCCGGCCAGATGCGCCATGGGCCGCGTGGTGCTTCGGAATTCGCCGAAACGGTCGACCGGCTGGTCGGCTTCGCTGAGACCACCCATGCCATATCGGGCACGCTGATCGAGGTCGTGCACGACGCCTATCTCGGCGATCCCGTGGTTCGCGCCTTCATCTTGCGCGAGAACCCTTCCGCCGCGAAGGTGATCGCCGAGCGGTTTCTGTCGGCGCGGAGGCGCGGTCTCTGGCATCCGCTGCGCAATTCCATCGATGACGATCTCGCCGCACTGATCGCCGAGGCCCAGGCGCTGGGGGTGGCCGCATGAACGCCTTCTCACGTCGCGGTGCCTGCCCCGCTTTGTCCGCGTCGATGCAGACCGGCGACGGGCGTCTGGTGCGGCTCAATCCGGTCGCCGGAGGACTCTCGCCGAAGTCCTTGCTCGGACTCGGTGAATCCGCCTTGCGGCATGGCAACGGCATCATGGAAGTGACCGCACGTGGTAGCCTGCAGATACGCGGCCTGACGCCGGCAAGCGCCCGGCTGCTGGCGGTGGAGGTCGATGCAATGGGTATCGCCGTACGCACCGGCGTGCCGGTCGAGACCGGGCCGCTTGCGGGGCTCGATCCCGAAGAGATCGCCGATCCGCGCCCGCTGGCGGAGCGGATTCGGGCGGCAATCGAGGACGCCGGGCTGGTACAGCGCCTCGGGCCGAAGGTTTCGGTAATCGTCGATGGCGGCGGGCGGCTGACCATGGATGCGGTCTCGGCCGATGTCAGGCTGGCTGCGATGCGGATTGATGCGGGTGTCCAGTGGCTGGTAGCCGTTGCCGGCGACAGGCAGAATGCGACGCCGCTCGTCATGGTAGAGGAAGATGCGGCGCGTGATATCGCCGTCGCGATTCTGAGAATGGTTGCCGAAAAAGGCCGTGAAGCCCATGCAAGGGATTTGTCGGAGAGGCAGCTAACATCTCTCGCCAGTTGGCATTCCTTCGCGCCCGCGAAGGATCGCCTTCCTCTCACGGCCGCGCCAGCTCCTTCGCCAATCGGCCTATTCCCTCTCGGCGGTGATGCAACCGCCCTCGGCATCGGCCTGCCCTTCGGCAGCATGCCGGCGCAAAAACTCATCGACCTCATACAACAGGCCTTCGCCCTTGGCGCCATCGAAGTTCGCCTGGCGCCGGGCCGCGCGCTGCTATTCCTTGGTCTTCAGTTGTCCGGCTGCACTTCCCTGAGAGATGCCGCCGCCACCCTCGGCTTCGTCACCGACGCTGCTGATCCGCGCACCAGGATCGCCGCTTGCCCCGGTGCGCCGGCCTGCGCCTCCGGCCGGATCGCGACGCGCGACATCGCCGAGACCATCGCTGCGGAAGACCGCGACATCCTCGACTCCTCGCTCACGCTTCATATTTCCGGCTGCGCCAAGGGCTGCGCGCATCCCGGCCCGGCGGCGCTGACGCTGGTCGGCGGCGAAAACGGAGCCGGTCTTGTCGTGGACGGGACGGCAAAGGCCCTTCCTGCCGGATACAGGCCAGGCTATGACGCCGCGCGCGGCGTTGGCCGCATTGCGGCAGCGATCCGCGAAGCACGACTTCGAGGCGATACCACCGCCGCCTGCCTGACAAGGCTTGGCGCGGCCGGTATCGCCGAACTCTATCGACAGGAATAAACATGGCCGCCTACGACTATATCCATGACGGCACGGCCATCTATGAGCGCTCCTTCGCCATCATTCGCGCCGAGGCCGACCTGTCGCGCTTTTCCGATGCCGAGGCCGATGTCGCCATCCGCATGATCCATGCCTGCGGCCAAGTCGAGGCCAGCAGGCACTTTGTTTTTTCCAGTGATTTCGTCGCCGCCGCACGCACGGCTTTGGCGGGTGGCGCGCCGATCTTCTGCGACGCGGAGATGGTCTCGCACGGTGTCACCCGCGGCCGGCTGCCGGCCGGTAACGAGGTGATCTGCACGCTGCGCGATCCGCAAACGCCTGACATCGCGAAAAAGATCGGCAACACACGCTCCGCTGCAGCCATAGACCTGTGGGGCGAACGCATGGCCGGTTCGGTCGTCGCCATCGGCAATGCGCCGACAGCACTTTTCTACCTGCTGGAAAGATTGCGCGACGGCGCGCCGAAACCGGCTGTTATCATCGGCATGCCGGTCGGTTTCGTCGGTGCTGCCGAATCGAAGGATGCGCTGGCCGAGAATTCCTATGGCGTGCCCTACGCGATCGTGCGCGGCAGGCTTGGCGGCAGCGCCATGACGGCCGCCGCACTCAACGCACTGGCGAGGCCGGGTCTGTGAACGCGATTGCAAAAGGCAGGCTTATTGGCGTCGGCACCGGTCCCGGCGACCCCGAGCTGCTGACGCTCAAGGCCGTGCGCGCGCTGACCGAGGCCGACGTGGTCGCGCATTTCGCCAAGCGCGGCAACAACAGCAATGCGCGTGCCATCGTCGGCGCGCATTTTCGTCCTGATTTGATAGAGTTGCCTCTGCTGTATCCCGTGACCACCGAAATCGACAAGGAGCACAGCGATTACCGGTCGCAGATAGCGGATTTCTACGAAGAGTCGGCCGAAAAGGTCGCCGTGCATCTCAGCGCCGGCAGGATGGTCGCGGTGCTTTCGGAAGGCGACCCGCTGTTCTACGGCTCCTACATGCATCTGCATGTCAGGCTGGCGCACCGCTTCCCGACCGAGGTCATTCCCGGCGTCACCGCCATGTCCGGCTGCTGGTCGGCGACCGGAACGCCGATCGTCCAGGGCGACGATGTATTGACCGTGCTGCCGGGCACGATGAGCGAATTCGAGCTGACCCGCCGCCTCGCCGACACCGATGCCGCCGTCATCATGAAGGTCGGCCGTAACCTGCCCAAGATCAGGCGTGCACTGGAAGCGACCGACAAGCTGGCGCGCGCCGTCTATGTCGAGCGCGGCACCATGCCGGGCGGCGTTTCGATGCGGCTGGCCGACAAGCAGGACGACAAGGCGCCCTACTTCGCCATCGTGCTGGTGGCCGGCTGGTCAGGCCGGCCCGCCGCATTGGGAGCCGAAACATGAGCGGCCGCCTGACCGTCATCGGCCTCGGACCAGGCAATGCCGACCAGGTGACGCCGGAGGCAAGCCGCGCCGTCGCCGAGGCAAAATTCTTCTACGGCTACAAGCCCTATCTCGACCGGCTCGATCTGCGCCACGACCAGACCCGCGTCGCCTCGGACAATCGCGAGGAGCTGTCCCGCGCCAGGGACGCGCTGGTAAAGGCTGCGCAGGGCCACGCTGTCGCCGTCGTCTCGGGCGGCGACCCCGGCGTCTTTGCCATGGCAGCGGCCGTCTGCGAGGCGATCGAGGCCGGCCCGGCCGAATGGCGTGCCGTTGACGTCACGATGCTGCCGGGCATCACCGCAATGCTCGCGGTCGCTGCCCGCATCGGTGCACCGCTCGGCCATGATTTCTGCGCCATCTCGTTGTCCGACAATCTAAAACCCTGGGACCTGATCGAGCTGCGGCTGCTGGCGGCGGCGGGCGCTGGCTTCGTCATCGCGCTCTACAATCCGATCAGCAAGGCGCGCCCCTGGCAGCTTGGCCGCGCCTTCGAATGCCTCACGGCGATCTTGCCCGGCACCACGCCGGTCGTCTTCGGCCGCGCCGCCGGCCGTCCCGACGAGCGCATCGAGGTGTTTTTGCTGGCGGAAGCCGATGCGGAAAAGGCCGACATGGCGACCTGCATCATCATCGGCTCGCCGGAAACCAGGATCATCAAGCGCGGCGAAAAACCGGCGCTGGTCTACACGCCGCGTTCGGCGGCGGGCCCAAGAAAATGACTGACCAGAAAATGATCGACCATCGCGTTAAGCGCTTCGACGGTTTCCGCCGACGGGACATCCGGCAGCGTCGACCTACGGATCATGACCACCTCGATGCCGAGCGCCCGCGCTGCGGCGATCTTGCCGTAGGTCGCCTCGCCGCCGCTGTTCTTGGAAACGACGACGTCGATGCGGTGTTCCAGAAGCAGTGCACGTTCGTCGGCTTCCCGGAACGGCCCGCGCGCCAAGAGATAGGTCGCATCGGGCACAGCGAGCCTTGGCTCGACCGGATCGACGCTGCGGATAAGATAGTGATGTTGGGGTGCGGCCTCAAAAGCGGCGACCTCCTGCCGCCCGAGCGCCAGGAAAACGTGGCGTGGAGCCGACCCCAGCGCCGTCACCGCGCTGGCAACACTGTCGACCAGCGTCCACCGGTCGCCTTCGGCAGGCTCCCAGCCCGGGCGCCTGAGCGCAATGATCGGCACGCCGGCCTCATGCGCCGCTTCCGTGGCATTGGCGGAGATTTGCGCCGCATAGGGATGCGTGGCGTCGATCAGCAGGTCGATGTGGGTCTCGCGCAGAAATGCCGCCAGCCCGGCGGCACCACCGAAACCACCCGTACGGGTGGGCACGTCTTGCGCGACAGGATTTTCGGTGCGGCCGGCCAGCGACAGCGTGAGCGACACATCGGTGCGCGCGACCAGCTTTCCCGCCAGTTGCCGGGCTTCGGTGGTTCCGCCGAGGATCAGAATACGGTGGGTCATCATGCCTGCTGACGGTCCGCGCGGCGCCAAGCTCAACTCAAGATGGCTAACAATCGTCGGCATCGGCGAGGACGGTGTAGCGGGTCTCGGCGAAGAGGCCAAGCGGTTGATCGCCGAGGCCGAATTCGTCTTCGGCGGCACGCGCCACCTTGCCCTTGTCGCATCGCTCACCAAAGGCGAAGCACGCGCCTGGCCGACCCCTTTCGATGCAGAAATGGGCGACGTGCTGGCACTTGCGGGTAAAAAGGTCTGTGTGCTGGCCTCCGGCGATCCGTTCTTCCATGGTGTCGGCGTCACCCTTGCTCGCAAGATTCCTTCGCAAGAGATGCAGGTGATTCCCGCCCCTTCGGCCACATCGCTGGCCGCCGCCCGCCTCGGCTGGGCGCTGCAGGATATCGAGACCATTTCGCTGCACGGCCGCTCGCTCGACCTGATCCGGCCACTGCTGCATCCGGGCACCCGCATCCTTGCGCTGACCTCGGACGGCGATGCACCAGCCGCGATTGCGCGCCTGCTGACCGAACTCGACTTCGGCGCGTCGCGTCTAACGATTCTGGAGGCACTGGGCGGCCCGAACGAAAGGCTGCGTTCGACGCGTGCGGACGCCTTCGACCTCGAAAAGATCAATCCGCTCAACGTGCTGGCAATCGAAGTTGGATCGACTTCAGAAGGACGCATCCTGCCGCTGACGTCAGGCCTTGGCGATCATTTGTTCGAGCATGACGGCCAGATCACCAAGCGCGAGGTGCGCGCCATCACCCTGTCCGCCCTCGCCCCCAGGCGCGGCGAATTGCTGTGGGACATCGGCGCCGGCTCGGGTTCGATCGGCATCGAATGGATGCTCGCCCATCCCTCCATGCGCGCCATTGCCATCGAGGCCGATCCAACCCGCGCCGCCCGCATCCGCCGCAACGCTTCACACTGTGGCGTGCCCGGCCTTGTCGTGGTCGAAGGCTCCGCCCCGAAGGCGCTTGCCAGGCTAGGCACGCCCGACGCGATCTTCATCGGCGGCGGCGGCAGCGATACCGGCGTGCTGGGCGCGGCGATCAAGGCCCTGCGTGTTGGCGGCCGGCTGGTCGCCAACGCGGTGACGCTGGAGATGGAGGCGCTGCTTCTCGCCCGTCACGCCGCGGTCGGCGGCGATCTCACCCACATCTCTATCTCCCGTGCTTCACCGGTTGGTTCGATGCAGGCATGGCGGCCGGCTATGCCGGTCACCCAATGGAGCTGGGTCAAGCCATGATGATCGCGGGCATCGGCAGCCGCAAAGGCGTGAGTGTGCAAGACGTTCTTGCGGCCATAGAAACCGCGCTGGAAGCGCATGGGCTGGCGATGACGGCGCTTTCGGCGCTCGCCACCGCTTCTCTGAAGCAGGACGAGCAGGCAATCTTCTCCGCGGGGCGCGAGCTCGCCCTACCGGTGACCATTGTCGAGGACGATGCGCTCAGGGCCGCGTCTTCGCGCGCAATCAGCCGCTCGAGCCTGTCGCAGGAACATGCCGGCACGCCGTCGGTTTCCGAAGCCTCCGCGCTTGCCGCCGCCGGGAAAGGCGCAAAACTGCTTGGGTCCCGCATCGTGCTCGGCCCGGTCACCTGTGCCATCGCCATCAGCGGAGACGCGGTATGACCGTCCACTTCATCGGCGCCGGACCGGGCGCGGCCGACCTCATTACGTTGCGCGGCAGCCGGCTGCTGGCAAGCTGCCCGGTCTGCCTCTATGCCGGCTCGATCGTCGCCCCGGAACTGTTGCAGCACTGCGCGCCCGGCACGAAATTGATCGACACCGCGCCAATGTCGCTCGACGAGATCGAAGCGGAATATGTGGCGGCCCACCAGGCCGGCCACGATGTCTCCCGCCTGCATTCCGGCGACCTGTCAGTGTGGAGCGCCGTTGCCGAGCAGATCCGCCGGCTGGAGAAGCACGGCATCGCCTATACGCTGACGCCGGGCGTGCCGTCATTCGCGGCCGCTGCGGCAGCGCTGCGCCGCGAACTGACCATTCCCGAAATCGCACAAAGCCTGGTGCTGACCCGCATCTCCGGTCGTGCCTCGAAAATGCCGCCCGGCGAAACCCTGGCCGGCTTCGGCCGCACCGGCGCGACGCTGGCCATTCACCTTGCCATCCACGCCATCGACCGTGTCGTCGCCGAGCTGACGCCATTCTATGGCGCCGATTGCCCGGTGGCGGTTGTCTTCCGCGCCTCCTGGCCGGACGAGCGACTGCTGACCGGCACGCTGGCGACGATCGCGGCGCAATTGGCCGCCGATCCGATGGAGCGCACGGCGATCATCTTCGTCGGCCGCTCACTGGCAGCGGAAGGTTTTGGCGAGAGTTCACTTTACGACGCCCACTACCAGCGGCGCTTTCGCGGACGGGACGGATCGTGAACGACAGCACCGGAAACAGACATCGAAACGCCTCAGTCGAACAGGCTTTGGCCCGGCTGAACTTCAAACCGCGCCAGCTGGAGCCGGGCCATGTCTGGCTGGCCGGCGCCGGCCCCGGCGATCCCGGCTGCCTGACGCTGGAAGCGCTGGCCGCGCTTGGGCAGTGCGACGCCCTCGTCTACGACGCGCTGGTATCTCCCGATGTCGTGGCAGTGGCGGCGAGTGCCGAGCTGTTCTATGCCGGCAAGCGCGGCCGCCAACCGTCGATGAAGCAGGAAGACATCACCGCCTTGCTTGTGCGGCTGGCGCGAGAAGGCCGCCGCGTCGTCAGGCTGAAAGGCGGCGACCCCTATGTTTTTGGCCGCGGCGGCGAAGAGGCGCTGGCGCTGGCGCGCGAAAACATCCCGTTCCGCATCCTGTCCGGCCTGACTTCAGGTCTCAGCGCGCTGGCTGGAGCCGGCATCCCGGCCACCATGCGCGGCATCAATAAGGCGGTGATCCTGGCCACCGGCCACGCTGCCGGCACCGATGACGATCTCGACTGGGCGGCAATTGCCCGGACCGGCCAACCGGTCATTGTCTATATGGGAATGGCCAATCTGCCGCTGATATCAGCCTCGCTGCTCGAGGGCGGCCTGCCGCCTTCCACGCCTGCTGCAGTGATCGTCGCCGCGACGACGCCGCAGGAGCGCATCGTCGTCGCCACGCTCGCCACCATCGCCGAGGAGGCGGCCGCCGCCGGGTTGACCTCGCCGGCGCTGATCGTCGTCGGCGGCATCGTCGCAATGCGTGCGGCATTGGCGGGCGAGCCATGACCCGCGCGATCATCATCGGCGCGCCGCGCTCAGGCTCGGGCAAGACCAGCGTCACCATCGGCATCTTGCGCGCGCTCGCCCGGCGCGGTGTGAAAGTGCGTGGCGCCAAATCCGGGCCGGACTATATCGACCCCGGCTTCCACACCGCCGCGACAGGCCTTTCCGGCGTCAATCTCGACAGTTGGGCAATGCCGCCCGCCTTGCTCAACGCGCTAGCCGGTGACGCAACTGAAGATGCCGATTTCATCTTCCTCGAAAGCGCGATGGGCTTGTTCGACGGGATCCCCGCTGCTCCAGGCCGCACCGGCTCGGCCGCAGATCTTGCCCGGCTTTACGGCCTGCCGGTGCTGCTGGTCCTCGACGTTTCCGGGCAGTCGGCCACGGCGGCGGCCGTCGCCAAGGGTTTTGCTACATATGATCCCGATGTGCGCATGGCCGGCGTCGTGCTCAACCGGTTGGGCAGCGAGCGTCACCGCCGGCTTTGCAGCGACGCGATCGAGGCGATCGGCCTGCCTGTTGTCGGCGCGATCCTGCGAGATCCATCGCTTAACCTGCCGGAGCGCCATCTCGGCCTCGTCCAGGCCGGCGAATATGAGGATTTGATGGCCCATCTCGACCGGCTGGCCGACATGGTCGAAAGATCGCTCGACCTCGAGGCTATCATGGCGCTGGCGGCGCCAATTGCGCCCGCACCGGGCAACTTCAGCGGCGCGCTGTCGCCACCCGGCCAGCGCATCGCACTGGCCGAGGACGCCGCCTTCACCTTCCTCTATCCGCATGTCGCGACGCATTGGCGCAAGGCCGGGGCGGAAATCGTCCCCTTCTCGCCGCTCGCGGACGAAGCGCCCAGCGTCAATTGCGATGTCTGCTGGCTGCCCGGCGGCTATCCCGAGCTTCATGCCGGCCGCCTTGCGGCGGCTGTGAATTTCAGGGCCGGCATTGAGGCGTTTTCGGCAACGCGGCCGGTGCATGGCGAGTGCGGCGGCTTCATGGTGCTCGGCGAAGCGCTCGAGGACGCATCGGGAGAGACGCACGGGATGCTCGGCCTGCTCGGCCACTCGACCAGCTTTGCCAAGCGAAAGATGAATCTCGGCTACCGCGAGGCGCGGCTGCGCGCCGATTGTCCACTGGGACCCCAGGGCACGCTGATCCGTGGCCACGAATTCCACTATGCGCAGATGATTGCGACCGGCAATGACGAGCCGCTGGCCGACCTCGCTGACGGCCAAGGCAATCCGCTCGGCGCCTCCGGTTACCGCCGCGGCCATGTCAGCGGCACTTTCTTCCACGCCATTGCGAGAGGCGAGAGCATGATCCCGAACGGAGGGTCTGCGTCAGCGAAAAGCGGGAACCGGTTTTCGGAATAGATCATGCTCAAACTCAAGGACATGCCCCCTTCGCTTCGCCAAGCGCTCGATGACATCGCGCTCTGCGTCCTCTTCTTCTCCCGGCTGCCGCTGCCGGTCGTCGATTTCCGGGACCGCGGCCTTGCTGCCGCGATCTGGGCAGCGCCGGTCGCCGGCCTCGCGGTCGCTCTGATTGGCGCCTTGGTTTACGCGATCGGGACCTGGCTCGGCCTTGCATCTGGCCCGGCAGCAGCACTGACCCTGGCCGCAACCTTGCTCGCCACCGGCTGCATGCATGAAGACGGACTTTCGGATGTCGCCGACGGTTTTGGCGGCGGCAAGACACGCGAGAAAAAACTGGAGATCATGCGCGACAGCCGCATCGGCACCTATGGCGCTTGTGCGCTCGGCCTCTCGCTGCTGATCCGCTGGAGCGTGCTTTCGGAATTCGCCAGCCCGGTGCAAGTTCTCGTCGCTCTCATCGCTGCGCATGCCGCTTCGCGCGGCCTGCTCGGCGCTTTCATGCGTCTGTTGCCGCCGGCTCGCAGCGACGGTCTCTCGGCCGATGCAGGCACCGTGTCGGCCGAAACCGCCATTGCCGGCGCCGTGCTCGGCGCCGTGGCGGTGCTAACGCTAGGGTTCGGTGGCGCGGTCGCCGCGCTCATCCTGCTCGGCCTGTTGTTTGCCGCCTTCCGTATGCTGTGCCTCAACCAGATCGGCGGCCAGACCGGCGATACGGTCGGCGCGCTGCAGCAGTTTGGCGAGATCGCAATACTGCTCGTCGCTTCCGTTTGCCTTTCCTGACTCTGTTTCGGAGACTTTGCCCCCATGTCTTTCAAATCGCTTGATGAATTACGCGCGGCCTGCCTCGACCTGCCTGCCGGCAGCGACGCCGCGGCAAATGCTGTCGCCCGCCGCCAGGACACGTTGACCAAGCCGCAAGGCAGTCTCGGCCGGCTGGAAACCATAGCGGCCTGGCTTGCGCGCTGGCAGGGCCGCGACATGCCGAAGCTCGGCCGCGTCAAAGTCTTCGTCTTTGCCGGCAATCACGGCGTCACCGCACAGGGCGTGTCCGCCTTCCCGTCGGAGGTCACCGTGCAGATGGTGGCGAATTTCGCCGGCGGCGGTGCCGCCATCAACCAGATCGCCCGCATCGCCGGTGCCGAACTCGACGTCATTCCGCTCGATCTCGATCATCCGACCGGCGATTTCACGCAAGTGCCGGCAATGGACGACGAAGCCTTCCTCGCCGCCGTTTCGGCCGGCTACGGCGCGGTGACGAAAGACCTCGACCTGGTCTGTTTCGGCGAAATGGGCATCGGCAACACCACGCCGGCGGCAGCCATTTCGGCCGCCCTGCTCGGCGGCGGCGCGGAAAAATGGACCGGGCGCGGCACCGGCGTCGACGATGCCGGCCTGGTGCGCAAGATCACCGCCATCGAGGCCGGCCTCAAGCGCCACGCCGAGGCGCTTGCCGACCCGCTGAAGATCGCAGCAGCCCTTGGCGGACGCGAACTCGCCGCCATCTTTGGCTCTACGCTGGCCGCACGCCATTTAGGCGTACCTGTGCTGCTCGACGGCTTCGTCTGCACCGCCGCCGCCGCACCGCTGGCAAAATTGCACCCCACCGGCCTCGCCCACACGCTTGCCGCCCATATCTCTGCCGAATCCGGCCATCGCCGGCTGCTCGAGGCGCTCGGCCTGCCGCCGCTGCTCGATCTCGGCATGCGGCTCGGCGAAGGCTCCGGCGCATGCCTCGCCGTCAACATTGTCCGTTCGGCGCTCGAATGTCATGCCCGCATGGCAAGCTTCGCCGAGGCTGGGGTGTCGGAGAAGTAAATGCTCGCAAACTCATGAGAGGCGACACGGCTCGATACAGGGGCGTGAAACTGAGATTTTCAGTCTCACATTCTCGCCCCGTTCTCGGGGTCTTATCCACCAAAGTCTTTGAAATCTTTGGTGGGTGCGACAGGGATCGAACCTGTGACCCGCTGATTAAGAGTCAGCTGCTCTACCAACTGAGCTACGCACCCACTCGCCGGTAAAACCAGCGTCGGCGGGCATATAGCCGCCGCCATCCGGCATGTCCAGCCCTGCCCGATTCATTTCCCGACAAATCGGCTTGAGTTACTCGCGATCAGACAAACAATCGGCCTTCCGCTACTTTGACGGCATGGCCACCGATGCGGGCGGCGGCCAGCCTGCCGCCTTCGACATTCAGTTCGAGGCGAATGCGCGAAGGCCGGCCCATCTCAAGCCCTTGCTCGATCCACAGTCGCGAGACCCCGTCTCGCGGGCCGTCGAAATGCATGATAGCGCCAGCGAAGGCGGCCGCCGCCGAACCGGTCGCCGGATCTTCATAAGAGGGACTGCCCGGCACGATCATGCGGACATGGAAGGCGCTGTCGTGGTTCACCGTCTCGCGGCAGTAGACATACGGGCTGGCGAAGGCCCAATCGCTCTTGCGGGGTGCTAATTCCGACCACGCCTGGTTATCCAGCCTTATCCGGGCGGCGGCCTCCAGATCGGCGACCGGAACGGTCACATAGGGCACGCCGGCCGACCAGAACGAGACGCGGTGATTCTCGAAGCCGATTTCGTGCGGACCCAGCCCAAGTGCGGCGCCGATCGCCACCGGGTCGGCGGACAATTCCAGTTGTTCCGGCAGCTTGGCCAGGTCGAACTCGGCAAAGATGGTGCCATCATGCTTGCTGACGGCGCAGCGCACCGGGCCGATATTCTCCTCCAGGACGAAGATGCCGGCGGTGTCGCCATCGCCAGCTATTTCGGCAAGCGCGATCGCGGAACCGACAGTCGGATGGCCAGCGAACGGCATCTCATAATCGGGCGTGAAGATGCGGATGCGGGCGCGGTGCTTGGGATTGTCAGGCGGCAGCACGAAAACGGTTTCCGACAGGTTGAACTCGCGTGCGATGGCCTGCATCGCGGTCGTGTCCAGCCCCTTGCTGTCAAGCACGACGGCCAGCGGATTGCCGGCCAGCCGCTCGGTCGTGAACACGTCGTACAATAAGTAGTTCCGGGTCAGCATTGTAGAAAGCCTTCTGCCTCAATCCCAACATGGGCGAAATTTAATTTGATATTTGAACCATTCGGCCTGATCTGTGCACTGATGGGATTACCACTGTTCATAGGGGTCCGGCGTGGACCAGATTGTCAATCTGCCAAAGACGGAATCCACTTCCGACATAGAGACGGCCCTCGGGCTTGACCACCTGGGTCTGAAGAAGAAACGCCATCGCGGCTGGCTTTATGGCCTGCTTGTGCTGGTCGTCATCGCCGCAAGCCTCGCCGGCTACCAATGGTACGCCGCGTCTCCCGCCAGGATCGACTATACCACGGCGCCGGCCGCTGTCGCCGATCTCACGGTCGAGGTATCGGCGACCGGCACGCTGCAGCCCCTCACTCAGGTCGACATTTCGAGCGAACTGTCCGGCGTCGTCCGCTCGGTCGCGGTCAACGAGAACCAGCAGGTGAAGAAGGGCGATGTGCTGGCTGCGCTCGATACGGCCAAGCTGGAGGTGCAGATCGAGCGCGCCGAGGCTTCCGCCAAGGCGGCGGCCGCCAATGTCGAGACCGCCACCGTAACCCTCACCGAAAATGAAAGGGCGCTTGTGCGCGCGGCGGCACTCACCAAGCGCGGCATGGCGACGGACCAGTCGCTTGAAGCGGCGACCGCGACGCGCGACCGCTCCAAGGCAGCGCTCGACAGCGCCAAAGCCAGTCTTGCCATCGCCAATGCCGATCTCAAGGCGCAGCAGACGGACTTCGCCAAGAGCACCATCTATGCGCCCATCGACGGCATCGTTCTGACGCGCTCGGTCGATCCCGGCCAGACGGTTGCCTCCTCGCTGCAGGCGCCGGTGTTGTTCGTCATCGCCGCCGATCTCAGAAATATGGAATTGAAGGCAGCGGTCGACGAGGCCGACATCGGCGCGGTCAAGCCCGGCCAGCATGCGCGCTTCACCGTCGACGCCTTTCCGGAACGGCGGTTCGATGCCGAGATCCGCGACATTTCCTATGCTTCGGTCACCACCGACGGCGTCGTCACCTACGATGCACGGTTCGAGGTCGACAACAACGAGCTTCTGTTGCGGCCTGGGATGACTGCCACCGTTTCGGTCGTCACCAAGCAGGCCAAGGGCGTGCTCACAGTGCCGGCGATCGCCTTTCGCTATCGGCCGGCGCAAACAGCCGCCCGCGCGTGGAGCCTGAGCGACCTGTTCACGGGCCGCATGGGCCGTCCAGGCGGCAACCGCCAGCGCCTGGCGACGTCGCAGCCTACCGACGGCTCGCGCACGCTCTACGTGCTGGAGAACGGCCGGCCTCGGCCGGTCAGCGTCAAGGTCGGCTCCACCGATGGCGAACTGACCGAGATCACCTCCGGCCTCGAAGAAGGCGCGCACGTCATCACCGCAGCGCAGCAGCGGAGCTGAAATCATGTCAGGCTCGCTGCTCATCACCTTCGACAAGGTCTGGAAAAGCTATGGCCAGGGCGAGGCCACGGTCCATGCGCTGGCTGGTGTGGACCTTGCTATCCGCAGCAGCGAATTCGTCGCCATCATGGGACCGTCCGGCTCCGGCAAGTCGACGGCAATGAACATCATAGGCTGCCTCGACACGCCGACGGCCGGAACCTACAGCTTCATGGGCATCGATGCTGGCCGTCTCGACCGCAACCGCCGCGCCATGCTGCGCAACCTCTATGTCGGCTTCGTCTTTCAGGGCTACAATCTCCTGCCGCGCACCACGGCGGTGGAGAATGTCGAATTGCCGCTGATCTATCGCGGCGTTGCCGCCCGCGAGCGTCATGACCTCGCAATGAAAGCGCTGGCCGAGGTCGGCCTTATCGGCCGCGAGCACCACACGCCGGCCGAGCTTTCCGGCGGCCAGCAGCAGCGCGTGGCGATCGCGCGCGCCATTGTCACCAGGCCGACCCTGCTCGTCGCCGACGAGCCGACCGGCAATCTCGACACCGCCCGCACCCACGAGATCATGGAACTCTTGACCAGGCTGAACACCGAGCTTGGCCTCACCATCGCCATGGTCACGCACGAGGCCGATGTCGCCGGTTATGCCGAGCGCACAATCCGCTTCCTCGACGGACATGTCGCATCCGACACCATGAACCTTGAGGTGGTGTAACCGTGATCTGGGAAACTGTCCGCCTCTCGCTGCTGTCGGTCCGCCGCAACGTGCTGCGCTCGTTCCTGACGCTGCTCGGCATCGTCATCGGCGTCGCCGCCGTCATCGCCATGCTCACCATCGGCTCGGGCACCACCGAAAAGGTACAGGCCGATATCTCCAAGCTCGGCAGCAATCTGCTTGTCGTCCGTTCCGGCCGCCCCGCCGGACCCGGCGGACCGGGAGGGCTCGACCAGGTGGTCCGTCCGCTTGCCCAAAAGGACCTTGCCGCGCTCGTCACCCATCTGAGCGGCGCCCGCGCCATTTCACCTGCCTCGCAAAAGCAGGTCCGCGTCATCTTCGGCACCGAGAGCCTGACATCGGGTGTCACCGGCACCGATAGCGCCTATCTCGATGCGCGCGACTGGAAGCTGGTTTCAGGCCGCCCGTTCAGCGATTCGGAGACCCGCTCGGGTACCGGCGTTTGCCTGATCGGCGAAACGGTGCGCCGGCAGTTTTTCGGCGCAGGCGACCCCGAAGGCGAGATCATTCGCGTCAATCGCACATCCTGCAAGATCATCGGCCTGCTCGAGCCGAAGGGCTATACCGGATTCGGCCAGGACCAGGACAATGTCGTATTGATGCCGCTCGCCGCCTATCAGCGCCGCATCGCCGGCAACCGCGACATCGACTCGATTTACGTCGCGGCAGATGACAGGACGCCGACGACCGAGCTGCTGCCGCGCGTCGAGGACATCTTACGCGACACACGCCGCATCACGCCCGACCGCGAAGACGATTTCTCGATACGCGACATGACCCAGATCGCCGACGCCATGGCGAGCGCCACCACGACGATGACTGGCATGCTGGGTGCGGTCGCCGGCGTCAGCCTGTTGGTCGGCGGCATCGGCATCATGAACATCATGCTGGTGTCGGTCACCGAGCGCACCCGCGAGATCGGCATCCGGCTGGCCATCGGCGCGCATGAAAAGCACATCCTCATCCAGTTCCTGGTCGAGGCGACCGTGCTGTCGCTGCTCGGCGGCATCATCGGCATCCTGATCGGCCTGGCGCTGGCCGGCCTCGCCTCGCTGACGCTGACCATCCCCTTCGCGCCAAGCCCGACGGTAATCCTGCTCGCCGTCGGTTTCTCGGCGCTGATCGGCATAGTGTTCGGTTTCTTCCCGGCGCTGCGTGGCGCGCGGCTCGATCCGATCGACGCGCTGAGGCATGAATAGCGCGGCGGAGCGCGCGCCGCCTTCAGATGTCCCCCAAAATTTTGACGCTGCCGTCGCCCTCCCCCTGTCGCGAAACAATCCGCGGTGATAGCAATCGCCTTGGGGATATGGGGGAATAGTGGGATGAGCAAGAAAGAGCGTGTGATTTTGGTGACG
Source organism: Mesorhizobium sp. f-mel (assembly GCF_053850215.1). Lineage (NCBI taxonomy): Bacteria > Pseudomonadati > Pseudomonadota > Alphaproteobacteria > Hyphomicrobiales > Phyllobacteriaceae > Mesorhizobium > Mesorhizobium sp. f-mel. Next base: position 246,480 of record NZ_JBSPTO010000002.1, read on the forward strand.
GTGATCGTCGAGGCCGCATTGGCGGGCCTTTGGTGGTACTTGGCCAGCTATGGCATGGCCAACCCCGATCGTGTCACCGCCGATTTCCAGCAGGTTGTCGGTCAGACGATGGGAACGGCGATGGGTGCGCTGCTGGGGATCGGCGTCATGCTGTTTTTCGTCGCCGCCCGCAACGACCGCAAAGCCATCGAAAACAAAATGCGTCGTTAGAGCGACGTGCGTCCACTTGGACGCACAAAGTACGCTCTAACACTTTGAATCTTTGCATGGTGCTTTCCGATTTCGGGCCGATGCGTCAGTCCTTGCCGGCAAAATGCCACTCGATCAGTGGCTTCATATGCGGCATCAGCCCGTCCGGCAGGTCATCGGCATTGCGGATGATAACAGGCCCGTCGATTTCCGGCTCTGCCTCGGCGGCGACAAAGGCACTGATGCGCTGCGCGACCTCGTCGGCGGATGCCGTCTCGCGATAGCGGCGAAAGATTACCGTGCCGGTTGCCGTCGACAGGGCATAGTAGCGCCTACCGCGTGTCGCGCCGGCAAGGTCAAGGCCGGTTTCTTCCCGCACCTCGCGGATCATGTTGAAGTCGACATCGACGAGGCCGTCGCGGAAATCGGTTGGCTCGAACGAGCCGGCGGCGAAGTAGACGCGGCCGGCATTGACCGTGTGCGACGCCATGCGGATCGCTACCAGCGCGTTGTCGCCGGCGACCAGCATGGCATGGGCATAGGCGTGCTCGGCCCCAGCCACCTGCCGGTTGCCGCGCCAAAGCATGAAGGTCGAATAGCGCACCGCATGGCAGCGGCCCACGAGGCTGTTATCGCGATAGCTGAGCGCCGAAAGCAGCACCACGGTGCCGTCGAACAACGCCGGATTGGCTGCGGTCTCGCGCCGCCAATTCTCGGCGATCGCTTGCGCATTATCGCGTTCGAACGGATGCGGGCCCGAGTCGAGCCTGACGTCGACGGCGTCGACCGGCAGGATGATGTTGCGCGGCAGGTCGAAGCTCAACGGAGCGATCCTCAGGCCATTTCAAGGGTGATCGCCACCGGACAATGATCCGACGCTTTCGGCCGATCCCAGCCGGCACGCGGAAAGCGGTCCACCTCCTGGCCCGCCGGAAAGATCGTGCGCCAGGGCTGGCCGTTGCGGATGATGTCGGGAACGGCCGTCGCGTTCTTGGCTGCCAGTGCCTTCGACAACAGGATGTAGTCGAGCTGGCACAGATGCCGCTCTTGCGGTCCGCGCGTATGGTATAAGGTCCAACGATCCATCTCCGGGCGCCGCTCGACCGCATTCTCGCAAAAGCCGCCGGCGGTGAGCACGTTGAGGCAGGACTGGCTTTCATCGATCACCTCGAAGCGGTAGCCGTCAAAGGCGTCGCCGGAGATCTTCACGCGCTGCCGATAATCGTTCATGTCGCCGCAGATCGCCCAGGACTTGTCGGCGGCGTGATCCCCACCGAAACGCTCCTCGATGATCCGGCGCACCGCTTGCGCCTCGGCCATGCGCAGCGGCATTGTCGCCTGGCGCCCGTCGAGACCGTTGCGGGGCGAACCCATCGACTTGAAGTGCACCAGATAGAGCGTCAGCGGCACGCCACCGACGGTCAAGTCGATCTCCAGGCAGTCGCGCCGGAAGATGCGCTGGTTGGCCTGATGCCCAAGCGCTGCCAGTTCCGGCGTGTGCAGGCCGAATTGTTCGAACGTGACATAGGCGTGGCTTGTCATGCGCACGAATTCGATCGGCTGACCCTGAGCGGTCTCGTTGCGCATCATCACGGCGACGTCGATGCCGCGCGAATCGTTGCCGGCGGTAGTGTATTTCTGGCGGTAGCCATGCCCGACCATCTTGAACAGATAACCGTATTCGAAAGCCTTCAGCGCCTCGATATTGTCGACCTCCTGCATGCAGATGATGTCGGCGCGGGTAGCCGCGATGGCCAATGCGGTCAGCTGGCGCGTATCGTCGGATTGCGCAATCGCCCGCGCCTGCTCCAGCATCTTGTATTCGGCCTCGCTCTGGATGTCGAAGAGCGCCAGCGTGCGATCTTCGTTGAGCTGGTTGCGGTATCCGGAAAAATCGAACCTGTTCATCAGGTTTTCGATATTGAAGGTGGCAAGGCGCAGCGACATGGCGGTGACCTTTGCCCACAAGCGCGCCCGAAAACAAGGGCCTGCCCTGCCCGTCATGGTTGACGAAACCTTTCCGTTCATCCTCCGTTCAGGCGCGAAGTTCCATGAATGACATTCTTCCTCGGGGTATTCCGGGCGTGGGGCCTGAAATTTCTTGGAGAGTGCAATGAAACCGCTCTTTTCTCTTTCTGTCAGATCCGGGCTGCTGGCGCTGGGTCTTCTGGCCGGCCTGACGGCTCCCTCGCTTGCCGGCCCAATTCCCAAACCTGTCCTTCCGGTGCCGGCCAACGCCGTCGCCCCCGACATTGTGCCGGTCCGCGAGAGTTGGGCCGGCGGCAACGACAGGCGGATGCAGAGCGAATGGCGCTGGCGCAATCGGCACGGCGCCCGGGAGTGGCGGGGCGGCGATCATCGGAGATGGCGCGGTCGCGACGAAGCCTGGAGATGGCGTGATCGCGACGATGGCTGGCGCTGGCGCCACCGTCGTCATCATCGCCGTCATTTCAACGATTCCGCGATCTTTTTCGGCCTCGGCCTCGGGCTGCCCGCCTACAACTATTATAGCGGGCCGAGCTACTATGAGCCGGGCTATTACCCGCCTCGGCGTCAGTATCGCACACAAAGGCTTTCCAGCGCCCATGTCCGCTGGTGCTACGACCGCTATCGGTCGTATCGCGACTGGGACAACACATTCCAGCCCTATGGCGGTCCGCGCCAGCAGTGCTGGTCGCCTTACAGCTGAACGGAGCGACTGATCAACTCGAAACGGCGCCGCGCCTCGCGGCGCCGTTTTTCATTTGGCCCACTTCTGCTGAAGCTCTTTCCGCCCTTCCTGAGCGATGATAACGCTATGTTTATCAGGCAGGCCTAATTATCTTTGCCGATAGCACCACATGCAATGCGACGATCGCCGGGGATTGGCGCGATGGCTGAAGACGAAAACAGGCGCAAACGCAGGCAGCGTGTCTTCAAGGGCGCGACGATCCTGACCGGCATGACCAATTCCGAGGTCACGTGCACGGTGCGCAACATGCATGACGGCGGCGCCGAACTGAAGGTCTCGATCGACGCACGCGTGCCCGACGAGTTTCTGCTCTATGTGCCGACCGACGGCATCGCCTACAAGGCAGTGGTCCGCTGGCGCCGCGAGGACCGCATCGGCATCATGTTCACCGGCACCGAGCCAAAGCCCCACTGGCACTACGGCTAAATCTTCTGCACGGGCCCCTTTAAGCAGTCGACGAAGTTAGGCGAGAGGAAAATCTCCTAGAATACCCCGACGAGCCCCGGCAAGTAAGATAGAGGCGGAGGCCCACAGGACCCAATGGCCTCGCACCCTGGGCCGGCGGATCGCTCCGCCGGCTCTTACGCAAAGATGAAATTGCGGATCAGTTCTTGGTCTTGTCGACCAACTTGTTTTTCGAAATCCACGGCATCATCGCGCGCAGCTTGGCGCCGACTTCCTCGATCTGGTGGCTGTCGTTGTTGCGGCGGATGCCCTTGAAGCGCGACATGCCGGCGCGGTATTCCTGCATCCATTCCGAGGTGAACTTGCCGGTCTGGATATCCTTCAGCACGCGCTTCATCTCGGCCTTGGTCTCGGCGGTGATGATGCGCGGGCCCGAAACATATTCGCCCCATTCGGCAGTGTTCGAGATCGAGTAGTTCATGTTGGCGATGCCGCCCTCATAGATCAGGTCGACGATCAGTTTGACCTCGTGCAGGCACTCGAAATAGGCCATTTCCGGCGCGTAGCCGGCTTCCACCAGCGTCTCGAAACCGGCCCGGATCAGCTCGACCAGACCGCCGCACAGCACCACCTGCTCGCCGAACAGGTCCGTCTCGCACTCCTCGCGGAAATTGGTCTCGATGATGCCCGAACGACCGCCGCCGACGCCGCAGGCATAGGACAGGGCGAGATCGAGCGCATTGCCCGAAGCGTCCTGGTTGACGGCGACCAGGCACGGCACGCCGCCGCCCTTCTGGTATTCGCCGCGCACCGTGTGGCCGGGCCCCTTCGGCGCGATCATGACGACGTCGACCGAGGCCTTCGGCTCGATCAGGCCGAAGTGCACGTTGAGGCCGTGGGCGAAGGCGATCGCCGCGCCGTCGCGGATGTTCGGCGCGATCTCGGATTTATAGATGTCGGCCTGCAACTCGTCGGGCGTCGCCATCATCATCAGGTCGGCCCATTTGGCGGCCTCCGCCACGCTCATCACCTTGAGCCCGTCTGCCTCGACCTTCTGGGCGGTCGCCGAGCCGGCCTTCAGGCCGATTGCGATATCCTTAACGCCGGAATCCTTGAGATTGAGCGCATGCGCCCTGCCCTGGCTGCCATAGCCGATGATGGCGACCTTCTTGCCCTTGATCAGGTTGAGATCGGCATCGCGATCGTAATAGACACGCATTTTTCTTTCCTTCCCGTTGTGAATTCAGAGGCCTTGCGGCCCGGTTTTTGCGCCGTAAAGAGCGAGAAACTGCTGCGTCGCCCGGACGGCATCGCCGCCGATCGCCGCATCAGTCAATTCCAGCCGGTCGCCGAGCAGCAGGCGGATCTGCACGTCACGGGCGACCAGCCCGAAAAAGGTACGGAATGCCGCTTCGGCATCCGAGAACTCGAGAAGCCCCGCCTGCCGACCGGCTTCCAGCACCGGCTTCAGGCGCCTGGCCAGCGCGAAGCGGCCGTTCTCCAGCACGATGGCACCAAGATTGTCCTTGCCGCCTTTGCGCCGGATTGGACCGGCACGGCCGACCGCCACCCGGTTGAGCGCGACCGAGGTGTCGCTCGAAATCACCTTCAACCAATCCGAGGCGAAGCGTTCTAGGCTCGCGGTCAGCGAGGCAAGGTCGAGCCCCTTGCGGTCGACCGGCACTACGCGCACCTTGGAAGCTTGCCATTGCACCGTTGCCGTCAAAAGCCCGTCGCGATCGCCGAACCATTTGTAGAGCGTTTCCTTGGAACAGCTCGCCCGCCGCGCCACGGCGGTCATGGTCAACTGATCGCCCTCCTCGACCAGCAGGCGAAGTGCGGCGTCGAGCACGGCTTTCTGCCGTGCCGTCAGCGCTTCGCCGGTGTCGATGTCGACGCTTGCCTGCAACAAACTGTCTTCCTGCTCCATGATGGTGGCAGCCTGCCAGTACCGTACGTTACGGTTCGGCATGTCTATGCCGTATTGTCGGACCCGGTGCAAGCCCTATCTCGCTTTTTGACGCCTTCCAGACTGGAACGGGGTAGCACGGAGGGAAGATGCTTGTCGGTCTGCTTGCATTGACCGTTACCGCCGCTTTCGCGGGCGCCGCCATCTATGTCAGCGTTGCCGAGCAGCCGGCGCGGCTTCGTCTCGATGACAGGGCACTGCTGCAGGAATGGCAGCCCTCCTACAAGCGCGGCGCCGCTATGCAGGCGTCGATCGCCATCGTCGCCTGTGTTCTTGGTGCCGTTGCCTGGTGGCAGACCGGCAATCTCGCCTATCTGGTCGGGGCGGTGCTGATCATCCTGCCCTGGCCATGGACGCTGATCGCAATGATGCCGACAAATCGACTGCTGGAGGCGATGGACGCGGACGGCACCAACCCGCAAGCCCGGGCGTTGATCGTCAAATGGGGCAATCTGCATCTGGTTCGCGTCGCGCTTGGCGTGCTGGCGGCACTGGCATTCCTGTGGGGAAGTGTCTGACGTCGCTGCAACGATTTTTCAGCGCCAAAAGGCCACATTACTCCAAGGCGGCTGGATGGCGCAGCCGCCCAAGCAGAGCCGACAAGGCGTCGAGATCATCATCTGAAAGCCTGGCGCCGACCAGTTCCGCGATCGATCGTCCGTAGACGGCCCACATGCGGCGGCGCATCTCGCGCCCCTTCCCGGTAATGCGGATAGTCTGTCCCCGCCCGTCATCGGCAACCCTGAGCTTCTCGACCAGCCCGTCCGCTTCGAGCCGCGCCAACAGCCGGGAGATGTTGTATTGCGCAAACAATGTGCGCTCGATCAGCTGGAATGGCCGCAAGCCGCCCTCGCCCACTTCGGCAAGCTCATGCAGCACGTCGTACCAGGCAAGCGGCGGTAAGCTGCTGTCCTTCAGCGCGTCTTCAGCTCTTTCCATCAGCTGGCGCGAAACGTGCATCAGGCGCGCCCAGGCTTTGATGGCAGCGGGCGAAGGACTGGTTTTCTCCGTCATGATTGCAGCATAGGCAATAGATGCAATTACATCAAGCTTGACGGTTAATGCGGATGCATCTATATAGATGCAGTTGCATCGATAATCGGAAGACACTGCCATGAAACATGAAATCTGCAAGATCGCCGACATCCCGGAGACGGGCAGCCTGGTGACCGACAAGCTCGTTCTCGTCAGCCATCACCTTTGTCCCTATGTGCAGCGCGCGGCCATCTCGCTCGCCGAAAAGGACGTGCCGTTCGAACGCCTCACCATCGATCTCGCCAACAAGCCGGCCTGGTTCAAGGCGATCTCGCCGCTCGGCAAGGTACCGCTGCTGCGCGTGCAGCAGAATGGCGAGGAAACCGCGATCTTCGAATCGGCGGTCATCCTCGAATTTCTTGAGGAAACGCTGGCCAACCCACTCCACCCTGCCGACCCGCTGGCCCGCGCCCGGCATCGCGCCTGGATCGAGTTCGGCTCGGCCATCCTCAACGCAATCGGTCGACTCTATTCCGCACCGACCGAGGCCGCCTTCCTTGCCGAAAGCCAAGGTCTGTCGGCAATGTTCGATCGTCTCGAAATAGAACTGGCGGCTGGCCGAACTGGGCCATGGTTTGCCGGCCAGCGCTTTTCACTGGTCGATGCTGTCTATGGACCAATCTTCCGCTATCTCGACGCGTTCGATCGGATCGACGATTTCCGCATCCTGAACGGAAAGTCGCTAGTCGAGGCCTGGCGGAAGCAATTGCGCGAACGCAAGTCGGTGAAGAACGCTGTCGCCCCGGATTATCCACAGCGCCTTCATGCATTCCTGCAAGCGAAGGGTTCGCATCTTTCGAAACTTATCCGCCGCAACGAGGCGGCCACCGCGCTTCCTTGATACCGATCCGCCTAAACGGATCGACCACGGTTCCAGCCACCATCGAGGCAAGGATGTTTGGCACTGGCGGGATTTTCGCCACTGACGCCACCAGCCTGTCGCGGACAAACGGCATCACGGTCGAATCCGACTGGTAGAACGGCGTCAGCATCAGCGACAGCGCCTGAAACACCCGCGGCCTATCCTTCGCCCGTTGCCGCAGATCAGCGTTGTCCGCTCGCCGGTTTCCAGCGTCTCGAGTTCGACGCCGGTTTCGATGGCGATCGCCTCGCGCCGGACGGCGCGGAAAAGCACGCCGAACAAGGCCGCCCGGTGCACCGCCAGCCTGAAACGGCCGCCGCGATGCGGATCATAGCGGACGTCGAGCACGGTGCGGCCGGTTTTCGCATCGGCGCCATGCAGGCGGTCGATGCGGGCGCCCAGCACCAGGATGTCGTCGAGCAGACCGAGATCGGCAAGCACCGTCAGCCCGGTCGGCTGCAGGATCAATCCGGACGCGACTGGCTTTGGCGCGTCGAAGCGCTCGAAGATGGTGACCCGGTGCCCGGCACGCTTAAGACAGAGTGCCGCGGCCAGTCCGGCCGGGCCGGCGCCGGCAATCGCGATGTCCAGAGAAATGCCCATTGCCCGCCGAATCTTCTCGCCCAAGTCGGACAATCCTTCAGCGGTATCCCCAAATCAAGCCGTCGCACTTGGCGTTGCCACTCCGGCATTGATGGTTAAGTCTCGGTAGCGTCGAATGCGGTCCGCGCGTCGCGCACAGCGCCATGATTGAGCTCGGCCCACTGGAGCAGCTGGTGCAGGGGTCCGAACATCGAGCGTCCGAGATCGGTCAGACTGTATTCGACGCTCGGCGGCTTGGTCGGGAACACCTCGCGATGGACGTAACCGTCGCGCTGCAAATCGTGCAGCGTCTGGGTGAGCATGCGCTGTGAAATGTCGGGTACCAGCCGCCGCAATTCGCCGAACCGGTACGGCTTTTCTGCTAGCGCCATCATCAGCAGCGAACTCCATTTGTTGCTGATGCCTTGGATCACATCGCGAACCGGACAGTCCGCAATGTTCCCCCCGCCGCTGCCCGCTTTGTAAATCTCGAGCTTCGATCTCAGACCGACGATTTTGCTGTCCATCGCTGGTTCCCTGCGCCTGCCTACCTCCCGCAAAACTGCCTTCTTTACGAGGGTCGGTCAATTCCTATTTTAGTGCTGGTCTCTTTTTGAGACTTATATAAGCACCCGCCGCTCCGGCGCAACGACAGGACTTCCCATGACCGAAACCCTTCTCGTCACCGGCGCCTCCGGCCAGCTCGGCCGCGGCGTCATCCATCATCTGCTGGACACGCTCAAGGTTCCGCCCGCACGGATCATCGCCGCCACCCGTAATCCGGAAAACCTCGCCGACCTCGCGACGCGCGGCGTTACCATCAGGCAAGCCGATTTCGATGACACGGCGTCGCTCGTCGAGGCATTCAAGGGCGCCGGCAGGGTCCTGATCATCTCGACCGGCGAGATCGACCTTGGGGGCAAGCGCCTCAAGCAGCACGAGAATGCAGTCGCAGCCGCCAGGGAGGCCGGCGTTTCGCATCTGCTCTACACCTCGATGCCCAATCCTGAGCCGGTATCGCCGGTGCTGTTTGCGGGCGATCACTACGGGACCGAGCAGGCGATCAAGGCGAGCGGCATCCCCTACACGATTTTCCGCAACGGCTGGTATCAGGAGAACCTGTTCATGTCGCTGCCGCATGCCATTGCTTCGGGGCAGTGGTACACATCGGCGGCCGACGGCCGCATCGCCCATGGCGCTCGCGACGACATGGCCGTGGCGATCGCCGCCGGTCTTGCCTCGGGCGATACCGAAAGCACCACATACACGCTGACGGGTCCGCAGGCCTACACGGTCGCCGAGATCGCGGCCCTCGTCACCGACGTCACCGGCAAGCCCATCGAGGTCGTTCAGCTTTCGGATGAAGCCTTGACCGAGGGTCTGACGGCCGCCGGCGTTCCCTCGGATTTTGCTCCCGTTGTCGTTTCCTTCGACACCAACACGCGCTCCGGCCGCATCGGCATGGTGACCGACGCGATCGAGACACTTTCAGGCAAAAAGCCGCAATCGCTGAAGCAATTTCTTGAAGCGAACAAGGCAGTGCTAGCCGGCTGAAGTCCGCCGTGGTCAGGGGCATGTCGAGATTCAGGTCAGGCCGAGTCGAGAATGGTGGGTTCCGAGAACCGGAACGGAGCGGGCATTTGGTCCGTGAGTACCGGAAGCGCAGGAACCCGCCGTTCGCAGGCCGGCCTCACCTGAATATCGGCATGCCCTAGATAGCCACCTGCGTTCCGATCTCAACCACACGTCCGGTCGGGATCTGAAAATACTCCGTCGCATCCGCTGCCGTGCGCGCCAGCCCGATGAACAGCTTGTCCTGCCACACCGGCATGCCGGAATTGGGTGACGCCTTGAGCGAGCGCCGCGACAGGAAGAAGGAGGTCGTCATGATGTCGAACTTCCAGCCCTGCTTGCGGCAGATCGCCAGCGCACGCGGGATGTTGGGCTGTTCCATGTAGCCGAAGGTCAGCGTCACCCGCATGAACAGCTCGTTGATCGTTTCCATCTTGACCCGCTCGCTGTCGGGCACCACGGGCTGCTGCGCCGTCACCACCGAGAGGATGACATTCTGTTCGTGCAGCACCTTGTAGTGCTTCAGGCTGTGCATCAGCGCCGTCGGCGCGCTGACCGGATCGCTGGTCAGGAACACGGCCGTGCCGGACACCAACTGCGGTTTCTTCTTCAACAAATTGGCGGCAAGGAAATCGAGCGGAATCTCGTTCCTGCGCGTCTTGTCGAACAGATAGCGACTGCCGCGTATCCAGGTCCCCATGATCAGCCCCATGATGCAGGCCACGGCGATTGAAACCCATCCGCCTTCCAAGAATTTCACGATATTCGCCAGGAAGAAGCCGGTGTCGATCGTGCCAAACAGCAGCGCCAGCACCGCAGCGAGCGCGGTCTGCCATTTCCATTGCCACCGCATCACCACGAACAGCAAAATTGTCGTCATCAGCATCTCGCCTGTCACCGAAATTCCATAGGCGGAAGCCAGCGAACTCGAACTGCCAAAGCCGACGACCAGCAGCATCACGCCGAGCGCGAGAATGAGGTTCACGCGTGGCATGTAAATCTGACCGAGCTGCATCTCGGAAGTGTGCTGAACTTCGATTCTGGGCAGAAGATTGAGCTGCACCGCTTGCCGGGTCAGCGAAAACGCCCCGGAGATGACGGCTTGACTGGCGATCACAGTCGCCGCCGTTGCGAGCCCGACCATCGGTATCAGTGCCCAATCCGGCAGCATCTGGAAGAACGGATTGTCGGGCAGCCCCCCGTGAGCAAGAACGAATGCGCCTTGCCCAAAATAGCTGAGCAGCAGGCAGGGAAAGACGATCCAGAACCAGGCCAGCACGATTGGACGGCGACCGAAGTGCCCGAGATCGACGTAAAGCGCTTCGGCACCGGTAACCGCCAGAAAAACCGCGCCGACGGTGAGAAACGCGCCCGCCTTGGCCTCGGCAAGGTAGACGACTGCATAGTAGGGATTGATTGCCAAAAGCACCGACGGATCGTCGCGGATGTGCACCAATCCAGCAATGCCGATCGCCAGAAACCAGAGCCCCGTCACCGGCCCGAAAACCGAGGCCACTCTGCCGGTCCCGAAGCGCTGCACGGCAAACAAGACGGCAAGGATCACCAATGTGATGGGAACCACGTATGGATCAAACGCCGGGGTCACAACGCTCAGCCCTTCCACCGCTGAAAGGACCGAAATGGCCGGCGTTATGATCGCGTCGCCGAAAAACAGCGCAGCTCCGCAGAGACCAATGGCAAGAATGATGCCGGAACCAGCCGGATAAGCTTTCCGCGCCAGCGCCATAAGCGACAGGGTACCGCCTTCACCCTTGTTATCCGCCCGAAGCACGAAGGCGACGTATTTGATTGTCACGATAATCGTCAGTGCCCAGACGATCAGCGACAGAATGCCCAGAACGGCACTGCGCGGATCGGTGCCGGACGAAGCATGCAGTGCTTCGCGAAGCGCATAGATCGGGCTGGTGCCGATATCGCCGTAGACCACGCCGAGAGCGCCCAGCATCAAAACCTTGGTGCTGTGCTTTTCGACCTCAGGATGGCTTGATTGTTCGACTGGTTCTGCCTCACTACCACTGTTGGTAAGGGCCATGGACGACACTCCGATAAGCGCGCGGTGCTCTACGCTTGCTGCAATGCAATATCAAGTGCCCCAACGTGATGGCTGCCATGTCCGCAAAGCGAGGCTTCCATCGCTACCACCCACAGGCCTTCAGAAATCTTTTGACCGTACCGGCCATGCCATACTCCAACGCATCGGCTGTCAACCCATGTCCGATCGACACTTCGGCCAGTGCCGGGATGCGCTTTGCCAATGCCGGCAGGTTGTTCACCACCAGATCGTGCCCGGCATTGACCTGAAGTCCGGCGGCAAGCGCGGCATCCGCGGTTTTCCCTAGTCTTTCCAGCTCCTTCGCCGCTTCTGCCGAATCGGAATGATAGCTGCCATATGGACCCGTGTAGAGCTCGATCCGGTCGGCGCCGGTGTCGCGCGCGGCCTTCATGCCTGCCGGATCCGGGTCGGAAAACAACGACACGCGAAAGCCTCCCTTTTTCAGGCGTTTGACGACCAGCGTCAGGAACGCCGCCTCGGCGGCAAAGTTCCAGCCATGGTCGGAGGTAGCCTGGGCAGGGTCGTCGGGCACCAGCGTCACCTGCTCCGGCTGGTGCTTTTCCACAAGCGCCAGGAAATCCTCGCTCGGATAGCCCTCGATGTTGAACTCCGCCTGAGGGAATTCGTCGTCGATCAGCGCCCTGATCTGCGGCAGGTCGGAATGCCTGGTGTGCCGCTCGTCGGGCCGCGGATGCACTGTCAGCCCATGCGCGCCCGCGGCAAGTGCGATGCGTCCGATCCCGGTGACGCTTGGCCACGGCAGATCGCGCCGGTTGCGCAGCATGGCGATGGCATTGAGATTGACGGAGAGTTTTGCAGGCATGGCTTCTGGGGTCCGGACGTATTTGCGGCCATCTATACCGCCTTTGGCGGGAACAGACAGGGGGTTTGCGGTGTTCCAGAGGAACGAATAATATCCAGCAAGAGGAAGGCCCGTGAATTATCTTGAAGCCGTGCCGGCGGTTCGCCGCATCGACACTGACCGCGACGACCTGTTCGCCATCGACGTCGTCGGCCATATCACGGCCGCCGACGCGGAGAATCTGTTCGGTTTGCTGGAGGCGGCTTACGCGCTGCACCCGAGAATCGACGTGCTGGTGCGTCTGGTCGATCATGACGGCGTCGACTGGGCCGATGTGTCGGACAGTACTATCGAACAGGGCACCGCCGATGCCGTGGCGCATATCGGCCGCTGTGCGGCAATCGGCGAGCCAAACTGGATACCGGGCGCACAAGGCATCTTGCCCGCCTCCGTGCCAATCGAATTCCGGCATTTCGAGGCCGAGGACGAAGCGGCCGCCTGGGAATGGCTGGGCGCCAAGCCGATTAGTGCGCCGGTGATGCCAGCAGGGTCATGATGGTGACGCGGGATCGATCCTATCTGACGATCGTCAGCCGTCCGGCCGCGCGCGTGATCGCGGTGTAGAGCCAGCGCTGGCGGGTTTCCTTGAACGCCCAGCTTTCGTCGAAAAGCACGATGTCGTTCCACTGCGAGCCCTGCGCCTTATGCACGGTCAGCGCGTAGCCATAGTCGAAATCATCGAAGCGCTTTTTCTGCTGCCAGGGAATATCGGCGTCCGGGTCCTCGAACGCCGCTTTGAGCAGCTTGATCTTGGCAACGCCGCGGTCCGGATCGTCCTCCTCCGGTGAGACCAGCAAATTGATGCCGGGTTTCACCGTCTCGCGCGACGAGGTCATCACCTTCCACAGCGAGCCGTTGAGCAATCCCTTGGCCGGGTCGTTGCGCAGGCAGACGAGCTTGTCGCCGGCCTGCGGGTAGTCGGCATTGAACCCCTTCAGTTCGCGCAGCCGCTGATTATACCGACGCCGCGTCCTGTTAGTGCCGACCAGCACCTGGTCCGCCTTCAGCACCAGTTCCTGGGTGACCTCTTCCTTGCCGATCACCTGCGCCGTGCCATAGTCGCCGCGCATGAATTCGCGTCCCTCGCGCACGTCGAGCGCCAGCCGGATGATCGGGTTGTCGCGCGCCTGCCGGTGGATCTCGGTGAGCAGAATATCCGGCTCATGGTCGGTGAAGAAGCCGCCGCCCGAGATCGGGGGCAACTGGCCGGGATCGCCGAGAACGAGGATCGGCGTGCCGAAACTCATCAGGTCGCGGCCGAGCTGTTCGTCGACCATCGAACATTCGTCTATGACCACGAGCTTCGCCCGCGAAATCGGGCTCTGCCGGTTGAGCGAGAAGGTCGGCGACATCGAAGTCTTGCCGGTCACCTCGTCCGCTACCGTCTCCTCGCCCTTCGGCCGGTAGATCAGCGAATGGATGGTGCGGGCATTGACCGCGCCCTTGGAACGCAGCACCTGCGCCGCCTTACCGGTGAAGGCGGCGAACTGCACCTGGCCGTCGACATGCTCGGCAAAATAGCGCGCCAGCGTCGTCTTGCCGGTACCGGCAAAGCCGAACAGCCGGAAGAGCTGCGGCTTTCCGGTCTTGAGCCAGGTGGCGACCGCTTTCAGCGCATCGTCCTGTTGAGGAGAGAATTCCATCAGCGCGAGAGACCGGATTCGCGAGGGAAAGACAAGGCCGACGACTACCGGCACTAAGATCATCAGTGGCGGGCCTACCGCCGACAATGACGCAAGTTATCAGGCAGATGTCGGAACGTAAAGGGAACAAAGTCGAGCCGCCACAACCTAACCGGTCGGGCCGCCACGACCTTCGGTCCGGCTGGGATCGTTCTCCAGCAGGATCGGCTTGCCATGGGGCGTTGCGTGCGCGGCGCGTTCCCAAGCAGCGGCAAGCGTATCGACATCGCTCTTGCCGGCGACGCCTTTGGCCGACAGCAACTTTTCCAGTGCTGCCAGCCAGTGCTCGTAATAATCATGGCCATCGCTCGCAGCACCCGGCTTCTTGACCTCGGCGGACAAGGCGTCCGCCCATTCGCTCCAAGAGAACAGGCCCTTGTCGTGCAGCGCGACCGTCATGGCGAAGGCTTCCGCTTGCCATGGCTCGGCGAAAACCGGCGCATCGACGCCGGCCGGCAGCGCGGTGACTGACTTCGCCTCACGCCGATTCAAGATAGCTCTCCCAAGCGTCGATCGACACGGTCAGCGTCGGGTCGGCGCCCTCGCCCCAGATTTCCGCGCCCTCAAAAACCACCGTATAGACCCATTGCGGGTTTTCGCCTTGCCCATGCGCGTTGGTGTCGGGAAAGACAAAACCATCGCGCACCGCCTCGACGGCGCCTTGCTTGCCGCGTGCGTAGCGCGGCAGCCGCGTATGGCCGGTCGGATGAAAATTCTTCGTCCGCACGAGGTCGCCCGCCTTGAACCGAGCCGGGGTGGCGATCGGCCGGTCGCATGGGCCGCCCTTGGCCAGCACCGCCAGCACGTTTTCCGCCTTCAGCACCCTTTTGGGCGCCGCCGCTGGATCGACCGCCTTGCCCGCGACCAAATCGCGATCGCTGACGAAGCCATGCCGCTTGAGCAAGGTTTCCAGCGCCTTGATCCAGATCTGGTAGTAGCTGGAGGCATAGTAGTCGGCTGGATGCAGCGACTCCCGCGCATGCCGGCTCTCGTCGATGTTCCACGTCCCCATCGCGCCGGCGCACAGCGTCACGCCCAGTGCACGCCTTTCCCAGGCGGCATGGAAATAGGGCTCGTCCTTCTCAGGCGCGACCGGCCCGAACCCCATCTGTCCGCCGAGATCCTGCGGCCCGTTCATTTCGGCGCCCCGGCCAGTCCGGTGCCGATCATCGCGTCGCGCGTCACCAGATCCGCCAGCCGCTCCTCGCTCCAGTCCTCGGTGCCATTCGGCCGCGTCGGCACGACCAGATAGCGGAGCTCGGCAGTAGAGTCCCACACCCGGATTTTGGTCGTTGCCGGCAAGGTCAGCCCGAATTCTTCGAGCACGCCGCGCGGATCGATCACTGCACGCGAACGATAGGGCGGCGCCTTATACCAGACCGGCGGCAGGCCGAGCACCGACCACGGGTAGCACGAGCACAGCGTGCAGACGACGAGGTTGTGCGTGTCAACCGTGTTGAAGACGGCCTGCATATGCTCACCTTGCCGTCCGGTGTAGCCGAGCGAGCCAATCGCCACCGTCGCGTCGCGTTTCAGCAAAGCAGCAAAGTCAGGATCGACCCAGGCCTTCGCCACCACCTTGGCGCCGTTGCGCGGGCCGATTTTTGTCTCGTAGGTGTCGACGATCACGTCGATGGCGGCCGGATCGATCAGCCCTTTCTGGGTAAGGATCGTCTCCAGCGCGCGCACCCGGGCGGCAAAAGGATCAAGCTCGTTGTCGTGGTCGTGATCATGGGACATGGGCGTCAAATTACGATCGCGAGCCGCCGGCGGCAAGCGCCACGGCTTGGGCCAGTGAAACCCATCGGCTTTACTCTGCAGCCGCCTTTTGCGGCTCGCCCTGCAACTCTTCTCCGCCCTCGAACAGCGACGGCTGGTCGACGGTTTCGACCGGTAGCTGCTCGTCCCGACGCTGCGGCCACAGCCCGAGAAGCCAGCCGGAAAAATGCTCCATGTAGACATAGATGACCGGCGTGACGAACAGCGTCAGAGCTTGCGAAGCGACCAGGCCGCCGACCACCGCAACGCCGAGCGGCTGGCGCAGTTCCGCGCTGGCGCCGGTCCCGAGCGCGATCGGGATCGTGCCCATCAGCGCCGCCAGCGTCGTCATCATGATCGGACGAAAGCGCATCAGGCAGGCCTTGTGGATGGAATCGAGCGGCGACATCCCCTCGCGCCTGAGTTCGAGCGCAACGTCGATCATCATGATGCCGTTCTTCTTGACGATGCCGATCAGCATCAGGATGCCGATGACCGCGATCACCGACAGGTCCATGCCCGCAAGCCGCAACGCCACCAGTGCGCCGAGCACGGCCGACGGCAGTCCGATCAGAATGGTGAGGGGATGGATGAAGCTCTCGTAGAGGATGCCGAGGACGATGTAGATGGTCAGGATCGCGCCGCCGATCAGCAGGCCCTGGTTGGCAAGCGAATCCTGGAACGTTTTCGCCGTGCCCGAAAAAGTGGTCGAGATCGTCGCCGGCATGCCGATCTTTTCCTTCAGCGCATTGATGTGGGTCACGCTGTCACCGAGCGCGACGCCCTGCGGCAGATTGTAGGAGATGGTCACCGCCGGAAGCTGGCCGAGCTGATTGACGGTCAAGGCGCCGGCGGTCCGATCGACACTGGCGAAAGCGCCGAGCGGCACCAGGCTGCCGCTGGCCGTCCTCACCTTGATCGCCAGCATCCTTTCTGGCGACCACTCGATCCTCGGGTCGAGCTCCATGATCACCTCATAGCTGTCGGCCGAACCGAAGATGGTCGACACTTGCTCGGTGCCGAAACCGCCATAGAGGCTGGAGCGCAGCGTATCGGTGTCGATGCCAAGCGTCGCCGCCTTGTCGCGGTCGACCACCAAAGACGCCTGCAAGGCGTTATTCTGCAAATCATTGGTGACGTCTGTGAAGGCTGCGTGATCCGCGACCATCGCGTCGGTGAGCTTCTGCGCCCAGCTGTCCGCCGCGCCGATGTCGAGGCCCTGCACGACGAGCTGATAGGCGCTGGCCGAAGCGCGCGCGCCGAGCCGCAGATTCTGCACCGGCTGCATGAAAGTTTCGATGCCGGGAACATTGGCCAGCTGCCGCCGCAGATCCGAGAGCACCTTGTCGATATCGGGGCGCTGGTCCTTGTCCTTCAATTGCACATAGAGCCGGCCCTGGTTGAGCGCGTTGTCTCCGCCGCCTACCGACCACCCTACATGCGAGACATAGGGTGAATGGGTGAAGACATCGGCCACCTGCCCCTGCAGCTTCACCATGGCGTCGAACGAAATGTCCTGGCGCGCGGTGGTCGTCACCGAAATCTGGCCGATATCCTCCTGCGGGAAGAAGCCCTTCGGCGAGGTCTGGATCAGCCAGACCGACAGTGCGGCCGTTCCGATAAAGACGAGAAAAACCAGGAAACTGTGCCGCAGGCAGAAGGTCAGCAGCCAGTCATAGCCTCGCATGAAGAAATTGTGCCTGTGACCTCCGCCCTCCGCTGCTTCGCGCTCGGCCTTCGACACCGATAAAAGCCGCGAGCACAGCATCGGCGTCAGTGTCAGCGACACGAACATCGACGCCAGGATGGCGACTGTCACCACCACCGCGAACTCGTTGAAAATGCGGCCGATCACTCCGCCCATCAAAAGCACGGGGATGAACACCGCCACCAGCGAGATCGAGATCGAAATGATGGTGAAGCCGATTTCCCGCGCACCTTTGAGCGCCGCGTCGAGGGCCGAGAGCCCATCCTCCTCCATGTGGCGGAAGATGTTCTCCAGCATGACGATCGCATCGTCGACGACAAGGCCGACCGCCAGCGTCAGCCCCATCAGCGATATGTTGTCGATGGAAAAGCCGAACAGGAACATGGCGCCGAGCGTGGCGATCAGCGAGATCGGCACCGCCACCGCCGGGATGATTGTCGCCGTTACCCGGCGCAGGAACAGGAAGATCACCATCACCACCAGTGCGATGGTGAGCAGCAGCGTGAACTGCACGTCGTCGACCGCCTCGCGGATCGAAGTCGAGCGGTCGTTGAGCAACTGGATACTGGCCGCCGCCGGCATTTGATCCTGGAAGGACGGCAGCATCGCCTTGACGCGGTCAACGACGTCGACGGTGTTGGCATCGGGCTGGCGCTGCACCGCCATGATGATCGCGCGGGTGCCGTCGTACCAGCTTGCCGTCGTCGTGGTCTCGACCGAATCGATGACGCGGGTCACCTCGCCGAGCCGCACCGGACGGCCGTTCCTGGTGGCTATAATGATGTTGGAAAATCCCGCCGCGTTGTTCAGCTGCGTATTGGCGGTGATCGTCAGCTGCTGCTTGTCGTTCTGCAGCACGCCGAGCGGCGTGTTGCTGTTGGCCGAGGCGATCGCCGTCTGCAGCTGGTCGATCGAGATGCCGCGTGCGGCGAGCGCCGTCGGATCGATCTGGACGCGCACGGCGTATTTCTGCTGCCCGAAGATCGAGACCTGCGCCACGCCTTCGATCGTCGACAGCGACGGCGAGATCACATTCTCGGCAAAGGCATCGAGATCGGTCAGCGGAACCGTGTCGCTGACCAGCGACATCAGGAGGATCGGCGCATCGGCCGGATTGACCTTGCGGTAGCTCGGCGGGCTGGTCATCTCGGGCGGCAATTGCCGCTGCGTTCGCGCGATCGCCGCCTGCACGTCGGCCGCCGCGGCGTCGATGTCGCGATTGAGCACGAACTGGATGGCGATCGAGGTGGAGCCAAGCGAATTCGTGGTCGAGATCGAATCGATGCCGGCGATGGTGGCGAACTGCTTGATCAGCGGCGTTGCCACCGAGGTCGCCATGGTTTCCGGCGAGGCACCGGGCAGCGAGGCCGAGACGTTGACCACCGGAAACTCGGCGCTCGGCAGAGCGGCCACTGGCAGGAACTTGTAAGCGAACAGCCCGCCCAGCACGAGGGCAAAGGACATGAGCAGGGTGGCGACGGGCCTGCGGATGCAGAATTCGGAGATCATGGGCGCGTCCCGGCCGCCTTGCCAGCCTCCGCAACCCTTGGAGACGCCTGATCGCCGGTTCCGACCTCGGCTTCGTGGATCGGCGAACCGTTCTTCAGCTTTGCCTGGCCCTCGACGACGACACGTTCGCCGCTTTTCAGCCCCTCGCCGATAGCGCTGCTGTCGCCTTCGGTCAGCGCGACCTGCACGGGCCGCATCTCCACCGTCTCGTCAGGCTTGATCACATAGACGAACGGTCCCTTCTGGCTGGGCTGGACCGCAACCGTGGGAACGGAGGTCATTTGCGGCATGATGCCGGCATCGAGAACGACATTCACATATTGGCCCGGCCACAGCGAAAGATCGGCATTGGGCACGCGGGCACGCGTTGCGATCGTGCCGGAGGCTGTGTCGACGCTGGAATCGACGAAATCGAGGGTCCCCTTGCCGATCGGCGTCGGATCGCCGTCCTTGGTCAGCGTGACTGCGCCTTCCCTTGGCTCCGCCAGCGCCTTGTGCAGCAAGGCAAGATCGCTTTCCGGAAGATTGAAGTTCACCTGCAACGGGTCCACCTGGGTGATGGTCACCAGCGGGGTCGACGTGCTGTTGCCGTTGCTGGTGGTGACGAGATCGCCGATCGCGACGTTGACCGCGCCCAGCCTGCCGGAAATCGGCGCCGTGATCGTGGCAAAGCCGAGTTGGACAGCGTCGGCATCGAGCGACGCCTTGTCGGCATCGACTGTGGCCGCAGCGGACTTCTGCGCGGCGATCGCCTGATCATAGGTTTGCTGCGTGCCAGCCTGCCTGGCGACAAGGTTCTTGGCGCGCTCAAGATCGGCCGTGGCACTGGCAAGCAACGCCTCGTCCTTGGCGAGCGTCGCCTGGTCACGGGCCTGTTGCGCCTTCAGTGAGCGGTCGTCCAGCGAGAACAGAAGGTCGCCAGCCCTCACCATCTGCCCGTCCTTGACGACGATCGATGTGATCTGGCTCGAGATCCGTGCGTTCACGCTGACCACCGCAGGGGAGGATACGAAGCCGATGGCGTAGCGCCGGATCGGGAAGTCGGCCGTCGAAGCGGTGGCGGCAACCACCGAGGTCGAACGTGCGGCATTTGCGGCGGCCGCCGGTTTGTCAGGAGACGCCTGCCCCGCTGACAGCATCTGCCGGACCTTGTCCGTTGCCGCGGGCGAAAGGTAGAGCCCGGCTGCGACAAGGCAGGCGGCCGCAAGCACCGCAAGCACGATCTTCCCACGCATCGTCAAAGCCTTCTATCCGACATGCCGTGGTACGGTGGTCATGTCTTGGCTAACTCGCAGCCTCGTGCCGCGGGTTCACCAGGTTAGATAGAAGGCGCCGAAGGCGAAAAAGTGCCAAAACCCGGCATTACGAAGATTTAATGTGCAGTGCACAATAAAAGGCAGCTACCGAAGCATCGGCCACAGCGTCGCCGCCAGCAGAACGCCCATGGCGATGTTGAACCATTTCAGCCGTACCGGATCCGACAGAAAACCGCGCAGCGCCATGCCGAAACCTGCCCACACCGAAACGCTCGGCAGGTTGACGACGGTGAAGGCTATCGAGATCAACGCCACCGACAGAAACGGATGCTCCGAATTGGCGTAGACGGCCATGGCGGTGATCGCCATCACCCAAGCCTTGGGATTGACCCACTGGAACGCCGCCGCATCGATGAAACGCATCGGTCGCGCCTTGGCCTCGCCCTTGCCGCTGAACGAGCGCGACACGGCGATTTTCCAGGCGAGATAGAGCAGGTAGACGCCGCCCGCGACCTTCAACCCGGTGTGCAGCGCCGGAAACGCGGTCAGCACGGCGCCGAGACCGAAGCCGACGGCCAGCAGCAGAACGAGAAAGCCGATGCTGATGCCCAGCATGTGCGGAATGGTTTTGGCAAAACCGAAATTCACGCCGGAAGCCAAAAGCATGAAGTTGTTCGGGCCCGGCGTGATCGAAGTCACGAAGGCATAGACCAGCAGGGCAAGAAATGCATCGAGGGTCATGGCTTCTTCCCAAGCAGGTCAGCAACATTGTCTTTTTGGTTCAGGCGCACAAAGGCCACCCCGCGCCGGCAGCCGGCCCAGAGGATCAGCACCAAAAGCAACAGACAGGTGTAGGCGGCGCCAGCGCGTTGGAGCCATAGCGCCGGACGGTTTACATCCCTTGCGGGCCGCGATTCATCGCCGCCACGCCGGTCCGGCAGATCTCGACCAGGCCGAGCGGTTTCATGATGGCGATGAACTGGTCGATCTTGGAGCCCTTGCCGGTGATCTCGAAGATGAAATGCTCGGTATTGGCGTCGATGACGCTAGCGCGGAAGGCATCGGCCAGCCTCAGCGCCTCGACGCGACCTTCGCCGGTGCCGGCCACTTTCACCAGCGCGAGCTCCCGCTCCAGCGGCCGGTCCTGGCCGAGTTCATGCGAGCGTACGGTGAGATCGACGACACGGTGCACCGGCACAATGCGCTCGAGCTGATGCTTGATCTGCTCCAGCACATGCGGCGTACCCCGCGTTACGATGGTGATGCGCGACAGATGCTTTTCATGTTCGGTTTCGGAGACCGTCAGGCTCTCGATGTTGTAGCCGCGTCCGGAAAACAGGCCGATGACCCGGGCCAGCACGCCCGGCTCGTTGTCGACCAGCACGGAAAGCGTGTGAGTCTCCGGCTTTTCCGTTTCCTTGGCGATGAAGTAGGCGGAGCCGGTCGGTTGAAGCTGTGCGTTCATGACATGAATCTCGATTTCAAACTTTTGAGCCAATTCTCTGTTTCCGCACGGCTTCTTCCGACAGCCCTGCCCCGGCTGACAGTTACACCAGTTCCCTGCCCTTGGCGTCGATGGCGTTGGCCACCGCCTCGTCGGTCGCCTCATCCGGCAGAAGCATCTCGTTGTGCGCCTTGCCCGACGGGATCATCGGGAAGCAGTTGGCAAGTGTCGCCACCCGGCAGTCGAAGATCACCGGCTTCTTCACCGAAATCATCTCCTTGATCGCGTCGTCCAGCTCGTCCGGCTTCTCGCAGCGGATGCCGTGGCCGCCATAGGCTTCGGCAAGCTTGACGAAATCCGGCATCGCCTTGGTGTAGGAATGCGACAGCCGGTTGCCGTGCAGAAGCTGCTGCCACTGCCGCACCATGCCCATATACTGGTTGTTGAGGATGAAGATCTTGATCGGCGCTTCGTGCTGCACCGCGGCACTCATCTCCTGCATCGTCATCTGCACAGAGGCGTCGCCGGCAATGTCGATGACCAGCGCATCCGGGTGCGCGATCTGGACGCCGAGCGCCGCCGGCAGGCCGTAGCCCATCGTGCCGAGCCCACCGGAGGTCATCCAGCGGTTCGGCTTCTCGAAATGGTAGTGCTGCGCCGCCCACATCTGGTGCTGGCCGACCTCGGTGGTGATGTAGGTGTCCATGTCCTTGGTCAGCGCGTAGAGCCGCTGGACGGCATATTGCGGCATGATCACGTCGTGGTTCATCTTGTAGGCAAGCGAATCC
Source organism: Mesorhizobium sp. f-mel (assembly GCF_053850215.1). NCBI lineage: Bacteria > Pseudomonadati > Pseudomonadota > Alphaproteobacteria > Hyphomicrobiales > Phyllobacteriaceae > Mesorhizobium > Mesorhizobium sp. f-mel. The sequence goes on from NZ_JBSPTO010000002.1 coordinate 268,906, forward strand.
CGCGCCCGCCATTTCGCGATCTGCTCCCACCACGGGTGGAGCGCCTTCTTGTCGGCTTTGGCGGTCGCCCGCCACAGCCGCACCAGATCCTCCAGCACCCGGCCGACATCGCCGATGATGGGCACATCGGTGTGGACGTTCTTGTTGATCGACGATGGATCGATGTCGATATGGATCTTCTTCGAGTTCGGCGAGAACGCGGTGAGCCGACCGGTGATACGGTCGTCGAAGCGCGCGCCGATGCAGACCATGACGTCGCAATCATGCATCGCCATATTGGCTTCATAGGTGCCGTGCATGCCGAGCATGCCCATCCAGTTCTTGCCCGACGCCGGATAGGCGCCAAGGCCCATCAGCGTCGAGGTGATCGGGAAGCCGGTCAGATCGACCAGTTCGCGCAGCAAATGGCTGGCTTCCGGGCCGGAATTGATGACACCGCCGCCCGTATAGAGGATCGGCCTTTTGGCGTTGGCCATCAGTTCGACCGCCGCCTTGATCTTTTCCAGGTCGCCCTGGACCTTAGGCTGATAGCTCGTGCGCGGCGCCGTCTGTGGCGGCACGTAGATGCCCTTGGCGAACTGCACGTCCTTCGGAATATCGACGACGACCGGACCGGGACGTCCTGTCGTTGCGACGTGGAAGGCCTCGTGGATGATTGCCGCGAGCTCGTTGACGTCCTTCACCAGCCAATTGTGTTTGGTGCAGGGGCGCGTGATGCCGATCGTGTCGCACTCCTGGAACGCGTCCGAGCCGATCAGCGAGGTCGGTACCTGACCGGTCAGGCAGACCAGCGGGATCGAATCCATCAGCGCATCCTGCAAGGGCGTCACCGCGTTGGTGGCGCCCGGCCCCGATGTCACCAGCATGACGCCGGCCTTGCCGGTCGAGCGCGCATAGCCCTCCGCCGCATGACCCGCGCCTTGCTCGTGACGGACGAGGATGTGCTCGACCTCGTCCTGTTGGAAGATTTCATCATAGATCGGGAGAACCGCGCCGCCCGGATAGCCGAAAACATGCTTGACGCCATTGTCCTTCAGCGCCTGCACCACCATTTCGGCGCCGGTGATTTCGGTCCTTGGCATTTCGCGCCGCTCATTCTGTCCACTGATCATCGGTCTGGTCCCGTACTGTCCGCCATCGGGCGATTGCTGGTCGTTTAGTCGTGTTTCGGGCAATAAAAAAGGCCCCCGAGGGAGCCTGTGTCTGCGCATGGGAGGTTTTCGCCCGGCGGTTACACCGCCTTGCCCACGCGCTTTCCTACTACGAGAATGAGTGCCGTTTTCATGGTGGCGGACAATAGAATTGGTTTTGCGCCGCTGTCAACGGCGAATATGCACACGATGCCAAAAGGGTTTGAACCCGTTGGCCATATCGGACGGGCCGGTTGACCATCATCGCATTGAGCCAGCTTGTTCCGCCACAAGGCACCGTTCCGGTACGACCGCCGGCAGGATCAGAGTTCACGATCGTCCCGATAAGCCATTGAAACCACAACAAACTATTTGACGACGTGACGCGGCGCATAGTTTGCCGCGATACTCCGGCCGAACTGGGAGGGTTCGCCAAGGCCACGATGACGACCAGGACTTCACGGGAGGAAATTTGATGCTCGACAAGGCCCCAGCCAAGAAACTATCCGACCTGCTCGACCAATTCGGCGCAGCCCTTGCCGCCGGCGATGTCGACAAGGCGGTCGGGTGCTTTCAGGAAGACTGCTACTGGCGCGACCTGGTGACCTTCACCTGGAACATCAAAACCATGGAAGGTCGCGACCAGGTGCGCGACATGCTGATGAGCCAATTAGCGAAGACAAAACCTTCGAACTGGGCGATCGCCAAGGGCGAGGACGCCGGCGAAAGCGGCGAGCTGCTGGAGGGCTGGATCAGCTTCGAGACGGAGGTTGCGCGCGGCTTCGGCCATATCAGGCTGAAGAACGGCAAGATCTGGACGCTGCTCACCACGATGGTCGAATTGAAAGGCCATGAGGAACCCATCGGCTTCGCCCGGCCGTTGGGCGCCAAGCATGGCCACGGCAAAAATCGTCCAACCTGGAAGGAGGAGCGCGAGAAGGAGGCGACTGAACTCGGCTTTGTCCGTCAGCCCCACACGCTCATCATCGGCGGCGGCCAGGGCGGCATCGCGCTTGGCGCCCGGCTGCGGCAGCTCGGCGTGCCGACCATCATCGTCGAGAAGAACGAGCGCGCCGGCGATTCATGGCGCAAGCGCTACAAGTCGCTCTGCCTGCACGACCCGGTCTGGTACGATCATCTGCCCTATATCGACTTCCCCGGGAACTGGCCGGTCTTCTCGCCCAAGGACAAGATCGGCGACTGGCTGGAAATGTACACCAAGGTCATGGAGCTGAACTATTGGTCTTCCACGGAGGCAAAAAGCGCCACCTATGACGACGAGAAAAAGGAATGGACCGTCATCGTCCATCGCGACGGCAAGGACATAGCCCTGAAGCCAAAGCAGTTGGTGCTGGCCACCGGCATGTCGGGCCGGCCCAACATCCCGAAGTTCAAGGGCATGGAGACGTTCAAGGGCGATCAGCATCATTCCTCGAAACATCCCGGTCCGGACAAGTATGTTGGCAAGAAGGTCGTCGTTATCGGTTCGAACAACTCCGCGCATGATATCTGCGCCGCACTCTGGGAAGCCGGCGTCGACGTCACCATGGTACAGCGCTCGACCACGCACATCGTCAAATCAGACACGCTGATGGATATCGGGCTCGGAGCGCTCTATTCGGAGCAAGCCGTGCAAAACGGGATGACCACGGCCAAGGCCGATCTCATCTTCGCCTCCCTACCCTACAAGATCCTGCACGAATTTCAGATCCCGCTCTACGAGGAGATGAAGAAACGTGATGCTGCCTTCTACGAGGGACTGGAAAGGGCTGGCTTCATGCTCGACTGGGGTGACGACGGTTCCGGCCTGTTCATGAAGTATCTCAGGCGCGGTTCCGGCTACTATATCGATATCGGCGCCTCACAGCTCATCATCGACGGCGCTATCAAGCTGAAGAGCGGCGTCGACGTGGAGGAGATCAAGGAGCATTCGGTCTTGCTCAGCGACGGCACCAAGCTGCCGGCCGATGTCGTCGTCTATGCTACCGGCTACGGTTCGATGAACGGCTGGGCAGCGGAGCTGATCTCGAAAGAGGTCGCCGACAAGGTCGGGAAGTGCTGGGGTCTCGGCTCGAACACCACCAAGGATCCCGGTCCTTGGGAAGGCGAACAGCGCAACATGTGGAAACCGACGCAACAGGAAGCGCTCTGGTTCCATGGCGGCAATCTGCACCAGTCACGCCACTATTCGCAGTTCCTGTCGCTACAGTTGAAGGCACGGCATGAGGGCATCGCGACGCCGGTCTACGGGCTGCCGCAGGTCCATCACAAGGGCTAGCAGGCGGGATAAGGCATGGAGGGAGGCGCGGTGAATGCCGCGCCTCCCCTCTAATCAGGCGGCAGGTGCGTCGGGTGCGGATACCGGCTGGCTCTGTGTGGCTGCCAGCGCGTCTCGCAGGGCCTGCTCCTTGGTGTGGTCGAGCGATGTTTTCAATACGGTGCCGCCCGATCCCTTCAGATCCTCGAGCACCTTGTCGGCTGTCATCTTGCGCACCAGCACGAAGAGTGCCGCGCTGCCGGGCTGCAGGCTCGATCCTAGATCCTTCATGAACTTGTCGTTGATGCCGAAATCGCTCAGCGCGCCGCCAAGTGCGCCCGAGGCCGCGCCAACCGCCGCCCCTACGACCGGCATCAGGAAGATCATTCCGACGAGGAGCCCCCAGAAGCTGCCGGAGACCGCTCCAGCGGCAGTTGGGTTGAAGAGTTGATTGAGCTTGACGTCGCCGCTCTCCTGCTTCACGGCGATCACTGCATCGCTGAGTTCGATCAGATATTCCTTCTGCAATTCGAACAGCCGCGTGCGCACCTCTTCCGCTTTGGCTTCGGTCGGATAGACGATGGCGATCAAATCGGACATGGAATAGCTCCTTGTTGGCTTGCAATGCTCGGCAGGTCCGCCCCATGCTACGAGATCTTCGTGACAGCTATTGTTTGCTTCGCATCGCTCAAGCGGTGAGGCGGCGCATCTTCGGACGGACACAGGCAGCACCGCGAGAGGCCGAAAGATACTCGAACCAGTACTTGACTGTCTATCTGCACGGCGATGCCATCCGGGATACTTGCCCAGCCGAATATCCGGAGAGAAGAGATAGCAAACCGGACCTGCGACAGCGGAGCCGTCACCGAGACTGACCGATACGTTTCCAGTAGATGAGCGTACCGGTCAGCGACTGCGACCCGACATCGGCACAACCGTACAGCCCGCGCGGCGTTTTCCACCGCGCGGGGTCTTCCGTTTCAGGCCCTGAGCACCACACCCCTCGCCTTGGCCCAGCGCTCGACGATCTTGCGCTCGTGCAGCGAGGCGAGACGATTGCCGAAACCGCGCACCTGCACCGCACGGTTTTGCGGGTCGAGCTCAATCGTCAGCAACCGCTCAATCTTGCCGAGCGCCGTGCGTCGCAGCACCCAGATCGAGGCGTTGCCGGCGATGCATTTGGCTGCATACATCGAGACGCAATGATGCATCGCCCGGCTCTCGGCGACCAGATCCTCGGCGGTCTTCAGCTGGCGGACGAAGAAACGCTCGCCATGCGCCTTCGCCTCCTTGGCCGATGGCTGCCATTCCCAGTCCTCGAGGAGCGAGCCGTCCCAGGCACGGCGTTGCGACTGCAATCCGGCAGTTGGCGGAGCCCTGCCGGCAGCGCGGCGGCGCATTGCCTCGATGCGTTCGATCGCGCCAATGTCGCGGTGCCATTCCAACATCTGCCGACGCAGCGAAGCCAGTGTGCGCCCCTTCAGGCTGTACCCTGCATCGCGCTCGTGCATCGCGCCGATGTAGTCGCAGAGGTCATCGATCTCCTCCTTCGACGCTGGATGCCCGCAGAAAAATCGCGTCACCTCGCGCCAGAAGACCAGTTCCCCGCGCGGCGTGCGCGCGATTTTCGTCCGCGCAAGTCGGGCCGCCAATCCCGGATCATCCGTATAGGACCGCGCGATCGCCAACCAAAAAGCCTCGTTGAACGAGAAGTCACCGGTCACATTCAGGAAGCAATGCACCTCCTTGCGGGACAGCCAGGCATTGGCACCTGCCATGTAGAGCGAGTTGCCACCTGCGACCGCCACGTACCAAGCCATGCGAAGCGCGATCTCCTGACCATCCAGCCCCGACCTATCCAGCCAGATGGCTTCGAGCGCGGCCGAAACCGGATAGCGCGCATAGAGATGGCGAGCGGCCGCCAGCCGCAGCCGCGCAGGGTCGCGCGTCTTCAGCTTCGGGCGCCACAACGCGCCGTCGCGGATCGCCAGGCCGGCAAGGCCCCGGCGTGCCTCGTCAAGCGCCTGCTCGAAATCCGGAGCGGGACGCGGGACGGGAGAAACGCGCCGCAGCGTTGGCTTATATGCGTCAATGCGTTCGCGCTCGGCATCCTGCCTGCGCTGGATCATGGACTTTGCCATGGCCGTTCTTCCCAATTGGACCTCTGTCAGCCGCACGCAATTCCAGCGCCGGCACGGAATGTGTCGATCTGGATTGCCGGGTCATTGACAGGTCTCCTCTGGGGATGACGGGTTGGGAATGGGCCGCGTCTCTACGCTCACAGCGAACTCGAGGCAAGAGCCATTCTTCCAATGTTTACAATGGCCTGACCGGGTGTTGCAAAGGCGCATCTCAGATCTTCAGACAGCCGCGATCGTCGGCGGGGAGCTCTCAGCGCCCACCGTTTTTAAGGGAACCCACGCAGCATCGGCGCCGTTGCGGCTTGACGAACTGTGTACAGCGATGACCAGCATCGCGGCATAGCCGTTCTCAGATTGTCAGGAAGTTGGAAAACCCGCTATGGCGCGAGTCAGCCCGTCCGACCGCCGCGAAGGCGCAAAACGCGTGAACAAGATCTCATCGTCGCCTCCTTCAAAAGTCTGTACGGTGCGGCAAAAAAGGGCCGCATGTCGGGCGCGGCTAATACATCGAAACAAGCGCAACAGCAAGTTGTCCTCGCCGGCACAGCACCGACTTGAACGGCACGAACTACTGCGGCGACATACCGATACGCTTCCAGTAGATAAGCGTGCTGGTCAGCCCGCCGTGAGGCTTCAACGCATAGTCCGGTATTTCGCCGGCCAGCGTGAATCCCAGCCTCTCATAGAGACCGGAAGCGCCGTCCTCGGCCGCCGTGTCCAGCACCAGCAGCGTGCGGCCTTTCTCGACCGCGAGATCCTCGGCCACCCGCATCAGGCGGGTTGCCACGCCCTTGCCGCGATGATCGACGCGCGTCATCAGCTTGGCGATTTCGGCCCGGTGCGGCTGGTTGGGAGGACAATCGAGCAGCAAGGTGACGGTGCCGACCAGAACCTCACCTTCCCAGGCGCCGAGCACCGCTCTTTCGCCCCTTTCAGCCGCCATAAGCGACTTGCCCCAGAAGGCGTCTGCCGCGTCCGGCGCCAGCGGATGCATGAAACTGACCGATCCACCGGCCGCTACCGTCTCGACCAGCATGTCGATCAGCATGGCGTGGGTTTCCGCAGCCTGGGTCAGAGTCTTGATTTCGATGGAACTCATGCGTGCAAGATCCCCAGAACAAGATGAAAATGGCTGTGAATGCGTGAGCGTCGGTCGGGCCACGAGACGCGGCCCTGCCATCAGCTGAAATGACTGAACCGCCTCCGCCTCCTGGCCCGACGGATTTCGGCAATGCGTTCGGTGTCTTCTTCCTGCAGATGGCGCCCCCGCTCCAGCAGTTCGAGCGTGTATTCCTCATAGGTCAGGCCCAGCCGCTCGGCCTTGTCCAGCCGCATCAGCATGACGTCTCGGCTCGGCGCTTTCCAGGCTTTGGCGTGAGCCGCCTGCCAGGCAAGGAAGATGTAGGCGTCGCCCTCGCCCCATGGCGGGCCATCATAGTCGTCGAGAGGCGGGCCGCCATTGTCGGTACGTTTCGGACGGCGCGCCATTGCTCAGCCCCTTGCCAGCGCGACCAGATAGTCGGCGGCGTCCGGTCCCGGAGCGTGGAAGCTGCAATCCGACGGCGCGCCAAGTGCTAGGCAGTCACCCGGTTCGAGACTGTGGACGACGTGGCCCTCGGCGAATTCCAGCCGTCCGGAGATCAGCCATATCTGTTGTCTGATGAAGGCATAGGACGCTGCCGGAAAGCTCACCTTGGCTCCCGCCGGCAATTGAACCCGGATCAGCTCGAGCGGCATATCCGAGACCGGCGAAAGATGCCGCCTGACATAGCCTGTTGCCGGATCGCGCCAAAGCGGTTGATCGCTTTCGCGAAGCAGCCCGCCGCCTTGCAGCTCGGCCCGCGCGATGAGGGTGGAAAGCGTCATGCCGAAGGCCGCGGCGACCCGCACGAGAAGTGCTGCGGTCGGGCTCGTCTTGCCGCGCTCTATCGTGCTGAGCATAGCTTTCGACACGTCGGACCGGTCTGCGAGCTCCGCCAGCGACCAGTCCCTCAAGGCTCTTTCGGAGCGTATTCGCCTGCCGATGGTCGAGGAGATGTCGTTCGCTATATCAGTCATTCATCCGGTATATCGAAATATTGGCTTAGAGCAAGGCGCCGATCAAATTCAATTTTCACGAATGGCTTAATTGCTCTTACACCATCCGACCTCACCCCACCTTAACCCCGTCGATGTAAGGTCTATCGCCTGGAGAAATGGGAAACAGCCTGTCCATGTTCGTCGACCGCGAAGCCTCCGTCGGAGAGCCGACATTGCAGGAGCGCCGCAAGGCGGAGCAGAACGACAAGCGCATTCTGGGCAATGTCGTCCAGTGCGACGGCGCGCGCGCCACCATCAGCGCCTATGCCGCCGATGTCGAAGGCACGGTCACCGGCCATTGGAGCGTCGGCAAGATGATCTCCATCAATCTTGGCGCCACGCGAACCGTCGGCCTAGTCTACGAGATCGGCAAGTCGGATCGCGCCTGGAGCAATGCGGGCCAGAACCCAATCGAGGTCAGTATCGAGCTCATCGGCGAGGTGCGCGACGGCGCCGAGCCCGGCACCAAACCGATTTTCGACCGCGGTATCACCACCTATCCGCATATCGGCGCCATCGCCCACCGCATCCGCAGCCGCGACTTGCAGGCGGTCTATGATCTCGCCGGACGTCATTCGATTGCCATCGGAACGCTGTCACAGGATGAGGCGATCGACGCCAACATCGCCATTGACGACACGCTGGCGCGCCATTTCGCCATTGTGGGCACCACCGGCGTCGGCAAATCCACCGCCGTCTCGCTGCTTTTGCGCAAATCGATCGCCGCTCGACCCGACCTGCGCGTTCTCATCCTCGATCCGCACAACGAGTTCGGCGCGTCCTTGCCCGAGCACTGCGTCAGGGTCGATTCGACGACGCTGGACCTGCCCTTCTGGATGTTCAAGCTCGAGGAATTTGCCGAAGTGCTGTTTCGCGGGCGCGAGACCGTGCCGGAAGAGGTCGATGCTTTGCGCGATCTCATTCCCGCAGCCAAGAACCTGTATCGCAACCCGAATTCCGGCACCTATCTCAGGCGTGGCACTGATACACTGACCGCGGACACCCCGGTGCCCTATCGCGTTGTCGATCTTATCAAGCAGATCGACGAGCGCATGGGACTGCTGGAAAGCAAGAACGACCGCCCCACCCTCAAATCGCTGAAGACGCGCATCGAATCGGCAGCCTCGGATCCGCGCTACCGCTTCATGTTCAATTCGCGGCTGATCGAAGATACCATCCACGAGACGATCGGCAATATTTTCCGCGTGCCGCATCACGGGCGCCCGGTGACCTGCTTGGAGATGGCCGGCATGCCGTCGGAAGTGGTCAATTCCGTCTGTTCGGTGCTGGCGCGCCTGGCCTTCGACCTTGCACTGTGGAGCGAAGGCCGGCTGCGGCTGCTTTTGCTGTGCGAGGAAGCACACCGCTATATGCCGGCCGATCCGCGCCTTGGTTTTGCGCCGACCCGACATGCGCTGTCGCGCATCGCCAAGGAAGGCCGCAAATATGGCTGTTATCTCGGCATCGTCACCCAGCGCCCGGGCGAGCTCGATCCCACCATCCTGTCGCAGTGCTCGACCTTTTTCGCCATGCGGCTTGCCAATGAGCAGGACCAGGCGATCATCCGCTCGGCGATCGCCGATTCCTCGGCCTCGACGCTGGCATTCCTGTCTTCGATGGGCCAGCGCGAAGCCATCGCCTTCGGTGAGGGCGTGGCAACGACCATGCGGCTGAAGTTCGAGAAAATGTCCGATGACCTCATTCCAGGCACTGCCAAGCGCGAGGAAGCCTTGCCGTCCGAAACCGGCAATGATGTCGACCTGGTGGCGATCGTCGAAAGGCTGCGCAACGTACCGAAATCGCAGCAGGCGATGGCCTTCGCCGAAGTCGTGGATTCCGCCCGACAGGCCGGTGACCCCAACTACCGAAAGCCACCCGTCCCGCGCGTCCAACCCGACGACGATTTCGACATGCGTTATGGCTTGAAACCCGCAACCTTCGGCCTGCGCCCGCAGAACGATTGAGCCGGCGACGGTGAAAGTCTCCATGAATCCAGCGCCCTGCGCGCTTGAGATACCGGGCAAGCTTTCCCTGCTTGGGTAAATCCCGTCAGGAAATTCGTCAGGCTGAGCCGGATTGTGTCGTTTTCGAGAACCGGAGCGGAGTGGACATTCAGTCCACGAGCACGCGCATGACCCCAAAATCGTGATCGATTTTCGGAAAGGATCATGCGCAAAATCAAGATGCTACAGCGTCCTTTGCGAGTCCAAAGGACGCGCGGCGCTGTAGTAGCGCAGAAAACGGCATCAGGCGGCCAGCCTCACGAATTTAGTGACGGGATTTTAGGCGCAGACGCGGTTTCGGCCTTGCCTCTTGGCCTCATACAGCTGGCGGTCGGCGCGGCGATAGAACTCTTCGGCGGTTTCCTTACGGTCCCAGACGGCAAGGCCGACGCTCGTGGTGATCTTTAGGCGGACATTGCCTGACAGTATCGACATGTTGGCAATCGCCTTGCGGATGCGCTCGGCGAATTTGGACAGAAGTTCGGCGTCCATGTTGGGCGTGACCACTGCGAACTCCTCGCCACCCAGACGCGCCACCACATCGTGATAACGTGTCATGTCCTTGAGACAGTTGGCGACCGCCCGCAACACCTCGTCACCAACATCATGGCCGTGGGTGTCGTTGACCTGCTTGAAATGGTCGAGATCAAGGATCATCAGCCCGACCGGCTTCTCGATGCGGCGGAATTCCTCGAGATATTCCTTCAGTGCGTCATCGAAATAGCGCCGGTTCTGCATACCGGTCAGGCTGTCGGTCAGCGCCGCATGTTCCAGCGTTTCCGAACGGGCGCTGAGCGAAACCGTCATGGCGCGCAGCTTGCCTTCTTCTGTCGCCTGCTTGCGGATCAGCGGATAGATGAAGAAAATGCCGAAGAACAGGGCAGTCGCCAAAAGAACGCCGGTCCCAAACAGCAGCTTGTTGAGATAGATGATCTTGTCGACCCGTGCGGGTGTATGAACGTCTTCGGCGAAGGCCTGCAGAAGCCCATAGGCGTGAAGCGTCACTAGGCCGGCGGCCAGGATCACGAATATAAACACAAAAAAGGCTGATTCCGCCTTGTGAAAACGCATCTGCTCCCCGTTGGAAAATTCCCAAAGACGTTATGGCATGGACGGGCTTACGGAGGGTTAATTAGGACAACTTCGACGGGAAGTCTCCCCTCAAAATCAACTTTTCAGGTTGCACTGGAAAGGAGATCCGAGATCGTGGATTCCACATGATCACCAGGACGCAATCTCATCCATTCCGGACCCAACTGATGCCTGAACCAGGTCGCCTGGCGCTTGGCATATTGTCGCGTCGCGATCTTCGCGCGCTCGATCGCTTCGGGGAAACTCAACTCGCCGGCCATTGCGGCCTGGAGTTCGCGAACGCCGATCGCTTTCATCGCCGGCAAGTCGGGATCGAGGCCAAGGTCGGTCAGCCGCCTGACCTCGTCGAGAGCGCCCTTCTCCAGCATGCGGTCGAACCGCGCCTCGATCCGCTCCACCAGCTCCGCTCGGTCCGGTTCGATCACAAAGAAACGCGTGCTGGCCCTGTCGATCAGTGGACGGCCGCGCGCCGCCTGCCATTCCAGGATGGAACGGCCCGATGCGTCGAGCACCTCCAGCGCCCGCACGATGCGCTGGCCGTCGGTCGGCTTCAGCATCATGCCGGTTGCGGAATCCTCGCGCAGCAGGATGCGGTGCAGCTTGGCTGCGCCCTGCTCCTGGAGTTCGTAGCGCCAGCGATCACGGATCGACTGCGGAATGTCGGGCATTTCCGAAATGCCTTCCGCAAGCGCCCGAAAATAAAGCCCCGTACCACCGACGAAAATCACCGGCCGTTCGAAGAACGTGCCGACCCGCCGTTCCAAGAACGCACCGTTGTCGATGAGCTTCATCACATCGCGCAGCCAGGCGCCGGTGGAATATGCGGTGGAGGGATGGACATGTCCGTAGAGGAAATGCGGGACGCGAGCGAGTTCGGCAGCAGTCGGCCGCGCCGTCAGCACGTCGAGCACCGAATAGCCTTGCATGGAATCGGTGTTGACGATGACGCCGCCATTGCGCTCGGCGAGGTCGACCGCAAGGGCGGACTTGCCGCTGGCGGTCGGCCCGGCTATCAGGATCGCGTTCTTAACGCGGCCCTCGCCCGCCTGCCTGCCGGAATTTTCGATGCCCCCGCTTGCCACGCCCTTGGTCGCCACGCTTGTGTCCCATCCCGCCGGCCGCGCATTGTCGCCGGCGCTTGCGAATATGGTGTCACGGTCGGTTGGCGCAAGCACTGTTCGCTGGCTGGCCGAAGGCATCGCCTGCGAATTCGCTTTGCCCGAGGCGGCCGAAGCCGTTGAAACGACCGCCGGCCTGCGCGCCGTGCTCGCACCCGAACCGGTCGACGTGATCGTCCAGCAGGCCGAGGGAAGGCGGAAGAAAATCCTCATCGCCGATATGGATTCGACTGTTATCGACCAGGAGTGCATCGACGAGCTTGCCGACGAGATCGGCGTCAAGGATTACGTCGCCGCCATCACGGCGCGATCGATGAATGGCGAGATCGCATTCGAGCCGGCTTTGCGCGAGCGGGTGGCGCTGCTGAAAGGCCTCGACGCTGCCGTGGTCGACCGCGTCATCGCCAACCGCTTGACGCTGGCCTCCGGCGGCCGCGCACTTGTCCAGACCATGCGGGCCAATGGCGCATGGACTGCACTCGTGTCGGGTGGCTTCAACGTCTTCACCTCACGCATCGCCGCCATGCTCGGCTTTCAGGAGAACCGCGCCAACCGCCTGATCGAGCAGGACGGCCGCTTCACCGGGCTGGTGGCCGAGCCGATCCTGGGGCGTGCCGCCAAGGCCGATGCGCTGCTCGAGATTTCGGCGCGACTCGGGCTGACGACCGCCGACGCCATTGCTGTCGGCGATGGCGCCAACGACCTCGACATGATCCGCCTAGCCGGCACCGGTGTGGCACTTCATGCCAAGCAGGTCGTGGCGGCGGAGGCAAAATTCCGCATTGACCACGGCGACCTGACCGCGCTGCTCTATCTGCAAGGCTACCGGCGGGAGGAATTTGTGGAGTGACGCCGATCCGCACCGAGCGCCTGATCCTGCGCAACTGGGAGGATCGCGACCGTGAGCTCTTCTACCGCATCAATTCCGACGAACGCGTCATGGAATACTTTCCATTTCGCCGCGACCGCGCTGCCGCGGACGCCAAAATGGACGAGTTCCGCGCCTGGATCGCCGAGGATGGCTACGGTTTCGCTGCCGCCGAGATAATTGAAACGCGCCAATGCATCGGCTTCGTCGGCCTCCTCGACACCGATCATTTGCCCTTCCTGTCTGCCGGCACAGTCGAGATCGGCTGGCGGCTGGCGCCCGAATTCTGGGGCCATGACTATGTCACCGAGGCAGCCGAAGCGTGGCTCGCCTATGGCTTCGAAACGCTTGGCCTCGACGAAATCGTGTCCTTCGCCGTTAGGGATAACAGCCGTTCCACAGCCGTCATGAAGCGCCTGGGCATGATCGCCGACCCGGCCAGCGATTTCGACCACCCCGGCATTCCGGACAGTCATGCCATGCTCAAGCGGCATGTGTTCTACAGGCTGACAGCCAAGGATTGGCAAAAAAACCGGCCCTGATCAGTGCTTGTCAAACGGAGCCTCGTCGCCGGGTTGCGGCGGTTTGACGCCGACGCGATCGAGCACTTTAGCGAAATCACGCCTGATGCATCGCCAGCCCGTCGACGTAGGAAATCGGCCGCTGTCTCCATGGCTCCAACCTTTTGCGCCACGGCCGAAGCGATCCACTGGTTCAGCGACACCCCATCAGCCTTTGCCAGACGTGCAGCCGCCTCCTTGATCGACAAGGGAAGTTTCAACGGATAGGTCGCCTTGCTCATGTTCGAAATCCTTCCAACAATTCGGCGGGACTGATCACTGGAACTTCAAAACGGCCTGCCGCAGTCACAAAATCGCGGCGATTGTGAGTGACCAATGCGTCTGCCCGACCATTGATCGCTGCCTCAAGCACCATCTCATCCTTCGGATCATTCAATTGCGGGCGCCAGAGAAAGTGCAGTTCGACCGGTTCTGCCAAGACAGCAAAGCCGGCCGGACTCAGTCCATCCGGATCGTCACAAACCGCAATTCGCCGGTCTTCGACGCCAGCATCAGCAGCGCGTTCTTGCGTCCCTGCTCCTTCAACGCAGCAATCCGGTCCATGACATCCTTGGGCGTGGCGACCGATTCCTGAGCGATCTCGGTGATCACCTCGCCGGCCTGGATGCCACGTTCGGCAGCGGCCGAATCCTTGGTGACTTCGGTGATGACGACGCCGGAGACTTCGGCGGCGATGCCGAATTTCGTCCGCGTCTCGTCGTTGAGCTCGCCAACGGTCATGCCGAGCACGGAAGCCGTCGAAACGGCGGGCGCCTCGTCGCCATTATCCTCGTCGGCGGTGCCATTCTCGCCGCTGGCAAGCTTTTCGCCATCTTCGAGCCGGCCGAGCGTCACCTTCACGGTCTGCTCGACACCCTTGCGCACGATGACCACGTCGACAGCCTTGCCGACCGTGCTTTCCGCGACGACGCGCGGCAGGTCGCGCATTTCATTGACGTCCCTGCCGTCGAACTTGATGATGACGTCGCCGGCCAGGATGGTGCCGTTGTCGACAGGCCCGCCCTTGATGACGCCGGCGACCAGGGCGCCCTTAGCGGTGGCCATGCCGAGGCTTTCGGCAATGTCGTCCGTCACCGGCTGGATGCGCACGCCGAGCCAGCCGCGCCGCGTCTCGCCGAACTGGCGGAGTTGGTCGACGACGCCCAACGCAAGCTGCGAGGGAATGGAAAAGCCGATGCCGATCGAGCCGCCGGACGGCGAGATGATCGCCGTGTTGATGCCGATCACCTCGCCGTCGCTGTTGAACAGCGGTCCGCCGGAGTTGCCTCGGTTGATCGCGGCATCGGTCTGGATGAAGTCGTCATAGGGACCGGAATTGATGTCGCGGTTGCGGGCCGAGACGATACCAACCGTCACGGTGCCGCCGAGGCCGAACGGATTGCCGATCGCCATCACCCAGTCACCGACACGCATCTTGCTGGAATCGCCGAATTTCACCGCCGTCAGTTTGTGCCCTTTCGGATCGACCTTCAGCACCGCCACGTCGGTCTTGGTGTCGGTGCCGACCAGCGTCGCCTTTAGCGTCACGCCGTCGGAGAAATTCACCTCGATGTCGTCGGCATCGGCGATCACGTGATTATTCGTCACCACGATGCCCTGCTCGGCGTCGACCACGAAGCCGGAGCCCAGCGACTGCACCTTTTGCGAGGGGTTGCCCTGTTCGCCGGGGCGGTTCTTGAAGAAATCGTCGAAGAAATCCTGGAAGGGCGAGCCCTCCGGAAGCTGCGGCATCGGTACCGCGCCCGGGCCTTCCGTGCCCTTCACCCTCTGCGAGGTCGATATGTTGACCACGGCGCCGAGCAGGCCCTGCGCGAGATCGGCGACCGAAGCCGGGCCGTCGGCGGCGGCCGCAGGCGTCACCAGGGACGGGACGGTAGCGGCGCCGATAAGAAGTGCTGCAGCACCCGCAGTGAACGTCCGCCTCGCCGCGCGCAAAAACCTGTTGGATGTCATCGAGAAGTCTCCCGGTGTCTCTGAGAAGAAAAGCGCTCGCCGAAAACGCTGCGTCGAACCATGTTGGCAAGAAATACGGCACGTTTGCGGCTATGGCTATCGGCGGAGGATAAAACCTCCGTTATCCCGAAATCACAGACCGTCATCCACCTCGCACCAGCCAGACGATGCCGACGCCAACGGCGATGGCAATCAGCCCGGCGACCCGCAGCGCATTCTCCGGCATCGACAGAACTTCGCCGGCAAGTTTCTTGGCGAGGCCGGGAAAGCCGCCATAGACCAGGCCCTCTACCACGAGAACCAAGCCTATTGCCGCCAGAAAATCCTGCACCGGCCGTTACTGGCCGATGCCTGGCTGCGCTGCCGGTGCAGCAGGTGCTGCGGGCGACGCTGCCGGCGCAGCCGCGCCGGCGGGGTTGCGGAAGAAACGGAAGAATTCCGAATTCGGCGACAGCACCATCGTCGTCCCGGTATTGTCCAGCGCCGTGCCGTAGGCATTCATCGACCGGTAAAAGTCGAAGAAGGCTGGATCGCGCTGGTAGGCATTCGCGAAGGTGGCGCTGCGTTGAGCTTCGCCTTCACCGCGCAGGATTTCAGACTCTCTCCGTGCCTCGGCGACGATCTCCACCACTTCGCGGTCGGCGCGCGCCCTGATGCGTTGCGCCGCCTCGTTGCCGCGCGCCCTCAGCCGCTCGGCTTCGGCCAGACGCTCAGCCTTCATGCGGTCATATGTCTGTTGCGAGACTTCCGCCGTCAAATCGGTTCGGCGAATGCGGACATCCTCGATTTGCAGGCCGAGCGACGTGGCGTCGGGCCTCAGCTGGTCGCGCACTTCACGCATCATCACGGCTCGCTCTTCCGAGAGCGCCGCCTCGAAGTCGCGCAAACCGTAAACCCGACGCAAGGCGGCGTCGAGACGCGTTCTCAACCGTGCCTCGGCCAGTTCGATCTGGCCGGATACCGCGGAGCGGAACACGCGCGGATCGGAGATCCGATAAGCGATGAAGGCGTCGACCTCATAGAACTTGCCGCCTGAAACCTGGACGCGGATGTTGTCGAGGTCGAAGCGTAGCACCCTGTTTTCGATCAACTGCACGCTGTCGGCGTCGAAGAAGGCGAACGGCGCCTTGAAATAGATGCCCGGCTGGCTCTTGACGTCTACGATTTCGCCGAACCTGAGCACCAGCGCCTGCTGGCGCGCATTGACAACGAAGACCGATGAATAGAGCAGGAACAGGATAACCGCGGCGATGACGGCGATGATGGGAAGACGGTTGGCCATCACTGGGTTCCTCCGAGGACCGGCGCCGGCGCCTTCTGCTGCAATGCAGGCAGCGGCAGATAGGGAACGACCCCTGGTCCGCTGCCTTGCTCGATAATGACCTTGCTGGAATCCTTCAGAACCCTCTCCATCGTTTCCAGATAAAGCCGCTGGCGCGTCACATCCGGCGCCTTGGCGTATTCGTCATAGACCGAGATGAAGCGCTGCGCCTCGCCTTCGGCCTCCTGCACGACCCGGTTCTTGTAGCCGGCCGCCTCCTCGCGGATCTGTGCGGCCTCGCCGCGCGCCTGGCCGAGCTTCTGGTTGGAGTACTGGTTGGCCTGCTCGACAAACTTGTCTTCGTCCTGTTCGGCGCGCTGCACCTCGTCGAACGCGTCGGCCACTTCACGCGGCGGTGCGGCATCCTCGATCGAAATCGCGTTGACGTTCAGGCCGGCCCTGTAGCCGTCCAGCGTCGTCTGGATGATTTCGCGCACGGACGCCGCAATGCCCTCGCGATCGTCGCGGAAGATGTCCTGCGCCGGCCGCCGACCGACAGCCTCACGCATGGCGCTTTCGGCGACTTGCCGCAGCATGCCGTCTGGATCAGACACGTCGAACAGATAGGCCCTCGGATCGGAGACCTGATAGGCCACAGAGAACTGGACGTTGACGATGTTCTGGTCGCCCGAAAGCATCAGACCTGAACCGTTGCCGGCGGCCGTGCCGCCGCCGATGTTGACGAGTTGTTCGGCGATGTTGGCCGTCTCGACCGTTTCGATGGGCCACCAATGGAAATGCAGGCCTGGCTGCGAGAACTCCGCCTTTGGCACGCCAAATCTGAGTTCGACCGCAACCTCATCGGGCTGCACGGTATAGACCGCCTTGAACGCCCACAGCACGACAAGCGCCGCCGCGATCAGCCCGAACACGGCAGGGCTGGCGCCGCCGCCACCCGGCAAAGCACGCCGCAACCTGTCCTGGCCGCGCCGGATGATATCTTCGAGATCGGGAGGCGAGCCCTGCGGACCGCTAGGCCCCTTCGGCCCCTGCCCCCAGGGTCCTGGATTGTTGCCGCCGCCCCATGGGCCGCCGCCTCCGCCGCTTTTGTCATTCCAGGGCATGAATGTCCTTTCGCTCCCTCACGCGCCGGCCTGACGACGCAAAAATCCAGTATCGTCCTTCTATAGGGACGCGACGGCACGCTTTCAACGCGATCGGTCGTCGTCACCGCCCGTTTTGGACCGTCGCGACCCTTTATCGCCTCTCAATGCACGTCGCGGCGGCGGTCGTAAACCGAATAGCGTGTCGCATGGGTATCCTTTTCACCGGCCGGAACGTCCTGCGAGCGGACAATGCGCCACAAATCCGGGTCTATCGGCGGGAAATGCGCGTCGCCGTCGACCGCGGCAAGGATATGGGTGACATGCAAGCGATCGGCCAGCGGTAGCGCCTGGGCGTAGATCTCGCCGCCGCCGATAACGCAGATTTCGTCGGCGCCGGCCATGCAGCGCCCGCGCACCTTCGCCAGACTGATCGCCTCGTCGAGCGAATGCACGACTTCGACGCCCTCGGCGCGCCAGGCCTTGTCACGGGTCACCACGATGTTGAGCCGGCCTGGCAGAGGCCGGCCGATGCCTTCACAGGTCTTGCGACCCATGATGATAGGTTTGCCCATCGTGTCGGCCTTGAACCGCTTGAGATCGCTGGAAAGCCGCCACGGCAAACCACCATCGCGCCCGATCACGCCGTTTTCGGCGATGGCGACATAGATCGCGACGTCCATCAGCCGCCGCTCCCGCCATCGTCCGAAGGCACCAGCAGCAATATGTCGATATCGTGCTCAGGGTAGAAATTTTCTGCCGTCATCTCGAAACGGGTCGGTCCGACTTTCCTGACGTTTTCGCCACAGAACGAGACCAGGTTCTTTGGATCGCCCTTGTCGACGGTCAGCTTGAACTTGCCGATGGCGCCCGTCGCCCAGTTACCGCCCGTGGTCAGGATATAGGCGATGCGGTTCTCGAAATATTTCGGAGTGCCGTCGGGATTGTTCTTCGCTGCCTTGCGGATCGCGTTCTCGAACGTGCCGTCCATGCAGTATCGGGTCTTGTAGGCGGCGTATTGGCCCTGGAACTGGCCATCGTAGAAGAAGCTGACCGAGGACGTGCCGCCGACGCTCGGTTTGTAGCGGTGGGCGACGTGGACTGCCTTATTGGCTGGAAAGGTCGAGCGCCACCAGTAGGTCGATCGCAATTGCCAGAACGGCACATAGACGGTATTCATGCCCGAACCGTCGTCGGGGGTGTCCTCGATGATGATGCCGCGATCGACCCAGTCGTCGGCAACCGCCTGCGGCAGCTTTGCCAATGCCGCCCTGGCCGCATCGCCAAACGGGTAGAGCGGCACGTTTTGCGCCTTCAAATCGGCGCTGATGTCGATGCCGAGCGCAAATGCCTTCTGCTCGAGCTGCGGCTTTGCCGCCACGCCGTCGATCGTCACCTCGAACCCCAGGAAATTGTCGCTCTGCCCGTCGGGGATCGCCGGCATCTCGTTCGGATCGCCTTCGATGTCGGGCATCGGAAAAGCAACGATCGCGTCGACATCCTTGTCGGTGTTGTTTCGGAAGACATAATCGACCGTCACCTTTTCCGGGGAGATGTAGAGGTCCTCACTCTCCATGGCGATCGCGTCGCTGCGCGACAGGATCAGGCCGCCCGTTCCCAATTCGGCAATCGAATCATTGGCGAATACGGGCGTGGCCGAGAGCGCCAGCGCTGCGGTCAGAACATAACGGAACATGGAAGCTCCCTTGGCGAGATGCCGGTATGACTCTAGCCGTTTCAATGTGGAGTTTCAAAGCCCTTCCGCGTTGGCGCACATGCCATGGCTCTCTGGACACCGACGTTCCGATCGGGCAGGAGTTCGCTCATGCGCAAGCTTCTCGTCATCGGCATCGGCGCCGGCAATCCCGACCACATGACCGTGCAGGCCATCGGCGGCTTGAACCGCGCCGACGTACTGTTCATTCCCGACAAGGGCGAGAAGAAGAACGACCTCGCAGAACTGCGCCGCCAGATCTGCGACCGATTCGTCACCAATCCAAACTCACGTCGCGTCGAATTCGACGTGCCGGCGCGGGCCGAACCAGCGCCCTCCTATCGCTCGACCGTCGATGACTGGCACGAGGCGATCGCCGCGATCTATGAAAGCCTGATCCGCGACGAGCTCTCGCAAGATGGCTGCGGCGCCTTCCTGATCTGGGGCGATCCCTCGCTCTACGACAGCGCGCTGCGCATACTGGAGCGTGTGCGCATGAGAGGCAATGTCGGGTTCGAGCTCGAGGTGATCCCCGGCATCACTGCCGTCCAGGCGCTCGCCGCCAGCCACAAGATGGCACTGAACCGCATCGGCGACGCGGTTCAGATCACCACCGGGCGCCGGCTTACCGAAGAAGGTTTGCCCGACAATGCCGGCAGCACCGTCGTCATGCTGGACGGCAAATGCGCCTTCGATTCGCTGGATGACAAGGATCTCCTCATCCACTGGGGCGCCTATCTCGGCACGCCCGACGAGATTCTCATTTCCGGCCGCCTTGGCGACGTCGGCAACGAGATCGTGAAGACCCGCGACGAGGCCCGCCGGAAAAAAGGCTGGATCATGGACACTTATCTGCTGCGCAAGCCCGGCGAGCCGGAGGAATAGGCTCGGCCGGTACAGAATCCATCATCGACCTCACCCGGCATCGATCTCCGCCTGTAGTGCCTCCATATGCGCCGCCGCCGCGGAAGCCGCAGCCCGTTCGATGGCGCGAAAGCGGCTGACTACCGCAAGCCCCACCGGAGTCAACTGGGCGCCGCCGCCCTTTTTCCCTCCGGTCTGCGCCGCGACCAGCGGCTTACCGAACACCCTGTTCATGTCCTCGACGAGATCCCAAGCGTGTTTGTAGGACATTTCCATGCCGCGCGCCGCCGCCGAGATCGATCCGAAGGCGGCGATCTGCTCGAGAAGCTCGATCTTGCCCGGTCCGATGCGACCGCCCGGATCGAGGTTTATACGCAAGCTCAGCGACGGCATTTGCTCCTCCGCAGTCACGCGACGTCCATCCTAGAAGCTCTCAAGCGATACCGCTATTCCAAAATGATATAGCGACAATCATCCGTCTGTCATCCATCCGCCTCGACAGGCAGGCCGGCGCTCGTATTCGCCTGGTCGAAGCTTACCGTCTTGACCACCGCGTATGCTTTTCGACCGAGCCGAAGTTTCAGCGTCTGTCGCGATTGCTCGGTGATCCGGGCAAGCACGGTTGCGCCATTGCAGTCTATGCCGATCTCGACCGTAGGCCCCTCGCCCGGCTCTATCGCAACGATCGTGCCCGGCAGAATGTTGAGCGCGCTGAGACCCGTCGGCTGTTCGATGGCGATCATCACATCGCGGGCACGGATGCGGACGCGCACCGGCGCACCCACCGGCACACCCAGAAGCGGCACGCGGATGTCGCCCGCCGCCGAGCCAAGCACGGTCATGCCAAAGACTCCGTCGTGGCGCAGCACCGCAGTATCCAGCACCGCGCCCCCCTCGCCGCGCTCTTCTGCCGGCAACAGGTCGAGCCGCTGCATGATCGCTCCGGTCGGGCCGCAAGCGGCGACTTTGCCTTGCGCCAGCACAACGACGTCGCTTGCCAGCCGCGCCACTTCCGAGATCGAATGGCTGACATAGACGATCGGGATTTTCATCTCGTCGCGCAGCCGCTCGATGTAAGGCAGGATTTCTGCCTTCCGGGCGTCGTCGAGCGAAGCCAGCGGCTCGTCCATCAGCAACAACCTTGGACTAGCGAGCAGCGCCCGGCCGATTGCCACGCGCTGTTTCTCGCCGCCGGAAAGCTTCGCCGGCCGCCGGTCGAGCAAAGGACCGATGCCGAGCAGGTCGACAACGGCAGTCATGTCCGCATAGCGTTCCGCCGCTGGCGTGAACCAGCGGCCGTAACGCAGATTGCTGGCCACGCTCATATGCGGAAACAGCCGCGCATCCTGGAACACCATGCCGATGCGGCGCTTGTGCTTCGGCACGAACAGGCCCGCATCCGTATCGACCAGCACGCGGCCGTCGGCCTCGATCCGCCCCTTCTCGGGCCGGATTAATCCGGCAATCATGTTGATCAGCGTCGTCTTACCGGAGCCCGAGGGCCCGAACAGCGCGGTCAGCCGCCCGGCGCTCCCGAAGCGGACGTCGAGCCCCAAATCGCCAAGCCGATGGGTGATATCGAGCGCGACCGTCATTCGATATCCATCCGCTTGCCGACGCGCCGCGCCAGAACCTCCGACGCGACAAGTGCTGCCATCGAAATGACGATCGAGATCAGCGTCAGCCTGAGCGCGCCGGCATCGCCGCCCGGCACCTGCGTGAACGTGTAGATCGCCGACGGCAGTGTCTGCGTCTCGTTTGGGATGTTGGAAACGAAGGTAATCGTTGCGCCGAATTCGCCCATCGCCTTGGCGAAAGACAGGATCGCGCCGGTGATCAGGCCGGGCAGGATCAGCGGCAGCGTGATCGTCCCGAACACCCACAGCGGATTGGCGCCAAGCGTTCCGGCCGCCGCCTCGATTCTGCGGTCGACCGCCTCGATCGACAGCCGGATCGCCCGCACCATCAAGGGAAAGCCCATGACGGCGCAGGCCAGTGCGGCACCTGTCCAGCGAAAAGAAAAAACGATGCCGAAATGCTCGGCCAGAAACGCCCCGGCCGGGCCGCGCCTGCCGAAGGAGAGCAGCAGCAGATAACCGACAACCACCGGCGGCAGGATCAACGGCAGATGCACCAGCCCGTTGAGCAGCGTCTTGCCCCAGAATTGTCCACGGGCGAGCACAAGCGCGATCAATATGCCGGGTGGCAGGCTGGCGATCATCGCCACTGTCGCCACCTTGATCGACAGCCGGACCGCATTCCATTCGTCGGGAGTGAGATCCAGCAGCCAGTTCATCTTTTTGGCGTGCCTCAGTTGCTCGGCGTAAGGACCGTAAAACCTTGCGCCTTGAAAATCTCGCCTGTCTTGGCGGATTGCAGGCATTCCAAAAACGCCGGCGCATCCTTGTCCGTCGAATCCGCCATCTGGGCAACCGGGTAGACGATCGGCGGGTGCGAATCCTCCGGGAGGGTGCCGATCACCTTTACGCCGGGCTCGGCGTTCGCGTCGGTGGCGTAGACGATGCCGAGTGCTGCTTCGCCGGTCGAGACCAGCTTGAGCGCTGCGCGCACATTCTCGGCCTGTGCCACCTTGCCTTCGATCGAGGACCAGACGCCGAGCGATTCAAGTGCGGCCCTGCCATATTTGCCGGCCGGCACCGCTTTGAAATCGCCCATGGCAAGCCTGCCGTCGCCGATCAGCCCGGCAAGATCAAAACCCTTTTCGATCCTGGTTTCGACCGACGAATCCTTCGGCGCCACCAGCACGATCTGGTTGCCGAGCAACTTCACTTCGGTATCCGGCTTGGTCAGCTTTTTGTCGGACAGATATTTCATCCAGTCGAGGTCGGCTGAGATGAAGACATCGGCTGGCGCGCCGCCCTCGATCTGCTTGGCCAAGGCGGAGCTTGCCGCATAAGAAATGGTTGCCACCTCGCCGACATCGGCCTCGCAGGCGGTGTTCACGGCGTCCAGGGCGTTCTTCATGCTTGCCGCGGCGAAGACGATCAGTCTGTCATCCGCATGGGCAACCGGCATGGCGGCGATCAGCATCGCTGTCAGGCCGCCAATGGCAGCCGCCTTCAATCCGAAACCGTTGCGCACCAGCATGAACTCTCCTGGGACTTGAAAAATCCGATCGTCGCGAGCCTGCCAATCGATATATCCATGTGAATATAACAAGGGAAGGGCTTTTGCCAGACTTAGCCCGAACAATGGCCCAGCCAATGGCATTGCGTGTTGCCGCCACCGCCGCGAGAAATAGCGGTGGATACAGCGCGACATCGCAGGGCCGACGAGGCAGGTCAAAGCATCTGATGTCATGGTCGGCATCGCGGGCGGACGGCACAGCGCTACAGCCGAACAATTTCGAAACAAGGTAGGTAGAAGCCCGATGTTTGCGGCTCACACCGCGATCGGCGCCTTGATCGTCGCATCGGCGATGTAGTTTTCCAGCCGGAAATCCTCGAAGCGGAAGGCAAAGAGGTCCTTCACCTCCGGATTGATCCACAACGTCGGCAGCGCCTTGGGCGTGCGCCGCAACTGCTCGCGCGCTTGCTCGAAATGGTTCGCGTAAAGATGCGCGTCGCCCAGCGTGTGGACGAAATCGCCGGGCTTCAGCTCCGTCACCTGCGCCACCATCAAGGTGAGCAGCGCATAGGAAGCGATGTTGAACGGCACGCCGAGAAAGATATCGCCGGAACGCTGATAGAGCTGGCAGGAAAGCCTGCCTTCCGAGACATAGAACTGGAACAGGCAATGACAGGGTGGCAGCGCCATGGCTTCCACTTCGGCCGGGTTCCACGCCGAAACGATCAGCCTTCGGGAATTAGGATTCTTGCGTATCTCCTTCAAGAGATTGGCAATCTGGTCGATGGCGCCACCATGGCCGTCCGGCCAGGAGCGCCATTGCTTGCCATAGACCGGGCCGAGGTTGCCATTCTCATCGGCCCATTCGTCCCAGATCGAGACGCCGTGGTCGTTGAGGTATTTGATGTTGGTGTCGCCGGCCAGAAACCACAGAAGTTCATGCACGATCGACTTCAGGTGAAGCTTCTTGGTGGTGGTGACCGGAAAGCCGCGCGCAAGATCGAAGCGCATCTGGTAGCCGAACACCGAGCGCGTTCCGGTGCCGGTGCGGTCGCCGCGATCGGCGCCGTTTTCCAGCACGTGCTTCAAGAGGTCGAGGTACTGGCGCATCGGCTTCGGCTCGATTCGGGGGCTCGATTCGGGTTACCGGCCATCATAACCGACTGGCTGCTGGCCGAACATATCAAAGCGCAGAATCTTCAGACAAGACACTCGCGGCCATGCTCTGGGCTGGCGCGGGAATCGCGCCAGCATCCGCCGATGCAGGATGATTGTTCAGAGGCTGGCGAGCTTACCCAGATCCTTGGCGACCAGGTAATAGAAGGTCACGCGGCTCTTGGTGTTGTCGGCCTCCATCGCCTTGCAAGTCTTTTCGATGGCCGCGTCCGCCTTGCTGCCGTCGGCTATGCCGAGCTTTTTGGCAACCCAGTTGGCCTTGACGCGATCGAGTTCCTTGGGATCCGTGCAGGACACCAGCGAGGAATCCCGATTCCTGAGCGCAATGCCCAAATGCTTCACGATCTTGGCGACCGCGTCGGCATCTGCCGCGGCGTCGTACTTCTTCACGTCTGCAAGATAATCGGCCATCAAAATTCCCCTCGTCAGCGCCACGGGATCCGGTCGATGAGGGTCGTGGCGCGCTGCCGCAAAATGTGCGCTAAGTCGGTAACTCCTCACCGCCGCAATCTTCGGTTGAGACGGTTGACAAGTCAAGCCTTCGCGAGGCTGTTTGACACAGCGACAAAGCATCAATTGAGGCCTTTCATTTTCCACGATCGGTCCCTATATCTGTTTGGTCGGCTCGACCGACTATGGCGATAAACAGGCGATGAAATAAGCCGTTCGGACCCGGGGGCGGTACCCGGCGCCTCCACCAAAAACCGCTGTTGTCGAGGAGCGGCTTTTGCTGGGGGCGAAATAGGATCGACGAAGGTGTAAAGATCGTACTTTTGCCCGGCATTGTACCACCGTTATCGGGCTAAACTTATAGTTGCCAACGACAACTATGCGGAAGCACGTCTCGCCGCGTAAGCGGTGCGATAGCTTCAATTCAAGCCCTAGTGGTTCGCACTTCTAGGCGGGGTTCGGAGGTACCTGGCAACAGAAACCTCCACTTCTCCCCTTCGATTCCACCTCTCCCCCTTCGAAACGATAATGGGAGCAGGCTTGCTGGCCGCGCTTCTTGCGCTATGCCTCTTCGAGACGCTGTCTTGCTGTCCTGGGAGCTGCGCGCCTATCGAGCCGCCCTCGAACAGAACGGTCCCGTCTTCTTTCGATCGCGGCGTGCCGGACACTCTTAGTTATCTGCGCCTCACTGGCCTGCCAGTGCCCGACCACATCAGGAATGCCGCCAACGCTTCCGCTACGCAGTCATGTCTTCATCGCCCCGCCATGGCGCGAGATTTTTTGGCAGGATTGCGAGCGAAGGCAGCCCCTCGACGGAGCCGAACGCACCTATCACGCGCTGGCCAGCATCTACACCGAATTGGGCTATGAACTGGTCCCGTTGCTCTTGGCGCCGGTCGAGGCGCGACTGCGATTATCTTGGCCGAGGCGGGCTTGCAGCTTGAGCCCAGACGTGAAAAAGGCCGGGAATGACCCGGCCTTTTCATGCTCTCGCTGGAAAGCCTCTACTCTGCCGGCGCTTCGACAACCTCCCGCCCACGGCCAAGCGTCACCTTGGCCAGCACGAACGAGATCACCGCGCAAAGCGTGATGCCGGCCACCATCGGCAGCGGCGTGCCGTCGAAGAACACGCCGGCGATGCCCATGGCGACCGCACCGATCGCGAAGTGCAGCGTGCCCATCAGCGCCGAGGCCGTGCCGGCGATCGCGCCATGCTCCTCCATGGCCAGCACCGAAGTCGTCGGGATCACCAGGCCGAGGAACCCGTAGCCGACGAACAGCAGCACCGCCATCACGTCGAGCCGGTCGACGCCGGACGCCATCACCGCGAACAGCACCACCATCGTCGTCGCATAGCCGACCACCGCGACCCGCACCACGGGCCTTAGCCCGAACCGTTCGGACAGCACCCCCGTCAACTGCGACATGCCGATGAAGGCGACCGCGTTGATCGAGAAGAACACGCTGTAGACCGACGGCGACAGCCCGTAATGGTTGATCAGGATGAAGGAGGAGCTCGACAGATAGACGAAGAAGCTCGCGATCCCGAAGCCGCCTATAGACGCCAGGCCAAGGAAGTTGCGGTCGCCCATCAGGAAGCGATAGGCCGTGAGCGCGGTGCCGAACGAACTGCCTGCACGCGCGTCGACCGGCCGCGTCTCCTTGAGCGAGGTCGCCAGCAGGATGGTGGCGAGCACCGCCCCACCCGTTACCGTCCAGAACACGGCACGCCAGCCGAAATTCTCGATGATCACGCTACCGGTCAGCGGCGCCAAGATCGGCGACACCGAAAACACCAGCATCAAGAGCGACATCAGCTTGGCAGCGTCGGTGCCGGTGTGCAGGTCACGCACGATGGCGCGCGGCACCGCCATGCCTGCGCTGGCGCCGAGCCCCTGCAGGAAACGGAAGGCGATCAGCCATTCGATCGAGGGAGCGAGCGCCGAGCCGATGCCGCCGACCATGAACAGTGCGAGGCCGCCATAGAGCGGCAGCTTGCGCCCGACCATGTCGGAGATCGGTCCGACGACGATCTGGCCAAACCCCATGGACAGGAAGAAGATCAGCAAACTCATCTGCACGGCAGCGGTGCTGGCCTGCAGATCCGCGCCGATCGAAGGCAGCGCCGGAAGATACATGTCGATGGCAAACGGCCCGATGGCGGTCAACAGGCCGAGCACGATCGCGATGCGGAGGAATTGGGGACTCATGATAGCAGGCTTCTTTCAGATCTGGTTGCCGCCGCGGGCCGGCGTGTAAGGCAATGACGCTCCATCCCATGAAATTCCGACTGCTATGCGGAGCGAAATCTCTTTCAGGGAAAGTCCAGAAATTTAGACACTCTTGTCTAATTCGTCAATCACCTCTATGTAGTTTTCATGAAGTCCAACGTTTCTCCTGACACCATCACGCCACGCAGCCACGAGGCCAAGCGCGTCTCCATCATGGACGCAGCCGGCGAGGTGTTCTGCCGCGAAAGCTTCGCCGGCGCCAATATCGACATGATTGCCGCCGAGGCCGGCGTTTCGCGCCAGACGATCTACAACCACCATGGCGACAAGGAGAAACTCTTCGTCGCCATCGTCCGCGACCTCACCGAGCGCTGCAATGCCGGCATTTTCGCCACCATTTCCACCTTTCCGGACCAGCCGAAAGATCTCGAGGCCGATCTGATCGCTTTTGCTGTGCGCATGAACCGCAACTGTATCTGCAACCGCGACGGAAAATTCCTGCGCAAGCTGATTCAGACCGAGGGCGAGCGCTATCCCGAGCTCTTTGCCGAATGGCGCGAACAGGGACCGGGCAGGACATGGCCGGCGATCGCCGCCCGTTTCGCCCGCCTCGCCCATGCCGGTTTCCTCGACATCGAGGACCCCGATGTCGCGGCGCGCCAGTTCCTCGCCCTTGCCAATGCCGAATTGCAGACCACCTTCATGCTTGGCGGCACGCCGACCGATGACGAGGTGCTGCAATCGGCGACACATGGCGTGCGCACATTCCTGCGCGCCTTCGGCAAGCGGCAGCCGGCGGTCGACGCGCAAAAGCACAGCGCGCTCGCTGGCGCCTGAGCGATCAAATCTGAGGCATGCCCTCTCGCATCTGCGCTGCCGGCGTCTATATCCGGTTTACGCCGCGCTCAAGCTTGATTACAGCTATGCGCACGATTCAACGGAACCCGACAGCCACATGGCCGACGACCACATCCGCTACGACATTCTGGCCCAGGAGGCATTGCGCGGCGTCATGCGCAAGGTCCTGGCCGAGGTCGCGCGCACCGGCCTTCCCGGCAACCATCATTTCTTCATCACTTTCCTGACCGGCGCCCCGGGCGTGCGCGTATCTTCCCGCTTGCGCGAGCGCTATCCCGAACAGATGACCATCGTCATCCAGTTCCAGTATTGGGACCTGAAGGTGACCGACACCGGCTTCGAAGTCGGGCTGTCTTTCTCCGACGTGCCGGAAAAGCTGGAAATCCCGTTCTCGGCCGTGCGCGGCTTTTACGACCCGTCCGTCAATTTCGAGCTCGAGTTCGACGTGAGGACGGAGACCTCGGCAGAAGAAGAACTGGGCGGCCAGCCCGCTTCCGAACCGCTGGCCGTCGTCGCCGAGAAAAAGCCTGAGAAGAAGAAGACCGCAGAGGCTGAAAAGAAGCCTGCCGCGGCCGATGCCGCAAAAGGCGCCGAAGTGGTGTCGCTCGACGCCTTTCGCAAGAAGTGATCCGACGGGCCGCGCGACATGGCCGACATCGTCAATCTCCGCCAGGCCCGCAAGCAGAAGGCACGAGCCGAGAAGGGGCGCCTGGCCGAACAGAACCGGACGCTGCACGGCCGTTCCAAGGCCGACCGGGAGCGTGACCGTCTGATCGCCGACAAGGCAGAAAAGTTTGTCGCCGGCCATCGCCGCGAAGCCTCGGGCGATCCGGATTCCCCGGATATCGGACCGAAAAGTGCGCCGCGGTTTTCGGATAAATCCGATGCTTGAAGTGAAATGAGTCACGTCCGGTGAGCCCGGTCGAGAAACGCTCGGTGACCATTCGCGGCCATCGCACCAGCTATTCGCTCGAAAAGCCGTTTTTCGACGACCTCGTCGCCATCGCGGTCGCGCGCAAACTGACGCTCGCCGCCCTCGTCGCCGAAATCGACGAGGCCCGGCCGCGCGATGCCAACCTGTCCTCGGCGCTCAGGCTCTATGTCTTGGATTGGGCGAAGCGAAAGATGAAACCAGTCTAGGTGGAGCTATCCGCCGCCCAGCGACTTCAGCAGATTGTCGATCGACGAAGGTTCAAGCGTGGGTTTTGGCGCGGATTCTGCTGGCGGCGGGTTGTCATTGGCCGGCGGCTGAGGCGCGCGCTCGATTTTCTGCGCCTGCTCAGCGGCGGCCCTGCGTTCGGCGTCGAGCTTTGCCTTTTCTTCCGCAGCGATCCGCATCGCCTCTTCCAGCTTCCCGCGTTGCTGTTCTTCGGCCCCCGCCGCCTCGTCCGCCGCTTTTTGCGCCGCCCTGGCTCTCGTTTCGGCGTCCGCCTTAGCCTTGGCCTCAGCATCCGCCTTGGCTTTGACCTCCGCTTCAGCCTTCGCCTGTGCATCCGCCTTGGCTCTGGCCTCCGCTTCAGCCCTGGCCTGCGCCTCGGCCTTGGCTTTAGCCTCGGCTTCAGCCCGCGCCTGCGCATCCGCTTTGGCCTTCGCCTCCGCTTCGGCTTGAGCCTTTGCCTCGGCTTCAGCCTTTGCCCTGGCATCTGCCTCGGCTTGCAGCCGCGCCGCCTCCTGCTGTTTGCGCAATTCTTCGGCTGCCCTCTCACGCTCGGCTTGCAGAGCCGCGTAGTAACGCACCTCGCGCCGCAGCCGCTGTTTTTCAAGCAGTGCCGCCTGCATGGCCTCGACCCGCTGCTGTTCCTTTTCCAGCGCGCGCTGGGTCAGGAACTGCGACAGCGGCTCACTGTCGAATTGCCGCTTCGCGGCGCCGAACGGCCCGTCGACGCTGAAATTCACAGTCGGATCGGAGCCGACCAGCGCCTCGTCGCCGGGCCGATAAGTGATCGAACCGCTGGCGGCGACCGTGCTGGCGTTCAGGTCCGCCGTGATGTCGGCGGACAGCTTCGCCGCCGGATTTTCAAGATTGACCGGCGGTGCCCTCAGCGTGCCACCGGCGATTGTGAAGGCGATGTCGATATCCCCGGCCGGAAAACTGCCGTCCGCGGCGATCTGCGGCGCGAAGCGGGCAGTCTTTGCCGCATCGATATCGCGCCCGATCGCGTCGGCCTTGGCGATGAAGGCGCCAAAGGCGTCGGGATTGACACCGACAATGGTCAAGCCCTTCAGCGCCGCCGTGCCGGAACCGGACAGCGCCGCAACCATCGCATCGACCGATTTGCCGCTGGTCGAGAGCGCCGCCGAGAAATCGCCGCTTCCGCTGATGCCAGCCTGTGGCAGCACGGTGGCCAGATCGGCGCCGGCAAGTTTCATCTGGCCGGAGAAAAGCCCGGTGCCGTCATTGTTCTTCAGCTCGAACAGCCCGGAAAGCGCACCGCCGGCGAACTTTGCCTTGAGGTCCGACACGCGGATGCCTTCCTGATCGAGCTTCAGCGAAAGCGCTGCGTCATAGGCCGTGGCCAGCGGGCCGGCGGCCAGCGATGCCGTGGTCAGGTCGAGTTCGGCGGTGAATGGCAGGCTGGACTTCTGGCTGAATGGGGCGGTCGGCCAAGCCCCGCCGGCGCCCAGGAAGGCCTGGTCGCCAAACAGTGCCACCGCCATCGGATCGAGATCCAGTTCATCGAGTGCCAGCGCGCCGGCAAGATGCGGCAGCCCGTCCTTGACGTCGACATTGACGTCGCCGGAAACCGCCGCCTCGTTGATAGCGCCGCTGAGCCTGGACAGAACCAGAAGGCCGTTGCCGAAATCGGCGTCGGCCGCAAGCCACGTCGACATGCCTGTCCCCATCCCCGGAAAGCCAACGCCTGTCGTCATCAGCCACGGCTCGATGTCGGCGGCTTCCAGACTGACCTTGCCTTTTGCGGTGGGGCCTTCTGGCGTGCCCGCGATCGTCCCGTCGAAACCGGCCTTGAAGTCGTTGCCGATGAGGTTGAAGCTCGTCGCCATGCCGCCGCCAAGCGTGCCTTTTGCCGAGACATCGGTGGTCGCCTCGCCAAGCATGCCGAGTGGCAACGCCGGCAGGCCGTAAAGCGCCAGAAGTGCGGTGGCGTCGGTATTCCTGGCGTTGAAGGTTAGCGACACCGGCGCCTCGAGAAGCCGGTCGGCCACCCCTTTGCCGGACAGCGACGCCGAAAACGCCGAACCGCCGGCCTTGCCTTGCGCGCTGACTGCCAGGCCTGTCGTGCCATCGCCATTGGCGGCGGCACTCGTCACCAGATCGACGCGCGCATCCTGGAACAGTTCGGGATAGGCCGCCGCACGCCCCGCCAACCCCTTCAGCACGGCATTATTAGGATAGTGCTGCGCCGCGACATCGACCAACGGCTTGAGGTCGACGGCGACTACGGAGGCATCGAGCTTACCGGTCGGGCTCACCGGGAAATCCTTGATCCGGCCGGTGGCGCTGATCGAGGCGCCGGCGAGCCCGCCAACCGAGAGCCGGTCGATTTCGAGCAGACCGTCGCGCAGCCTGAGCGCCGTATCGACTGTATCGGCGGTTAGCCCGCCGGCACTGACCGGTCCGGCCTTGATCTGGAAATCGAGGTCGCGGTCGGAAAAACGGTTGTCCCCCTTGTCGCTGATGAAGATCGAGGCGAAGGCGGCGAGGCCGTCGACATCGAGTTCGCCACCTTCGAGCCGCATCAGCACCGACGGCCTCGCCTCGTCGGGCTGGCTGGAATCGATGCGACCGGAAAATTTCGCCTTGCCGAGAACGAGTTCGAGGTCGCTGAAGGCTTGGCGCTTTCCGGTCAGGTCGACCTTGGCCTTGAAGCCGGCGGCCGGCAGCCGGCGGATCGCTTCGTCGACATCCCTCGACAGCCAGGCGGCAAAGCCGGAAGGCTGCGCCACCGCCAGAAGCAGCGAACCGGTGAAGCCGAAGTGATCCTCGACGCTGAGCATGCCATTTGCTTCCAGCCTGGCACGGCCGGGCAGTGTCGCGGCCAGCGACTTCACTGACCAGCCAGCATCGGCCGGCTCAGCGGAAAGGCGTACGTCGCGAACCGTCGTGTCGCCGGCCACCACCGCCGGCAGCTTCACCTCGACGGTGCCCGGTATGGTCGGCTTGGGCAGCTCGAGCAGAGCCTGCTCCAGCGCCGCGACACGCGCCGACAGCGTCAGCCCGGCGCCGGCCGCGGCGCCGACGGCTTCATCGAACTGTACCTGAGCGCCATCGGCCTCGATCGAAAAGCTTGGGTTCGGCCCAAGCTCGACGGCAGCCTTGCCGTCGGCGGTGTATGGATTGTCAAGCGGCCCGGTCTCGAAGCGGAATTCGTCGACCCCAAGTTTCTGGTGGTCGAGCGAAAACTTGCCGTTCAGCCTGAACCCCGGCTCCGGCTTGCCTGCGCTGGCCTTCATCATCTCACCGTCGGTGCCTTGAAGCTGCGCCGAACTCTTGTCGGCACCATTCTTGTCGGAACTTGCGACCTTGAACTGGCCCGAATAGATGGCGGCGCCGTTGACGATGCCGGCATTGCCGTCGGCTTCGATGACCAGCGGATAGGCGTCCGGATCGGCCTTGAGCCTGAGCCGCATCTGCCCGTCGCTACCGGCCTTGCCGGTGGAGGCGACGACCATGCTGCGCAGACCGTCGAGCCGCAGCGAACCATCCATCCGCCAAGGTCCGGCCAGCGATTTGGCAGAGATCGTCGAATTGATCTCGGAAAGGAGATGGCTGCGCCCGCCGGCGGCATGGCGCAGTGCGATCTCTCCGTCCGTCACCGTCAGCTTCTCGATCGAGATCTGGCTGGGATCGAAGGGCGACGACGGGCGTATCGCCCAGTCGACCGTGCCGTCGGCGGCAATGTCGATCGTCGCCTTCGGCCGCACCAGCCGCATGTCGAAGATCAGCACTTCTCCGCTCAGGAAGGGCGCCAGTTCCGCATCCATCGAAAAGGTCTCGACGGTCATTGCCGGCTGGCCGCCGGGGCCGCCGGCAACAGTGACGTTCGAGAAGGTCACCGACGGAAACGGCAGCAATTTCGCCGTCGCATCGCCCTGAACGGTTACCTTGCGGCCCAGAATGGCGCTTGCCTCGCGCTCGAAATCGGCACGGTAGCCCGTCCAGTCGATAAAATACGGCACCACCAGCGCCGCACACAGCACCAGCACGAAAAGGCCACCGAAGATCACGAACAGGCGTGCGAGCATGAGCTCCGAGCAGTTGATTGAAAAATCAGCCGCACTCTACCCGCATCCGCGTGTCGATAAAGAGGCAATTTCCCTTCAAACGCGCTTGCGGACGCGATCAAAGCAGGGGAATTCCTTGAAAGATCATATGCGTCGCCAAAGTCTGTCAATAAAGCGGACCGGTTTGACGTGGTGCACCGGAGCACGGTGCCCGACTGCCTCCATCAATGTCGGCAAGATCGCCCCTTCGTGAAGGCTGCACGAAAAACTCTCAGCGATGAACTCAAGCGTCGAATCTTGGAACGTCAGGACGAAATGCCGATAGTCGGAAAACAGTTCTGGTCTGTGGGATGAGTGAACCCGATTTGCGTTTTCCAAGGAAGCGATCCACGATGAGTTGAGAACTTCGAATGCCCCATATGGCCGCAAACCCAGCTCATGCAAACGGTGCCCGCCGATGGCTTCGTCGTTCGGCGGGCCGAACTGAAAGGCCAGATAAGGGTCTGCCGTCAGTATCGCCACGGACTGGTTGCTTGTCGCCGCCGAAACCGAGCGCGGATTCTTGCCATTGAATGATGGATCCGGTCTGTTGATGAGATAGGCAACGAGCAGCTTGCGTTCATCCGCGAAGACGTGAGGCAAAGGCGTGCCGGCGGATGACAGCGGTAAGTCGATCGACAACAGTGTCTCGGCCGTCGGCATCCTAGTGGCCGGTCCTTGGCAGTATCTTCCCAGGGTTCATAATATTCAGCGGATCGAGCGCCTGCTTGATCGTGCGCATGATGTCGACGCTGTGGCCGAGTTCATGGCGCAGGAAGCCGACCTTACCTTGTCCGATGCCGTGCTCGCCGGTGCAGGTTCCGTCCATGCCGATCGCCCGCATATTCAGCCGCGCGACGAACTCTTCCGTTGCGGCGATTTCCTTCGGATCGTCCACGTCCATCAGCACCAGCACATGGAAATTGCCGTCGCCGGCATGGCCGACGATCGGCGCGATCAACCCCATCTCAGCGATGTCGGCCTCGGTTTGCGTGACGCATTCGGCAAAGCGCGAGATCGGCACGCAGACGTCGGTCGACAGCCCCTTGGCGCCGGGCCGCAGCGTCAGCGACGACCAATAGGCGTCGTGTCTGGCCTTCCACAGCTTCGTCCGTTCCTCGGCGACGCTGGTCCACAGGAATGGTCCGCCGCCATATTCTTCGGCGATCATGCCGAAAGTCTCGGCCTGCTCGGCAACGCCGGCATCACTGCCGTGGAATTCGACGAACAGGCATGGGCTTTCCGGGTAGTCGAGTTTCGAATAGCTCTTCATCGCCCGCATCTGCAGCGCATTGACCAGTTCGATGCGCGCCACCGGAATGCCCATCTGGATTGTCGCAATCACCGCATTGCAGGCCGCCTCGACGCTGGGAAACGGGCAGACGCCGCCGGAAATCGCCTGCGGAATGCCCTGCAGCTTCAGGGTCAGCTGGGTGATGATGCCGAGCGTGCCTTCGGAGCCGATCAGGAGCCGCGTCAGATCATAGCCGGCCGAGCTCTTTTTTGCACGCTTGCCGGTCGTCACCGTCTCGCCGTCGGCCATCACCGCCGTCAGCGACAACACATTCTCGCGCATCGTGCCGTAGCGCACGGCATTGGTGCCCGACGCCCGCGTCGCCGCCATGCCGCCGAGCGATGCATTGGCGCCCGGATCGATCGGAAAGAACAGGCCGGTGTCGCGCAAGTGCCGGTTGAGATCCTCGCGCGTCACGCCGGGCTCGACCGTGCAGTCGAGATCCTGCGGGTTGACCGCGAGGATGCGATTCATCCGCGACGTATCGACAGAGATTCCGCCACCCGGCGCGTTGGTGTGGCCTTCCAGCGAGGAGCCGACGCCGAAAGCGATCATCGGCACGCGGTGTGCGGCGCAGGCCGACACGATCTCCTGCACCTCCACCGTCGTCTCCGGAAAAGCCACGCCATCCGGCGCCTGGGTCGGAATGTAGGTGGTGGTATGCGCGTGCTGGGCGCGGATCGCCTCGCCGGTCTGGAATCTCCCGCCGAGCCGCTGCTTGAGGATGCCGAGCACAGCGGCGATCCCTTCTTCGTTGCGCTCGACCGGATTGAGGTCGCTCAGAGCCATGTTTTCCTCCGCGAATGGACCAGTGCCCACCCTGTTATGGATCTATGGAGGCTTATCGCATCGGCCCGAAAATCGGAATCGATTTTCGGAAAGCACGATGAGAAGATTCAAAGTCTTGAGACGCGTACTTTGTGCGTCCAATTGGACGCACATCCGCTCTAGTCTCACCGACCACGCTCTGTCCAGTCAGAAGGAAGTTTTCGATGTCCACCCCCGCCCCCTTTGTCTCTCCTCCCATGGCCATCGAGAAGGACTGGATCGACTACAACGGCCACCTCAACATGGCCTATTACAACGTGCTGTTCGACCGCTGTTCCGACGAAGCGTTCGAGATGATGGGGATGGGGCTGGATTATGTGAAGCAGCGGCGCCTGACCATCTACACGGCGGAAGTCCATGTCTGCTATATCAGGGAGCTGCATTTCGACCACAAGGTCAATGTCTCCTTCCAACTGCTCGACCATGACGACAAGCGGCTCAGAGCCTACCAGGAAATTCGTCATGTCGACGGTTGGCTCGCTGCCACTTCCGAATCACTGTCGCTGCATGTCGACATGTCCGGTCCGAAGGTGGCGCCCTTCCCGGCCGATGTTCTGGCCAAGGTGGAAACCATGCGCGCCGCCCATGCGGCGCTGCCGATGCCTGAGCGCGCCGGCCGTTCGATCGGTATTCGTCGCAAGACGCTTGAACCGCAGTCGGACCGCCGTTAACCTTACCAAGGTTTTAACGTGAACAAGTCGAATTGAGGCGTTGAACGACTCAGCGCGGCGTTGGAAAACCCTCCGCATCGGGTTGATACGGGGGCGGAGCTGAAGCGGTTCGGGAAACGTGCATGAAAACCGACATCAAGGTCGAGGCGGACAGGCTGGCAGCCGATCCACGCATCAGCGACTATGATTTCTGGCGCTCGCTGAAGAACCTCAACAACGAGATCTTTCACATCGCCAACAACAACGAGCCGATCCCTTTCGCCATGGTCCGCTGGCGCGCCATCCTGAAGCAGGCGCGCTCGAAGCGCGGCCATGCCTGATCGGTGCGGGAAGAAATAGGCTCGTCGTTCGGTTGCATTTTTCTGGGGCGTTTGCGCCGCCCCTTATCCGGCTGCCGCCACCTTCTCCCCGTATAGTGACGGGGAGAAGGGAGCTTGCCGCAGCCTGGCGCTTTCTCTGCAACGCTGGAGATTAACGAAATCCGCCGCAAACGCGTCCTTCTCCCCGTCACTATACGGGGAGAAGTGCCCGGCAGGGCGCTGAGGGGCGGCGCGACGTTTCTAGTTAAGCTGATGATGCGCTGACGAGCGGACCACTTCACCTCGAACATCAGGGCTGGTGCTTCACTGCCCCCAGCGGCGAGCGCGCCACCACCGGTGACGACTGGATGATCGCGGTGTTGGTCATTGCAAACGGAATGATGCGGTCGATCACCCGTTCGAGCTCGGCTACGGAGCCGACATGCGCCAGCGCGACGAAACAGTCCTCGCCGGTCACCCGGTCGCATTGCGCGATTTCCGGCAAGTCGCGGATGATCTCGGCCACCACAGCCAGTTGCCCGGGCACCGGCCTGATCCGCAGCCATGCCGACAGTTTCATGCCGAGCGCGGCCGGGTTGATCCGCACCGTATAGGCCTCGATCACGCCGCTCTCCTGCAGCCGCTTGATGCGTTCGGCTACGCTCGGCGCCGATAGGCCGACGGAACGCGCCAGTTCGGCGGTGCTGGTGCGCGCATCCTTTTCCAGCAGGCGCAGGATCTTCAGGTCAGCCGCATCCAGATCGGTATTTTCGTTTCGAAGGCGTTTCAGACAAAACTCCTTGGTTTTGGAAAAGAGATTATCTCTTCGGCCGACTATCAGCCATATAAATCCAAAAAACTGCCTGCGATAATGATCTCATGGATGATCCAGCGCAAGCTCCGGCTGCAATCCCTGCCCTCGCCGGGCCTGTCTTTGGCAAGCTGGCGACCTCCCTGCCGCCGCATGTCTGGTTCGGCGTCAGCGCCGTGTTCCACTATCTCGGGCCGGCTTTCGCCGTGCTGCTTTTCCCGCATGTCGGCGTGCTCGGCATGGCCTGGCTGCGCATCGTCACGGCCGCCCTCGTCTTCGCGCCACTGACCCGGCCCTGGACGGTCTTCGCCGACGCCGACCGCCCGACAAGACTGCTGCTTCTCGCCTTTGGTGCCTGCCTGGGCATAATGAATTGCTCCTTCTACCTGGCGCTGGAACGCTTGCCGATCTCGCTGGTCGCGGCGATCGAATTCGTCGGCACCATCGGCGTCGCGCTTGTCGGCGTCAGAAGCCCGCGCAATCTCGCAGCTCTTGTCATCGCCGTCATTGGCACCTTGCTGCTGATCGACGTCAAATGGTCAAGCGACCCGATCGGACTGCTCTGGGCCTTCCTCAACGGGGCGCTGTTCGTTGGCTACATCGTGCTTGGCCATCGCGTCGCCCGCGCCGGCGCTGGCGACGGCATCGCCGGCCTGGGTGCCGCCATGGCGGTCGCCTTCCTCATCGTGCTGCCGGTCGGCTTCACCGATGCGCTGCCGGCTTTCTCGGCGCCGCCACTGCTCATCGCCGCCATCGGCGTCGGCATCTGCTCGTCGGTCATCCCATACATCTGCGACCAGCTTGCCATGTCGCGGCTGCCGCGCTCGAGCTTCGCGCTGATGCTGTCGTTGCTGCCGGTCAGCGCCACCCTGATCGGCGTCATTGTGCTCCGCCAGATACCCGGCCCTATCGATTGCATCGGCATTGCGCTGGTGATGGCCGGGGTCGCTTTTCACAAACCGGGCAAATGCCTGATCAGGCAAGCTTCTCCTTGAGAAAGGCGATCGTTCGGCCCCAGGCGAGGTCCGCCGCGTTCTTGTCGTAGCGGGCCGCGGACGTGTCATTGTTGAAGGCATGATTGGCGCCTTCATAGACATAGACTGTGTACTCGACCTTGGCGGCATCGAGTTCCTTCTTGAAGGCGTCGATACCGGCATTGATGCGGGTGTCGAGCCCGGCATAATGCAGCAGCAGCGCCGCCTTGATCTTCGGCACATCCTCGGCCTTCGGCTGCATGCCGTAATAGGCGACAGCGGCAGCCAGATCCGGCGTGTTGGCAGCCAGCGTGTTCACCGTGCCGCCGCCCCAGCAGAAGCCGACCGCGCCGACCTTGCCGTTCCCATCCGCGTGTTCTTTGAGGAAAGCGACTGTTGCGACCGCATTGGCGACGGTCTGCGCCGGATCGAGCTTGGAGAACTGGTCACGCGCCTTGTCCTCGTCGGC
Source organism: Mesorhizobium sp. f-mel (assembly GCF_053850215.1). Taxonomy (NCBI): domain Bacteria; kingdom Pseudomonadati; phylum Pseudomonadota; class Alphaproteobacteria; order Hyphomicrobiales; family Phyllobacteriaceae; genus Mesorhizobium; species Mesorhizobium sp. f-mel. The sequence goes on from NZ_JBSPTO010000002.1 coordinate 307,441, forward strand.
CGGCGTGCCGCCGAGCTGCGACAGGAAGTCCGGGGCAAGTGCCACGAAGCCTTCCAGCGCCACGCGCCGCGCCACATCGCGTATATGCGGGTTGAGCCCCCTGTTCTCATGCACGACCATGACGGTGCCGAGCTTGCCGGACTGGCCGGCCGGCTTGACCAGATAGCCCTTCATCTCGCCGCCGCTGCCGGGATAGCTGATGTCCTCGCCGGTCACGCGTGAATCGTCCTCGGCAACGATCGCTGCCCGGGCCGAATTCGCCGCCAGCAGGGGCGCAATTGCGGCCGCCGCCGCACCTGATCCGGCAAGCCTGGTCAACTGTTCCATGAAGCGCCGCCGGTCGAGCGTCAGATGCGTGTATTCGTCATAGGCGTCTATCATCGCCTGGGTAATGGCGGGTCTCGTGACGGCTGGGCTGGCAGGGCTCGGTTTTGTCATGGCGCTCTCCTCGGCTTCGGGAAGTACTTCCGCCGCGCAACATAGGATAGAAGCCCTCAGGGTCCAGTCACGGATGAGTGAGGCCGTCGTCGACGGTGCCGTTGCGATGCTTGTGGACGATCTTGCCGGTCCTGAGATCGACGCCTGCGACAAAGCCCAGGGCGGCGGCTGACAGGGAATACCGAGCAGCGACAGAAACGGCTTCAATATCACTGCGTAAGGCGCACGTCATTGCGGTTTAGGCCCTGGTCGCTGCCCTTTGTATCGCCCGGCGGCGGCACGTCCGCGTGCGGGGCCAGCTTGGACATGTGTCCTACCGGATTTGTAAGTTCCGGCCTGGATCGAGAACAAAACGGAGACACTTCTGGCCTTTCGCTGCCGAATCACTACATTCGGGGACAATGTCCGGCTTTTCGGAAGATATGCCTTTTTTTGACGAACCGAACGCGCGGCCCGTGGCCCCGTCGGGCATTGCTGCGCGTGCCATGGCTGCGCGCAGCGGCCACAACAATGCACCCGATTATCTGAACGGGCTCAACCCCGAGCAGCGGCTGGCGGTGGAAACCACCGAAGGCCCGGTTCTTGTGCTGGCCGGCGCCGGCACCGGCAAGACGCGCGTCTTGACCACCCGCATTGCTCACATCCTCGCCACCGGCAAGGCTTTCCCCTCGCAGATCCTCGCCGTCACCTTCACCAACAAGGCGGCGCGGGAGATGAAGCAGCGCATCGGCATGCTGATCGGCGAAGGCAAAGTCGAGGGCATGCCGTGGCTCGGCACCTTTCATTCGATTGGTGTGAAGCTGCTGCGCAGGCACGCCGAGCTTGCCGGGCTGAAATCCGACTTCACCATTCTCGACACGGACGATGTCGTGCGCCTGATCAAGCAGCTGATCCAGGCCGAAGGGCTGGACGACAAACGCTGGCCGGCCAAGCAGTTCGCCCAGATGATCGACGGCTGGAAGAACAAGGGGCTTGGCCCCGCCGACATTCCCGAGGGCGACGCCCGCGCCTTCGCCAACGGCAAGGGCCGCGAGCTCTACAAGGCCTACCAGGAGCGGCTGAAGACGCTGAACGCCTGCGACTTCGGCGATCTCCTGTGCCACCCGATCCGCATCTTCCGCGCCTATCCAGACGTGCTGAAGGAATACCACAAGCGCTTCAAATACATCCTGGTCGACGAGTATCAGGACACCAACACCGCCCAATACATGTGGCTGCGCCTGCTGGCGCAGCGGCCGGATGCCGGACGTGCTTCAACGTCGACAGATCTGCGATCGGCCGAAGGCCGCAAGCCCGACCGGGCGGCCGAGCCGTTGCGAGGCCCGCGCGGAGGGCCCGCGCCGGCAGGCGCGGAACAGCCCGTGAGAGAAAACAAAGTAAATATTTGCTGCGTCGGCGACGACGACCAGTCGATCTATGGCTGGCGCGGGGCCGAGGTCGACAATATCCTGCGCTTCGACAAGGATTTCCCCGGCGCCAAGATCATCCGGCTAGAGCGCAACTACCGCTCCACCGCGCACATCCTCGGCACCGCCTCCCACCTCATCGCCCACAATGAGGGCCGCTTCGGCAAGACGCTGTTCACCGAAAAGGTCGCTGAGGACGACGAGAAAGTGCATGTCCACGCCGCCTGGGATTCCGAGGAAGAGGCCCGCGCCGTCGGCGAAACCATCGAGGCCTACCAGCGCCCAGATAAACAAGGAAATCGGCACAATCTCAACGATATGGCCATTCTTGTCCGCGCCTCCTTCCAGATGCGCGAGTTCGAGGACCGCTTCGTCACGCTCGGTCTCAACTATCGCGTCATCGGCGGCCCGCGCTTTTACGAGCGTCTCGAAATCCGCGATGCGCTAGCCTTCTTCCGCGTCGTCGCCCAAGGCGCCGACGACCTCGCCTTCGAGCGCATCGTCAACGTGCCGAAGCGCGGGTTGGGCGAAGCCACCATCCGCCAGATCCACGACACCGCCAGGGCGCTGCGCATCCCGATGCTGGAGGCTGCGGAAAAACTCGCCGAGAGCGACGAACTGAAGCCGAAGCCGCGCGCAGCATTGCGCGAAGTCGCCGCCAATTTCGAGCGCTGGCAGAAGGCGCTGGAAACCACGCCGCACACCGAGCTCGCCGAGACCATCCTGGAGGAGAGCGGCTACACCGACATGTGGAAGAACGACCGCTCGGTTGAAGCGCCCGGCCGGCTGGAAAACTTGAAAGAACTGATCCGCTCCATGGAGGAGTACGAATCGCTGCGCTCCTTCCTCGAACATGTCGCACTCGTGATGGACGCCGAGCAGAACGCCGAGCTCGACGCCGTCAACATCATGACGCTGCATTCGGCCAAGGGCCTCGAATTCGAGACGGTGTTCCTGCCTGGTTGGGAGGAAGGTCTTTTTCCACACCAGCGTTCCCTCGACGAGGGTGGCCGCTCCGGGCTCGAGGAGGAACGCCGCCTCGCCTATGTCGGCCTGACCCGCGCCAAGAAGAACCTGCACATCTGGTTCGTCTCCAACCGCCGCATCCACGGCCTCTGGCAGTCGACCATCCCGTCGCGCTTCCTCGAGGAATTGCCGGAAGCTCATGTCGAAGTCGCAGAGAGCGGCAACAGCTACGGTGGTTACGGCAATTCCTACGGCGGCGGTTCTTTTGCCCCGGGACGTGGTGGCCGGCAGAACCCCTATGGCGCGTCGCGCTTCGACAATGTGGGCGGCAATACAGGCGGCACTGAGAAATCCGGCGCCTTCTCCAGCACCTATGGGACGCCGGGCTGGCAGCGCGCGCAACAGAACCGCACCGAGGCGACCGACCGCAACTGGGGCTCGCGTTCCGGCCACCAGGTCGAGCGCATCGGCTATGGCGAAACCGACAGTGGCTATGGCGCCGGCCGCACCTCGATCAAGGGCCGCACCATCGACGGCGAGCTGGTCGCCAAATCCGTCGCCGACAAGCCGTCGGCCTTCAATGTCGGCGACCGCGTCTTCCACCAGAAATTCGGCAACGGCAACATTGCGGCAATAGAAGGCAACAAGCTGACCATCGACTTCGACAAGGCCGGCCAGAAACGCGTGCTGGACGGGTTTGTCACGGGGGTGTGAGTTCCGCCTTACGCTGCGCCGCTCTCTGCCGCTATCGCCGGCGCTGGCCGCCCTTGCGCCCGGCGCTGGACCGATGGGCCGGCGGTTGGCCGAAATGCTGCCGGCCTCCATCCCGGCGTTTGCCGGTCCCGAAGGCACGCGCATCATCCGCGAAGTCTGGCCGCCGCGCGCGACAGCGATTGATCCGCCGCCGAAGCTGACCAGATCTTAGCTCCGATCAGGTTGCGTTCCCCAGTAGATTTCTATTTAATTACTATGAGTGGAGGGGGATATCATGGCAAATAGTGCACCATTCGTGCCGGTCATCGCAGTCTTGAATATGAAAGGTGGCGTCGGGAAGACGACAATTAGCGCCCACGTTTTTCGGGCCCTTTTTGAACGAAAGATAGTTTCAACACTGCTCCTCGATCTAGACCCACAATTCAATCTGACGCAGCAACTATTTACCCGCGACGACTATGAGAAAAAATGGAAAAGTAAAAATAGCACTATATTTTCAGCCATGGAAACGCCATCCAATCCGAGCCTTTTTTCTGTAAGTACGTCTGTGGATTCCCCTCCGGATTCTGAAAATATATCGAGAGAGCTATTTCATTTCAAGTCGACAAATCCAAGAAAATCTCTTAGGATAGTTCCTGGTGATTTTCGTCTTGTGAAATACAGTTTGATGGATGACAACGGCAAACTAAAGACGGTACGGAATAGATTTTTCAAATTTATTGAGAACGAGAAGAAGAAATACGGGGTCGTATGCATCGATTGCAATCCAAGTAGCTCATTCTTAACTTTGTGTGCTCTACAAGTTTGCACACATGTTCTGGTTCCAGTTAAACCCGATAAGTACTCAATACTTGGCCTTGAAATACTTAGTGAGTTTGTAGACAACGTGCCATCCATCTCACCCAAGCCGCAGTTTATTGTGGCGTTGAACGGTATACCGCGCTCGAAGTCAGGCCCGGAGATCGATAAGATCGAAGCTGAGCTTCGGGGCCACCCAACGTTTGGGTCCAGGACGATGGCCCAGGTGATTCACGAATCGTCGCACTTACGGGCAAAAACCGACTACACTGGGTTTGCATCTGATAGGACGGGTCCTTGGAGCAGCGTTGTAAGAGCCGAGCTAAATCGTTTTGCGGACGAGCTCGCGAAGAAAATAGGGCTTTAAGATAGATGGAAACCTCAATTGGCAAAGCCGCCCTCATTTTAGCGGCTTCCGAGTTGCGCGAATCAGAGCTGCGCAAGCTAGCTCAATGGATCAATGAATATGGGGCCAGTGCCTTTTTGGACGAAATTTCGTTTATTCGGTCATATGTCGGAGATGGATCCGTAGGTCGGGCCCCAAGGATTTACTCATCGCAGGGCCCCATCTCTGGCGGCAACCTCAGCGACGAGGTCGTTTCGAAAATTGAGAGACTTCTCTTACAAGAGGCGGGGTTGTCAAAGTCATCTGCGGCTAACATCTTGAGAGAGAGAATATATGACGAATTAAACCCGCCTCGACCCATACCAGATCTGAATAGGAATTCTTTCAGAACATGGATCGACAAGGTTGGAGAGGTGATCAGTGAAAGCGAATTGCTTCATTTGGTAACCAAAATTCGAAATGCGCGAGTCCACAACACCCCGTCGGATTGGCCGCTCTCTCGAAAAAGCGAAAAATGACGGTCGATTTCAAAGATCAGGTTGACAGGCTCGCAAAGAGTATTGCCGACAGAATTAGCTCTCAGGGGCAAACGAATTGCCAGAATACATACGAAGCCGGTATATCACTTCTTGTTTGGTTAGAATATCTACGAACATCCGAGAAAACCGGCACCGCCGACGAGTTGATTGAAGGGCTTCGGGCCTTAATAGTTGAATCAGCAGGCTGCTTGACAGTAGGGATTGTTAGACCCGCGCTATTCGCCCTAAGAGGACAGATAGATGTGGCATTGTCATGGCTATACTTCAAAGATCATCCTATTGAGTGGAAGAGGGTAACTGAGACTGGCGACGGTTTTGTTCTCAAAAAGGAAGCTCTTGGGTACTTAGAAAACTATTATGAGGGGTTCAAATCTCGATTTTCTGCTCTGAAAAAGAATAAGCATCGCAGCGAGCAAGATCCGTATAGACTTCTGTCCGCGCACGTCCATAGCCAATCATTTTCTACGCTCCCGACCTATGGCGATCTAGAAAGTATCGTGGCAACAAGCAAATCCGTAGGTGAATGCATAACTCTTCAGTCTGAAGTTTCTGAGTATCTTGGGGACGTATTTCTATCTTGCTTTGCCGACAAATGGGCATCCCTGCCCGACTCCATTTTGAACAAAGCGAAAGAGAGGCTCGGAAAGGATAACATTCACATAGTTTTTACTTAAAGCCGTAGATATTTCCGATAAGTTGAAATCCGAGCTCGATCGGTCTTTCCACTGATGTGACAACACGTGATCGGAATCGCGCTCGCCTCGCCGAGTTTCACGATGTCGCCCGTGGTGAACAGGATCTCCTTCAATTCCGCCCGCCAGTCCTTCTTCTGGCGGAGCAGGAATTCGAGGTTCATGCCGAAATGCTTGAACTCCTCGCCTTGCGCGTTCTTCATGATAGCGAGGCTGCGGGTCCTTCTCCACCGAGGAGTGCCGTTCGTAGTCGCTGATCGGGTAGCCCCTCACCGATACCGCGCCTGGTTCCACTTATGGCCGAGCAGCGACAGGATGATGATCAGCCCGTTGAAGAACTGGACGTAGAAGCCGCTCAGGCCGGCCGCCACCACGCCGGTCTGGATGAACGACACGGTGACCGCGCCGATAGCGCCGCCGACCACGGTGCCGATGCCGCCCCAGGTTGGCGTGCCGCCGACGAACACCGATGCCAGGACCGGCAGGAGATAGCCGTCGCCAGCCGTTGGCCACCAGGTGAAGTTGATCATCACCGAAAACGTGCCGGCGATCGCAGCCCCGATGCCGACGAAGACGAAGACCTTGACCCTGACGCGCTTGGCGTCGATGCCCATCTGCTGGGCGCTGTCAGGATTGTCGCCGACGACCTTCACTTGCGCGCCGAAGCGATGCCGGTTGTAGAGCAGCGCCGACAGCACGACGAAAGCGATGGCCCAGAAGATCTGCACCGGGATGCCATAGAGTTGGCTGGAGAAGATCTGGTAGGCCCAGCTGTCGGCGAGGCTGGTCAGCGCCGTCGACCTGCCCTCATTGATGATCTGGATCAGGCCGCGCAGCAGGAAATTCATGCCAAGCGTGGCGATCAGCGACGACAGCCCGCCATAGACGACCAGCGACCCGACCAGGAAGCCGAGCAGCGTGCCCGTGGCGATGGCGGCGGCAATGCCGAGGAACGGGTCGTAGCCGGCCTGCACGACCAGCGCGAACACCCAGGAAGCAAAGCCCATTGTCGCCGGAAACGACAGGTCGATCTCGCCGCAGGTGACGACGAACACCAGCGGCACCACCACGAACAGCGCCACCGGCAGCGTGGTGAGCACGGAACTATAGAGGTACCAGGTGGTGAAAACGGTCGGATTGGCGATCATGAACACCGCCATCATGACGATGAACACGGCAAGCGTGCCGAGCGCGGCGCGGTTGTCGAGGATGAAACCGCGCAGCCAATTGTCGGATGGATGTCTCCACTCTTTCCCGGCGGCCTCATTATGCGTGCCGCCGAGGGGACTCTTCAGGTCGGGTTCCATGGTCTTGCTCATCGCGCTGCCCTCCCCGCATCGCCGGCCTCGTGCAACCCGGGCAATCCGCCGGGGTGGGCTAGGTCTTCCATGAAGTTGATCAGGTCTTCGGCCGACTTGACCTCGCTGCGGCCGGCGGTGAACGCCACCTTGCCGCGGTCGAGCACCACGAAGCGATCGGCAATGTCGAAGACATGGTGGATGTTGTGGCCGATGAACAGGATCGAGCGCCCGCTCGCCCGCACCTGGCGCACGAAGTGGAAGACCTTGGCGGTCTCGGTCAGCGACAGCGCCGTCGTCGGCTCGTCGAGGACAATCAGCTCAGCCTTCTTGTAGATGGCGCGGGCAATGGCCACGCCCTGGCGTTCGCCGCCCGAGAGCTGGCCGACGATCGAGTGCGGCGTGAACACCTTCGAGGTGAAGCCGATCTCGCGCATCAGCCGGCTCGCCTCCTCGATCTCCTTGTTGACCTTCAGCCAGCCCAGCCAGCCGGTGAGTTCGCGGCCCATGAAGATGTTGCGCACGATCGTCTGCTGCACGGCGAGCGCCCGGTCCTGGAACACCGTCTCGATGCCGGCGTCGCGCGAGCGCGCGGCGCTCCATCCGGTCACCGGCTTGCCGCGCACAAGGATTTCGCCGCTGGTCGGCTTGACTACGCCCGACAGGATCTTGATCAGCGTCGATTTGCCGGCGCCGTTGTCGCCGATCAGGCCGACGACCTCGCCACGGACGACGCTGAGATTGACCCCGCCCAGCGCGTAGACCTGACCGTAGGACTTGCTGATGTCGCGCAGTTCGATGATGCGTTCGGCCATCGGATCCTCGCTTGATTGTCGCTTACCGGCCTTTTCCGCCGGCGGTCCCGCCGGCCGGGGTCGATCCCGGCCGGCGGCGGCTTGGGAGGTCAGCGCAGCGCCTGCTTGGCGAGTTCGGCGACGATCTCGTAATTCTGCGGCGTGACGAAGCCGGCGCCGGTGTCGACATTCATCGGCGCCAGACCCAGCACCACCTGCTGGCAGAGGCTGAGGATCGGCAGATAGCCCTGCAGGAAGGGCTGCTGGTCGGCGGTGAGCTGCACCCAGCCGCCCTTGAAGGCTTCGACGATCTGCGGGCTGGTGTCGAAGCCGAAGTTGAAGATGTCGCCCGGCTTGCGTCCAGCCGCCTGCATGTAGGTGGCGACGTTGCCGAGCATCTGGCCGCCGGGATAGCCGACCGCCTTGACGTCGGGATTGTTGAGCAGTGCCGCCGTGAGCACCGGAATGGCCAGATTGGGATCGGAAGCCCATTCGCCGCTCGGCGGCGAGGGGAGCTGGATGACCTCGACGCCGGCCTCCTTCAACACGGCAACCGTGCCGCGCTCGCGCGCGCCGCGGGCCTCGTTCTCGAAGGGGCCAATCATGATCGCCTTGTCGCCGGCCTTGAGCCCGGCAAGCTTGAGCGCTTCGGCGCCAAGCGCGCGGCCCTGCTGCTCCTGCTGGGCGCCGACATAGCCGCCGCCGAACGCCGCCACCACCTTCGGCACCGGCACGTTCTGGTACATCATCTTGATGCCGTCCTTGTGCGCCTGTTCGGCGAGCGGCATGATCGAGGCGTCACCAGGATGGCCCATCATGGCGATGCCGCCGGGCTTGACCGCGACGGCCTCGCGCAGCTGCTGCACCATCTTTTCGGCGTCCCACTGGGAGAAGATGTAGTCGACCTTCGGTCCGAGATCGGCGGCCGCCTGCTTGGCGCCATTGTAGACGATGGTGCCGAAGGCGTCGCCCTCGGCGCCGCCGACGAAGAAGCGGATATGGACGTCCTTGCACCACTGGGCGTCGAGCGCCTGCGCCGGCAAGGTGGAGATGGCGGCGGCGAGCGCCGTGGCGGCCGCCACGACGGTCGAGCGCAGAACTGTCGTTCTCATCGCGATGCTCATGCACGTTCCTCCCATTGTTCCCTCGCAAGCCGAGGGGTTTCGACGAATGCTTCGGCTTTTCGCCGCAATGCTTCACTGACCGGCCCTCCCGCCGGCCGGATTCTCAAGCCGGATTTGGCAGGTAGCTGGCACCTCCCCGGCATTGCTTGAGGTAATCCAGCGCCCGCACCTGGCCGGTAATCTCGAGGTCGCCGCGATAGACCGGGTCGTGCCAGCCCTCGATGTCGATGGCACCCTTGTATCCGGCCAGCCGCAATTCGCTGATCACCCGCGTCCAGTCGCTGTCGCCGAAGCCGGGCGTGCGCATCTGCACGAATGGCAGGCGGCCGAACACGCCATGCTCGCGGATCACGTCCCAGCGCACCGTCGCGTCCTTGCCGTGGACATGGAAGATGCGCGGCGCCCATTTGCGGATCTGCGGGATTGGATCGATCAGATAGACGAGCTGATGGCAGGGTTCCCATTCCAGGCCGAGATTGTCATCGGGCAATTCGTTGAACATCAGCTCCCAGGCGTCCGGATTGTGGGCGATGTTCCAGTCGCCGCTCGCCCAGTTGCCGTCCATCGCGCAATTCTCGAAGGCGATGCGCACGCCCTTGTCAGCGGCGCGTTTAGCCAGCGGTTCCCACACCTCGCGGAAGCGCGGCAGGCTGTCGGGCAGCGGCTTGCCGCGAATGCGGCCGGTGAAGCCGCTGACCATGCTGGTGCCGAACAGATGCGCGTTGTCGATGATCGTTTCCCACGCCTGGAGGACGCCGCGATCGATCTCGCCGCTCTCCAGCGGATTGCCGAACACGCCGATCGACGAGACGATGACATCGGCATCGCCGATCGCCTCGCGGATTTCGCCCGCCAGCCGCGGAATGTCCTTGCCGCCCAGTGTCTGCCAGAAGAACGGCTGGATGCTCTCGAAGCCGAGCGGCAGGATCTGCCTGATATAGGCGGCCGGGTCGTCGAGATTGGCCCGCACCATTGTGCCGATCCTGATGTCGAGCAGCGGGTTTGGCATCATGATCCTTCCTGTGCAGCGATGGCGACCCGGCGCCCGGTCTCGGCGCTCTCGATCGCAGCGAAAACCATGGCCAGGCTCTTGATGTTGTCGGCGCCGCGCGTCTCCGGCTCGGTGCCGGTCTCGACCGCGCGGACGAAATCCTGGATGATGCCGAGATGGCCGCCGACGCGATCGGCCGGGTCGAGCGGCGGCACGGCTATCGGTTCGGTGCGGTCGAACAGGCCTTCACGGACCGGCTGCACGATTTCCGCCTTCAGCCCGTCCTCGCCGTCCCAGACAATGCTGCCGCGCTCGGCGACGATCCGCCATGTACTGTCCCAGCTGGTGCGGAATCCGGCCGCGCACCAGCTGCCGGCATAGGTGAACAGCTTGCCGCCGCCTAGGTCGAAGCTTGCGGTTGCCGACGACCCTTGCCGATACCAGGAATTGGCCGGCTCCCATTCCTGGCAATAGACGCTGGCCGGGTTGCCACCGACCATATAGCGGGCGGCGTCGAATGTGTGGATCGCCATGTCGAGCAGCAGGACATGGGCCATCTCCTCGCGAAAACCGCCGAAATGCGGCGCGACGAAGAAATCGGCGTGGATGCTGGTCGCAGCACCAATGGCGCCGGACTCGAGAAAACGCCTGATACGCCTGACATTGGCGACGTAGCGGCGGTTCTGGATGACGGCGTGCACGCGCTTGGCACGCCGGGCGGCTTCAACGATGGCGCGCGCATTGTCCGGGCTGTCGGCGAGCGGCTTCTCGGTCAGGAGATGGCAATGATGGGCAAAGGCTGAAAGCGCGACGTCGCGCCGGGCCGCGGGAACCACGACGTCGAACACCGCATCGGGCCGGGTCTGGTCGAGCACGGCGTCGAGGCTGGTTCCGATAACCGCGCCGGCAAGCTCGTATTCGCGCGCCCTTGCCCTCGCCCGCTCGGCGTCAAGGTCGACAAGCCCGACAATGGCGAGCCCGGCGACCTGCCTGGCTGCATCGAGCCAGGCCTTGCTCATCGCGCCGCAGCCGACCAGGACGACATTCATCATCCAGCGCTCCTCCTCCGCTCGGCCCCTCCAGACCGATCGTCACGGCATTCACGGCATGACCGTAAACGTTTTTCCGTAAACGTTTACGAGAACACACCCGAAGGCGTAGAATGTCAATTGGCCGCTCCCGAAAATCACCTTGATCACCTTGGCCCGGAGAGCAGCCGGTGCTAGCCAAGCAAGGGGAGAACTGTCCTTTGGCGTCCAGCATTCACGACCTTGCGCGTCACCTGAACATTTCGATCGGCACGGTGTCGCGCGCGCTCAACGGCCGCGCCGACGTCAACGCCGACACACGCCAGCGCGTGCTCGATGCGGCCAAGAAGCTGAATTATTCGCCGAACCAGTCCGGCCGCAGTTTGCGGCGCGGCGCCACCCATTCGATCGCCTTCATGCTGCAGCCGCATCCGGGCGATCAGGAATATGGCGAGCCGTTCTTCATTCCGTTCCTGACCGGGTTGCAGGCCAAGCTCGCCGAAAGCGGACTCGACCTGATCGTGGTGATGGGCGCGCCGGGCGACTATCAGCAGGAGCGCCTGCGCCGTGTCGTCGAGACCCGGCGGGCCGATGCGGTGGTGCTGGCCTGGACGCGGCGCGAGGACGAGCGCATCGACTATCTGACCCAGGCCGGTTTCCCGTTCGCGACGCTCGGCCGCAGCCGCTCTGGCGGCGATGCCTACCCCTCGCTCGACCTCGACTTCGAAAAAGCCGGGGCTGACGCGGTCGATCGTCTCGTCGCGCGCGGCCACCGCCGCATTGCGGCCATCCGCCCGTCGCTCGATCTCAACTTCGGTTATCTGTTCCTCACCGGATATCGCAAGGCGTTGCGGCGGCACGGCATCGAATTCGACCCCGAACTGGTCGCCGAAGGCTTCATCAACGAGGCCGGCGGCTACGCGGTGACCCCTGAGGTGATGCGCTCCAAGGATCCGCCGACCGCCATCATCTTCAACAATGACGCCATGGCACTTGGCGGCTGCAAGGCGCTGGCCGAGATGGGCATCAGGCCGGGTCACGACATTGCGGTGATCGTCATCGTCGACACGCCGCTCTGCCGCTATTTCTCACCGGCGCTGACCGGCTTCCGCCCTCCCCTGGAGCCGATGGGACGGCGGCTGGCCGAAATGTTGCTGGCGTCGATTCCGGCCTTCGCCGGCCCTGAGGGGGCCCGGATCATCCGCGAGGTCTGGCCGCTGGAGCTGATCGCACGAGACAGCGATTGATGATGGCCTTCCCCCTCGTTGTTGTGAAAAGAAATACCTGAACGAAGTGAAGGCAAATGAGGGGTGTTGGAAAAAATCCAACGCATCAACGGCAAGGGCGAACTCGGTCGCTTCGGCCTGCACAAAAGCGTTGGGCACCGACCGCAAGAGAAAGATCTCAATTGCCCTCTACATCGCCGCCATCCCGCTGGCCTTCGTCAATCAGTGGATCGGCGTCGCGCTCTATATGCTATGGCCCTGGCCGCACCTCCATCAAGGGCCGCACCATCGATGGCGAGCTGGTCGCCAAATCCGTCGCCGACAAGCCGTCGGCCTTCAATGTCGGCGACCGCGTCTTCCACCAGAAATTCGGCAACGGCAATGTTTCGGCCATCGAAGGCAACAAGCTGACCATCGACTTCGACAAGGCCGGCCAGAAACGCGTGCTGGATGGGTTTGTCACGGGGGTGTGAGGACGCCGCGACAACGCTGTCGCCGGCCGCCGGAGAGCGGCGGCCATGTATTCCCTAGCTTGCTCCTGACAAGGTTTGACGCTATTGCCGGTGGCGCTGCGCAAAATTATCTTTTAACTTCAGTGCGTTGGTAGGGAGAATCCATGGGCAAGGGACGGGTCGAAGCGTTTACCGATGGCGTCGTCGCCATCATCATCACCATTATGGTGCTGGAATTGAAGGTGCCGCACGGCGAGGATTTTTCAACCCTGGCGCCACTATGGCCGGTCTTCCTCAGCTATGTCTTGTCCTTCATCTATGTCGGCATCTACTGGAACAATCTGCACAACATGTTCCACACCGTGCAGCGCGTCGACGGCCGCGTGCTATGGGCGAACCTCAATTTGTTGTTCTGGCTGTCGCTGATGCCGGTCACCACTGCCTTCATGGGCGAAAACCATTTCGCGCCGGTTCCGGTCGCCGTCTACGGGGCCGAACTCGCGCTGTGCGCGGCCGCCTACATCATCCTCGCCGTCATGCTGCATCGGCTGCACAGCAACGATACCGCCTTTGCCAGGGCGCTGGGCAGCGACCGCAAGGGAAGGATCTCGCTGGCCCTCTATATCGCCGCCATTCCGCTGACCTTCATCAGCCAGTGGATCGGCGTCGCTATCTACGTCCTGGTCGCCATGATCTGGTTCGTGCCGGACAGGCGCTTCGAGCGGGTGATCGAAAAATAGGCCTGCTGGAGCATTTTGCAGCCAAGTGGATCGCTTGGCGTCGCACAAATGCTGCTAAAACAAACAGATAGAGCGGGATGCCCCATTCAATAAGAATGCGTTCCGCTCTAGCCTCGCATCGCCTTCAGCTTTTCCGCCACCGAGGCCGCAAGGTCGGCATAGCGCTCCTCAAGCCGCTCGGCCGCCTTGATCACCGAAAAATCATGACCGAATTTCTCCAGCGCCATGCGCAGCTTCTCGACAAATTCCGCTTGCTTTTCGAGCGCCGAAAACAGCGTCTTCACTTGCGCTTCGCTGATGTCGGGATTGGCAAGCATTTGCGGCACCTCGCGGCTCATCTGGTCGCCGGTGGCGGTCTGTTCTTTCAGGATCTCGATCCAGTCAGTCAATCGGTAATCTCCTTCTTACGCGGACAGCATGCGCAGCGCCTGCCGATGTGGTCAACCCAAGGACGCCAAAGCGGGCTTGCGCGAGCCCCGCGCCGCGTTAAGTTCGGCGCAACTTGAACGAGGACGCTATAGCCATGACCACCGATGCCGAAATCCAGAGCGCTTTGCCTGCCCTCGCCTCCGGCAACGTTGCCGTCATCACCGGCGGCGCCAGCGGCATCGGCCTTGCCGCGGCCAAGCGGCTGGCGGCGATGGGCCTGAAAATCGTGCTGGCCGATATCGGCGGCGCGCGGCTCGATGAGGCTGCCCGCGCCGTTGCAACGATTGCCGGCGACAGCGCGGTGCTTGCTGTCGCCACCGACGTTTCCAGGCCCGACGAACTCGACCGGCTGGCCGAAAAGGCGTTCGGTGCCTTCGGCGGCGTGTCCCTGTTGATGAACAATGCCGGCGTCGGCAACAATCCCGGCAAGCCCTGGGAAAACCGCGACGCCTGGAAGCGGCTGCTGGACATCAATTTCTGGGGCATCGTTCATGGCGTCGAGGCCTTCACACCGCGCATGCTGGCGACCGGCAGGCCGGGCCTGATCGTCAACACCGGCTCCAAGCAAGGCATCACCACGCCGCCCGGCAACCTTGCCTACAACGTCTCCAAATCAGGCGTGAAGACCTTCACCGAAGGCCTGGCACACGCGCTGCGCAACGAGCCCGGCGCAAAAGTTGCTGCGCATCTGCTCATTCCGGGGTTCACCTATACCGGCCTGACCGAAGGTGCGACCGAAAAACCCGCCGGCGCCTGGACCGGCGAGCAGGTGATCGACTTCATGCTGGCCGCGCTGGTGCGTGGCGACTTCTACATCCTGTGCCCCGATAACGAGGCGACACGGCCCATGGACGAAAAGCGCATGGCCTGGGCGATCGGCGACATCATCGAAAACCGCCCTGCTCTGTCGCGTTGGCACCCGGACCACAAGGAAGCATTCGCGGCGTTCATGGAAAGCTGACGCTCACGCCGCATGCGTCTTCGAGCCGGGCTTTTGCGCCGCGGCTTTCTTGACCGCCATATCGGCGACCTGCCGGTCATGCCGCTTCGCCGCGCGCTCACATTTTTCGCGGATCTCCTGAACCTCGGATTCGGTCAGATGCTCGATACCGATAAAGGTGTTTTTGGCTTTGCTGACCCGGATCAATTCATCGAGCTTCGCCTGGATCGCGGCGCCATCACGGTTTTGGGTATTCTGGATGAGGAACACCATCAGGAAGGTGACGATCGTCGTGCCGGTATTGATGACGAGTTGCCACGTATCGGAAAACCCGAACATCGGTCCGCTTGCCCCCCACGCAACAATGATCAGGAAGCAGACGGCGAATGTCGACGGCAGACCGGCGAGATGGGCAACGTAGTTGGCGATCCTGGTGAAAAGCTTCTCTATCATGGCAGGAGAAACAACCAGCATCAGCTCCGGGTTCCCTTGCACGGAGGGATTTCACTGATATAGCCGTGCACGCGCCCGCAAGATCAGGGTATTTCGTTGTCCCAGACGTCGAGGAAGGCCTCGATGGACAGCGTCTGCATGTCGGGGACTGCCTTGGCCAGTCTCTCGGGCGGCCAGTCCCACCAGGCGAGGCTTTCGATCCGAGCGGCGACGTCCGCCGCGAAGCGTTGGCGCAATTGCCTGGCCGGAACGCCGGCGACAATCGCGTAGGCAGGTACGTCGCGCGTCACCACAGCGTTGGCGCCGACGATCGCGCCATTGCCGATGGTCACATCAGGCATGATCACCGCGCCATGGCCGATCCAGACGTCGTGGCCGATGCTGACGGACTTCGCCCGCCGCCTTTCCCGAAACGCCCCGTCGACGCCCAGCCAGCGAAAATATTCGTTCGGGCGATAGCTGACCTTGTGCTGGGTCACCCGCTCAATCGGATGCTCCAATGCGTTGATGCGGCTGTTGGCGGCGATCGAACAGAACTTGCCTATGGTCGTGTAGATCGCCTCGGCATGACGTTCGAAATAGGAGAAGTCGCCGACCGATACCTCGCGCAGGATGACCCGCTCGCCGATCGAGGCGTAGCGCCCGAGCTTGCACGCCTTCAATTCCGCTGTCGGATGGATGCGCGGCTCAGGATCCTTGGGGACAAGATTTTCGGGACGATCCATCCCCGCGGCTTTACGCCCGAGCGATTGGTCCCGCAAGCGGGACCGATCGTCCGTCAGGGCAATTGCGGTCGCCTATTTCGGCTTGCCGTTGGTCCACACCACGTTCTGCCCGTAGAGCGGCACGGTGGTGACCGACATTTTCGCCGAGCCGTCCTGCACCTGGCGCGAATGCGACAGATAGATCAGGGTGTCGTTTGCCTTGTCGTAGATGCGGTTCACCACCTGTTTCTTCCAGATCAGGCTGATGCCTTGCTTGAACACCTCTTCGCCGGCCTCGCTCATGTCGATCTCGCCGATGGTGATCGGCCCGGTCTGGCGGCAGGAGATCGAGGAATCGGACGGATCTTCGAACCAGTTGCCCTTCTGCAGGCGGTCGATCATCCCGCGTTCGAAATAGGTGACGTGACAGGTCACGCCTTCGACCTTCGGATCCTTGATCGCCTCGACGATGATGTCGTTGCCGAGCCAGTCGACGCCGACCTTGCCGACCTCCTGAGCGGCGGCTGCGCCGGCACCGACGACGAGGCATGCGGCCAAAGCGCCGCCGATCAGTTTTCGCCCAATCAGTCTTTGCAAGGGGAGCCTCCTGCGGTTTCGAGTTTCGCCGGTCTCAGGTGGGACGGGCGGCAGCGCTTTGCAAGCGGATCACCTTTTGACAGGAAAGCCGGTTGCGGCAACGCGACATCTTTGCGCGGATGAGATCAAACCGTTAAGAGTGTTCGCCAAACAAGCTGCATGGCGCCGATACGGCGCCAATGAAAATCGCGACGGACACCAATTGATGATGCGTTCAATACTGGTCGGCATTCTCGTCCTGATGGCAGCAGGCATCGGCTGGCTCACCTTCGACTGGTACCGCGGGCATTATGGCGGTGAGCCGTTCGGCGCGCCGTTCACGCTGGTCGACCAGAAGGGCGCCCCGATCACCGAGGCTGCGTTTCGCGGCCACCCTAGCGTCGTCTTCTTCGGCTTCACCCATTGCCCGGAAGTTTGCCCGACCACACTGTTCGAACTGGCCGGCTGGCTGAAGACGATGGGTGACGACGGCAAGAACCTGCGCGCCTATTTCGTCTCGGTCGACCCGGAGCGCGACACGCCGGAAATCATGAACGCCTATATCAGCAACTTCTCCGACCGCATCCTCGGCATCACCGGCGACCCCGACAAGGTCCACGCCATGGCCAAATCCTTCGGCATATATTCGAAGAAGGTCGATACCGGCAACGGCGACTACACGATGGACCACACGGCTTCGGTGCTGCTGCTCAACGACCGAGGCGACTTCGCCGGCACCATCGCTTATGGCGAAAGCTCGGAGACCGCCATCGCCAAGCTCAAGCGGCTGGCGGCGGAAGGCTAGTGCATGATCCCGAAAGTGGGAACCGGTTTTCGGATAAGATCATGCTCAAACAAGACCATCCTTGATGACCCAAACGCGGCTCTATTTCACCACTGGAAAGATCGAGGCCGACCGTATCTTCGCGGCGTTCGAAGCAGCCTTCGAAGACGAGGGTCTGCCGATTGCCATCCTCGAAATCGATGAGGACCGCGACATCCACGAAGTGTCGCTCTATGCCGACGGCGATGTCGACGCCGTCGAGGCTCGTGTGAGAGAGATCCTTGCCGGGCTTGTCTTGTCGAGGCCGATTGCGCGCGAGCCCGTGCCTGATATCGACTGGGTGGCGCGTTCTTTGGAGGGACTGAAGCCGGTGCGCGCCGGCCGTTTCTTCGTCCACGGCGCGCATGACCGCGGGAAGCGCCACAGTGGCGAACTCGCCATCGAGATCGAAGCGGGCCTCGCCTTTGGCACCGGCCATCACGGCACCACCGCCGGTTGCCTCGAGATGCTGGAACAGGTCGTGCGGCGCGAGCGCCCGCGCAACGCGCTCGACCTCGGCACCGGCAGTGCGGTGCTGGCCATCGCGGTGGCCAAGCTCGCCCATATTCCGGTGCTGGCGACCGACATCGATCCGGTCGCCATAAAGGTCGCCGCCGCCAATGCGCGGCTCAACCACGTCAAGGCGCTTGTCGAAACGGTGACGGCGCGGGGATTCCACCATCCGATTTTTGCCGCGCGCGGCCCCTTCGATCTCATCGTTGCCAACATACTGGCGCGGCCGCTGATGCGGCTGGCGCCTGAAATGGCAAGGCATATCGCTTTGGGCGGCTCGATCGTGCTGTCGGGTATCCTCGACCGGCAGCGCGACGCGGTGATTTCGGCCTATGTCGGCCAGCAGTTCCGCCATGTCAGGACGTTGCACCGCGAAGGCTGGGTGACGATTCACCTTAAGCGGTGAGGCCCAGCACTTTCAAACGCAGGCCGTAAATTCGCTCAGACGTAGCGCGACCTTGCCGCCTTCTTCAGTTCTTCGCGATCGTAGCCGTTCGCCTTCAGCGTTTCGTCGTCAAAGCCAAGCAGAACGCCGCTCACATAGCGGCTCGCTTCGCGCTGGCGTGCTTCGATGAGAGCATTCACAGCGCTTCTGAAAAATCCGCGTCTGGCTGAAATCGTGGACATGATGGTCTCCTTTGCAGGGCAATAAGACTCGTTCCTCCACGTCGAAAACGTAAGGTCTGCTGACCTATTTGAAAATCACTGATTCTGCATGGCGTCTATGCGCAAAAGCGATGCTCTGACCAAGCCCCACCGATTGTTAGGCGGCTGACGCTGTAGCACTCTGATCTTGCGCTGATTTTCTCCGGACCGAAGATCGGCGTAGCAAAAGTCGATTCCGATTTTCGGGGTCATGCGCTACGGTCGCGCCAACATCCGAGGAGAGGCCATATGTTCCAGACCTTTGATTCCGCCGGCGACCCCGCCGTCGGCAAGCCGCGTGTTGCGTTGCTCCGTCAATGGCTTGCGGCCAACGGGCTGGATGGCTTCATCGTGCCTCGTGCCGACGAGCATCAGGGCGAATATGTCGCCGACCGCTCGGCGCGGCTAAAATGGCTGACCGGCTTCAGCGGCTCGGCCGGCGTCGCCATCGTGCTCGGCGACCGTGCTTTCATGTTCGTCGACGGGCGCTACACGCTGCAGGTTCGCCAGGAGGTCGATCTCGACATCTTCTCGATCGAAAGCCTGGTCGACAATCCGCCCCCCACCTGGATCACGGACAATCTCGGCAAGGGCGTGCGGCTTGGCTTCGATCCGTGGCTGCAGACGATCGGCGACGTCAAGGCGCTGAAAGCTTCGGCCGAAAAATCGGGCGCGACATTGGTGCCGCTCGAGAAGAATCCAATCGATGCCATCTGGAAGGACCAACCCGAACCACCGCTGGCGCCGGTCGAGCTCCATCCGATCGCGTTTGCCGGCGAACTGGCCAAGGACAAGCTGGCACGGCTGGCCGAGGCCATTGGCAAGGATGGCGCCACCCATACCGTGCTGACCGACCCGTCCTCCATCGCCTGGGTCTTCGACATCCGCGGCGGCGACGTGCCGCATACGCCGCTGGCGCTCGGCTTCGCCGTGCTCGCCGCCGACGGGTCGCACCTGCTTTTCATGGACCAGCGCAAGTTTTCGCGGACCGTCGCGGCCTATCTGACGCAGCTCGCCGAATTGCACGAACCCAGTGAATTCGAAGCGGCGATCGCAGGATTGGCCAAGGGTGGCGCAAGAATCGCGCTGGACCCGGTGCTGGCGGCGGAGAAACTGAGAATGCTGGTCGAGGACAATGGTGGC
This sequence comes from Mesorhizobium sp. f-mel, assembly GCF_053850215.1. Taxonomy (NCBI): domain Bacteria; kingdom Pseudomonadati; phylum Pseudomonadota; class Alphaproteobacteria; order Hyphomicrobiales; family Phyllobacteriaceae; genus Mesorhizobium; species Mesorhizobium sp. f-mel. The sequence continues at coordinate 327,219 of NZ_JBSPTO010000002.1, forward strand.
ACCGTCATCACTGCACCTGATCCTGCCCGCATTCCACGCGCGACGAAAAACCAGGCCGAGATCAACGGCGCCCGCGCCGCGCATCGCCGCGATGGCGCCGCCGTAGCCAAGCTGCTTTGCTGGCTCGACCGTCAGGAACCTGGCAAGCTCGACGAGATCGCAGTCGTCACCAAGCTCGAGGAGTGCCGCCGCAGCACCGGCGAGGAAACGCAGATGCCGCTGCGCGACCTGTCCTTCGACACCATCTCGGGCGCCGGTCCGAACGGCGCCATCATGCACTACCGTGTCTCCCGTGCCACCAGCCGAAAGCTTCAGTCTGGCGAGCTGTTCCTGCTCGATTCCGGCGGGCAGTACCAGGACGGCACCACCGACATCACCCGCACGGTGCCGATCGGCAAGCCGACCGAGGAAATGCGCGAACGCTTCACATTGGTGCTAAAAGGCATGATCGGCATTTCCATGCTGCGCTTTCCGCCGCGCACGCGCGGCTCCGAGATCGATGCTGTGGCGCGCCTGGCTCTATGGAAACACGGTTGCGATTTCGCCCATGGCACAGGCCACGGCGTCGGCTCCTATCTGGCCGTGCACGAGGGCCCGCAGCGCATCGCCAGGACCGGCACCGAAAAGCTGCTGGCAGGCATGATCGTTTCCAACGAGCCGGGCTACTACAAGGAAGGCTCTTACGGCATCCGTATCGAGAATCTCGTCCTGGTGACGCCGGCCGAGGCGATAGAGGGCGGCGACATCGCCATGCACGGCTTCGAGACACTGACACTGGCGCCTATCGACGTCAGGCTGGTGCGGTCCGACCTATTGACGCGCGACGAGCTGCATTGGCTCGACATATACCACGCCCGCGTGCTGGCCGAGATCGGACCAATGCTCGACGGCGAGACGCTGGCCTGGCTGGAAAAGGCAACCGCGCCGCTGCCGCACGATGCAAAGATCTGAGTTTTGAAAGGCGTCGGGCCACCGGGTTGCCGATCTCGGCAAATTGCCGGCTAGATATTCTCGCGAGTGTATATTTCAAAGGGCAAGATGGTGGTGAAGTTGCCGCTCCCATTCGGGGCGGAGACCGCACGGACCATCCCTGCCAGCGCTTCCTGCGCGATGCGGGCAAGCGGGTGCGAAATGACAAAGGTCAGCGTCCCGTCGAGCAACGCCGGGCGGGTCGAGTCCATCAGCTCATAACCGACGACGACGAGGCTGCCGGCCCGGCCGGTGGAGCGCAGTGCCGCGATAGCGCCAGTGATGCCACCGCCGGCGACATAGAGACCGGAGAGATCCGGATTGTCGTTCAGCAGCTTCTCGGTCATCTCCTGCGCGATGGCGCTCGATTCGAAGGTCAGCAGCGGCTCCAGCAGCGTGAAGCCCGGCGCATGCTCGCGGAAATAGGAGCGAAAGCCGCTCTCGTTCATCTCCTGGCAGCGGTAGCGATGATTGCCGACGAGGATGCCGAGCTTGCCGGGCGCGCGACAGACATGCTCGAAGACCCAGGCCGCGGTGCGCCCGACCTTCCAATTGTCCAGCCCGATATAGCTGGCATGGCCCGTCGCCGATATCTGCGAGATCAGCGCAAAGACCGGCACGCTGCGGGCATTGAGCGTATCCACCGCCTGGGTGACGAGTGGATGGACCGCGGCGACGACGCCAACAGCGTTGCATTCGGCGCCCAAGGCCAGCATGCGCGAGGCGACGTGCTGCGGCCACAAATCGTCCAAAAACTCGGTACGCAGCTCTATTTCGCAGTCGGGCATCGTTGGCACCGCCGCACGCAGCGCCTCGGCAATGTTGCGGTAGAAGGCCCGGCCGGGCTGATGCAGCAGGAAGCCGAACCTGAAACGCGGCCGGGCGGCCGCCACACGGCTGCGCAGCGCCCCCATGCCATAGAAACCGATCTGCTCCGCGGCCAGCATGACACGCTCGCGCGTACCCTGACGGACGGCGCCCGAACCACTCAGCACCCGGTTGACCGTGGCCACCGAAACATTCGCCTCGGCGGCGACGTCCTTGATCGTTGGCCGCTTGCCTTGATCCATTTCGTCTCTTCAGCGTCTAGCAATTGATACAAAGATATCATTCATTAGGCAATCCTGAGATGAATGATACAATCATTTTGGAATAAACATTCTATTCTTGATTCATTTTGGATCAAGATGTTTATCTCAACAAAAGCAAGCAAGGCGGAAGCACCGCCAGCCCAAGGATAGCAACAGCACAGCGCAGAGACGTTCTGACTCTCCGCCGACGGCGGGGAGAGGCCGCGTGCGTGTGCGGGCCATCCCAGGGCGTTGCGAGTGGAGTTCTGGATGGACGATCTCAAATACGGCGTGCGCGACAAGCGCGGCGACTGGAAGCCGAACGGGCGCATCGAGGTCGTTCCGTTCTGGAACTGGCCGCCTAAGCTGCCGAAGATCCTAGCTTGGCTGCCTGGCTATTTCTGGCCGTGGAATGCCTTCCACATGGCCACCGCCCTCCTCTACTGGTTCTATATCGTCCCTGACATCGAGACGATAAAGACCATCAATTGGCGCTGGGCGCTGTGGCTCTACGCCGTCAACGCTTGCGCCATCTTCGTCTTCTACGGCATTTTCGAGCTGCGCTATTACATCAAGCGCGCGCAGGCGACGCGCTTCAAATACAACCACAAATTCCCCGCCGATGCGCCCTCCGACGTCTTCTGGTTTCAGAGCCAGAACCTCGACAATTTCCTGCGCTCGTTCTTCATCACCATCCCGTTGTGGACGGTGGTTGAAGTCGTCTTCCTGTGGTGCTTCGCCAACGGATACGTCCCCTGGGTCAGCTGGCAGGATCACCCGGTCTACCTCGCCGCGCTGGTGCTGATCGCGCCGGCCATCCACGAGGTGCACTTCTTCTTCATCCACCGCCTGATCCACTGGGGGCCGCTCTATCGCTGGATCCATTCGGTCCACCACAATTCGATCAACCCCTCGCCCTGGTCGTCGCTGTCGATGCATCCGGTGGAAGGGTTCCTCTATCACGCGGTCGCCTTCTGGCACCTGGTCATCCCGTCCAATCCCATTGTCGCGCTGTTCCAGTTGCATGTTGCCGGCTTCGGCGCGGTCAACGGTCATCTCGGCTTCGACAAGCTGGAGGTGACCGAGGACAAGGCCGTCGAAAGCCATGCCTACGCGCACTACCTGCACCACAAATATTTCGAGGTGAACTACGGCGGCGATGGGCTGATCCCGCTCGATAGATGGTTCGGCACCTGGCACGACGGCACCAAGGAGGGCGACGCCATGATGGACGCCCGGTTCAAGAAAAAGCGGGAGCGTATGAACGCCAGGGCATGACCCGGCGAACCATCGATCACGTCATGCAGCGCGAGCGGGAGAGAGGCGCGCGTGCGGGAGAGGCACAGTTTTCTAAACCCGTCTGAAGACGGCAAATGGGAGGAGAAAGACATGAAGCATATCACGAAACTCTTGGCAGCGATCATGCTGGCCAGCGTGGCGGCGACAGCCGCTACCTCCGCCATGGCGGAGCCCAAGGGAGCGAAAATCTTCGTTATCGGCGGCAAGGCCGACGATCCGTTCTGGTCGAAGGTCAAGAAGGGCGCCGACGACGCTGGCAAGGTCGCGGAATTGACGGGCGGCTCGGTGACCTGGCTCGGTCCGCAGAATTACGACAATCTCGGCCCGGACGCGGCCAAGCTCATCCGCACCGCGCTCAGCCAGAATCCGAGCGCCATCGTCGGCCCGGACTGGGTGCCCGAGGCCATGGATGACGCCTTCAAGGAAGTCGTAGCCGCAGGCGTGCCGCTCATCATCTACAATTCCGGCGGGATGGATGCAGCCAAGCGGCTCGGCGCCATGAACTATGTCGGCAACGAAGAATACACCGCTGGTCTGGGCGGCGGCGAATATTACGGCAGCCACGGCTCAAAGAACGTGCTGTGTGTCAACACCTTGCCGGGCGCCACCAACACCGAAGACCGCTGCAAGGGCATTGCCGACGCCATCGCCAAGAGCGGCGGCAAGTCCAGCCAGCTGCCGCTGCCCTCGTCCAGCTTCGGAAACCCGACCGTGGTGGCGGAGGCGATCAAGGCCGCGGTGCTGAAGGACAACACCATCGACGGAGTCATCACCATCAGCGCCGGCGACGCCAACAGCGCCGCCAACGCAATCGGCCAGGCCAATGTCGGCGACAAGGTCAAGCTTGCTTCCTTCGACATGGACGAAACCGGCCTGCAGCGCATCAAGGAGGGCAAGCAGATGTTCTCCATCGACCAGCAGCCCTATCTGCAGGGCTATCTCGCCGTGTCGCTGCTGAACGGCTTCGTCAACTATGGGCTCGACCTGCCAACGAAGCCGGTGCTGACCGGACCGGGCATCGTCGACGCCTCCAACGTTGACGCGACGTTGGCAGGTGCCGCCGCCGGCGCTCGCTAGCTTGCGCAAAGTGTCCGGCCAGAGGATGCGTCCGAGGGCCGGACATCGCCGGCCGGCGCCTCCGACGGAAGGCCGCGCCAGGCTCCCCATGTTCAAGCCAGGGACACTTCGATGACATCCCAAGCCCATGACCAACCCGCCGTGGCAGCGACTGCGCCCCCGCACTCTTCGATGCCCTCGATCGGGGGGCTCGTTCGGCGCCCCGAGGTCGGCTCGCTGATCGGCATGATCGCCGTGCTGGTCTTCTTCTCGATCTTTGGCGGCGCCAATTTCATGTCGGCCGGCGGCGCCGCGAGCTGGCTCAACGTCGCCTCGGAACTCGGCATCATCGCACTGCCGGTCGGGCTGTTGATGATCGCCGGACATCTCGACCTCTCCGTCGGCTCGATGGTCCCGGCCAGCTCGATGACCATTGCCATTATCTCGGGCCACTACGACCTGCCGATCATCGTCGGAATCCTCGCAGCCCTCGGCCTTGGACTCACCGTCGGGTTCATCAACGGCCTGCTGGTGATCCGCACCAAAGTGCCATCCTTCGTCGTCACCCTGGCAACGCTGTTCGCACTGGCCGGACTGACGCTCGGTCTCTCGGTCATTATGACGGGAAGCACAAGCGTGGCACTGAAAAGTGGGCCGATGGCAAAATTTCTGCTGGGCGACTATCTCGGAGGCAAATTCGAGGTCACGCTGTTCTGGTGGATTGCCGTCATCCTGATCGTCGGCTTCATCCTGAATTTCTCGCGCTTCGGCAACTGGATCCTCGCCATGGGCGGCGACGCCGTGAGCGCCCGCAATGCCGGCATCCCGACCGATCGAGTGACGATCGCGCTATTCATGAGCAGCGGTCTGTGCGCGGCCTTCGTCGGCATGTCGCAGGCAATCCTCTACAACAGCGCCCAGGTGGCCGCCGGCCAGTCGTTCATCTTTAACTCGATCATCGCCGTGGTCATCGGCGGCGTGCTGCTCACCGGCGGGTACGGATCGGTGGTCGGCATCGTGCTTGGCACGCTGACCTTCTCGATCGTCAACCAGGGCATTTTCTACACCGGCTTCGACGCCAACTGGGCGAGCCTCATCATCGGCGTCCTGCTGCTCACCGCCGTGCTGATGAATAACACGTTCCGCACCATGGCGCTGACCTACTCGCCGCGCACCAAATCGAGGGCCCGCTGATGACCACGCCCCTGCTCAGGCTGACCGGAATCAACAAGTCGTTCGGTCCGATCGACGTCCTTCACGACATCTCGCTCGACGTCAACAGAGGCGAGGTTCTGTGCCTGCTCGGCGACAATGGCGCGGGTAAATCCACGTTGATCAAGATCCTCTCCGGTGTCCACAAGCCGACCTCGGGGACAATGGAAATGGACGGCAAGGCGGTCGAATTCGGCAGCCCCCGCGACGCCAGCGATCATGGCATCGCGACGGTCCACCAGTTCGGCGGGACGTTCCCGCTGATGAGCATCGGCCGCTCCTTCTTCGTCGGCGCCGAGCCGACACGGCGCTGGGGGCCGCTCACCATCTACGACCGCAAGCGGGCCAACGAGATCGCCGTCACCGAGATGCGCCAGCTCGGCATCACCCGCATCGACGACGGCGACCGCCTCGTCGGCGGGCTGTCCGGTGGCGAGCGGCAGGCGTTGGCAATCGCGCGCGCTGTCCACTTCGGCGCCAGCGTGCTGATCCTCGACGAGCCGACCGCCGCACTCGGCGTCAAGGAGGCGGCTCACGTGCTGCGCATTGTGCTGCAGGCGCGCCGCAAGGGCATCGCGGTCATCTTCATCACCCACAATGTCGTCCATGCGCTGACCGTCGGCGACCATTTCGCCGTGCTGATCAGAGGCTCCAAGGCCGCCGATTTCCGCAAGGGCGAGAAAAGCCGCGAGGCGATCACCGACCTGATGGCCGGCGGCGAGCAGATGGCCGAGCTCGAAGCCGAGATCGAGAGCTTCAGCGCAACACAATGAAGACGCCCGCTCTCCTCCACAGGGCATCTTCTCGGGCGGCCGGCGGAATGCGTGTTCCCGCCGGCCGCCTTTCGACCAACCGAAGACAGACAGCAGGCAGACAATGGCGACGTGGATTAATGCGTGTGCGACTGACGATATCGAGGAAGAGGACCTGGTCCGCTTCGATCATGATGGCCGGACCTTCGTCATCTACCGCAGCCCCAATGACGAATTCTTCTGTACCGATGGCCTATGCACGCACGAAAAAGTGCATCTGAGCGGCGGGCTGGTCATGGAATACAGGGTCGAATGCCCGAAGCACAACGGCGTGTTCGATTACCGCACCGGCGAAGCGCTGCGCGCGCCGGTTTGCGTGAACCTTAAAACTTACAACACCAAGGTCGAGGCCGGCCGCGTCTATATCGAGATCTGAGATGAGTGATACGTTCACCCTTGCGGCCTGTGCCGAGATGCTATGGCGCGACCGGCCGATGGAATGGCGCGTCAGGCGCCTCACTGAAATGGGCTTTCATGTCGGCCTCTGGAACTGGCCTGACCATGACCTCGCAATGCTGGAAAAATCCGGCACGACCTTCTCGATCATGAACGGCTATCTCAGGGGCCGGCTTGCCGATGACGACGGCGCCGCCGAGTTGCTAAGGACGGCGAAGGAGACAGCGGCGGTCGGCAAGCGCCTCGGCGTCGCCCGGCTCAATTTGCACGGCACCGGACTGGGCGAAGGCGGCCTGCCGGTCACGCCCTGCGAGACCATCACCGGCGCGATGTGGCTCAAGGCCCGCGACACGCTGACCCGCATCGCCGACCTCGCCGAAGCCGAGGGCGTGATCTTCACGCTGGAGAATTTGAACCTTCCGGTCGACCACCCCGGCGTGCCGTTTGCGCACGCCGAACATACGCTGGCGCTGGTATCGAGCGTGAACCGGCCGGGCCTGCGCCTCAATCTCGATCTTTATCACGCGCAGATCGGCGAAGGGAATCTGATCAAACTCTGCCGCGCCTGCCTGCCGTGGCTCGGCGAGGTCCAGGTGGCCGACGTGCCAGGACGGATGGAGCCCGGCACTGGCGAAATCAACTATCGCGGCATCGCTCGCGCGCTGAAGGACATGGGCTATCGGGGGCCGGTCGGCATGGAGGCCTTCGCCTCCGGCGATCCCGAGGCGGCGCTCGAAGCCTTTCGCAACGCTTTCACCATCTGAGGGAACAGGAATGGTCACCAAGAACAGCCGGCCCACCGTCGCGGACATCCGCGCCATGAAAAGCCGCGGGCAAAAGATCTCCATGCTCTACGTCACCACGTTCGAAGAGGCAGCCGCGGCGGACGCGGCCGGCGTCGACATGCTGTCGATCGAAAGCCGCTTCTTCTCACCGGAGATGCGCGAGGCCGCTAGCCGCTGCTTCGTGCAGGTCGGTCTCCCCTACGGCCCCGCCGGCAATCTGGTGACATCAGAGGACTATCTCAAAGCTGCCTACCACTTCATGCGCCTCGGCGGCGATTGCTTCTATTGCGCAGCCTCGCTCGATATCCAGAAGACACTCTGCGACAATGCCGTGCCGATCGTCGCCCATGTCGGCCTGATCCCCTCGCAATGCACCTGGACCGGCGGCTTCAGGGCTGTCGGCCGGACAGCCGAAAGTGCGCGCGTCGTGTGGGACCATGTGAAGCGACTCGAAACCATCGGCTGCTTCGGCGCCGAGCTGGAAGTGGTGCCTGACCGGATCGGCGAACTGATCACCAGGAATACACCGATGATCATGCTTGGCATGGGTGCCGGGCCACATGCCGACGCGCAGTACCTTTTCAGCGAGGACGTGCTCGGCCACACCGCCGGCCACAAACCACGCCACGCCAAAACCTACCGCAACTTCGCCGCCGAGTTTGAACGGCTGCAGCGCGAGCGCATCGCCGCCTATCGCGAGTTCATATCCGACGTGCAAACGGGCGCCTACCCCGAGCCGCAGCATGTGGTGCCCGTCACCGACGAAGAGCTTTCCGCCTTCAAGGCAGCTCTAGGCCTCTAGAGCGTTGAAGCGCGCGGCGCCTCGGTCAGTCTGATTACCCGATGAACTGCCGCGCCAGGATCAACACCGCGGCGCCCGCCAGGAACATCGCCATCAGCCCGCCGCGCAGTGAGACCAGCGCGGTCACGATCAGCGCCGCCCATTCCGCCGGTCCGGCGGTAAGGGCGGCAGGCGCCACCAGTGTCGTCAGCACCGCCGCAGGCACGGCGTTCAGCCCGGCCTCGACACGCGGATGGATATTTTCGAAACGCGAGATGACCAGATGCCCGCCGATGCGGGTGAGATAGGTCGCGATCGCACCGGCGATGATGATCCACAAGGTTGTGCTCATGGCTTCGCCTCGACGCCGCTATGGTGCGGCGGCAGGATGACCGCCAGCAACACGCCGGCGACGGCGCCGATCGAGACATGCCAAGGCGAACCGACCGTCTTGTAGGCGATGATGGAGGCGGCAGCACTGGCAACGACCACCGGCAACCACAGCGGTCTCTTGCGGAAACCCAGGACCAGTCCGAGGAAATAGATCGGCAGCAGGAAATCGATACCCAGCGCATGCGTATCGGGAATGAGCTTGCCGAACACCGCGCCAAGCGCGCTTTCGGTCACCCAGAACACATAGACCGGGAGGCCAAGCCCCATGTACCAGGCAAAGCCGACGGTTTCGCCGGCCTCCGCCTTGCGCTCGGCCACCGCGAACTGCGGATCGGTCAGGATGAAATAGCCGACTGCCTGTTGCACCAGCGGCCAATGTGCGATGCGCCGGCCGATACCCGCCGAGTAAAGCACATGCCGGAAATTCACGGCGAAGATCGACAGCACGATCAGCCATGGCGCGACATGCTGCCCGAACAATTCGATGCCGACCATCTGGCTGGCGCCACCGAAAACCATGGCACTCATCAGGAAGGCTTCCAGCACCGAAAAACCGTTGTCGACGGCGATAGCGCCGAACAACAGCGCAAACGGCGCCGACGCCACCACGACAGGCATCGAGAGCCGCACGCCTTGCCAGAATTCGCTCTTCCCACCGTTTTCGGGGATTGCTTCCGCCGACATCAGCCACTCCTTAGAGCGCCGCTCGTCCTGTTGGACGCGGACGCTCTAACGCTTTGAATCCACGCATCGGGCCATCCGAAAATCGATCCCGATTTCGCGCCAATGCGGGGAAAGACCGTATGTAGGGAGCGCTGCCAGCCTTGTCACACCAATTCGCTTGAGCCAATGATCAGCGGAAATGATCGCCGCAGCCATGTTGCACGTCAGGCCTGCGCCATCCTTCGGAGATTAATCCACCGGGACCCTGGCTTCGATCGCCCTGCCCCAGTCGAGCAGCGGCTTGGCGCGCAAGGCGAAATCGACAAGCTCGTCGACCAATGCCGGACCATAGATTCCCGCAGGGTCGATTTCGTGCCGGACGGCGAAATGCCGGTTGCGGATGGCCGCCGCGAGATCGGCCTCCGTGACATGCTCGAAGCCGCGTGGCGCTCGCTTCATGCAACCTTCCGCATCGAGTTCGAGACGGTTTTTCTTCAGCGCCTTGATGAGCGCCCGGAATTCGCCCGGCCGCGTCGCGACGGCGTTGCGCATCGCCAGCAAGAGCGGCGGCCCGGGCTGCCACCAGGCAACGCCGGCAAAGCAGCGCTCAAGCCCGATATGGACGAAGAACACGCCCTGTTCCATCTTGGTGCCGTCTGGCGAAAGGATCGCCGACAAATGCCGGTTGTAAGGTCGTTTGTCCCTAGCGAAACGCACGTCGCGATTGATCCGGAACAGCGACTTCTTGCGATCGCCGCGCAAACCCAGCCCTGCTGCCGTGAAGCGCTCTGAGAGCGTTTCGATCAAATCGCCGAAGGGATCGCGCAGCTCGCGATCGAAGAGGTCGCGGTTTTCCAGAAACCACTCCCGGCTCTGGTGAAAATCGAGTGCCTTGAGAAAGGGAATGGCCTTTTGGCCGAAACCGTTAAATGCAGCGGCCATCATGCTCCTTTGCCGATCCGCTGCAACCAAGTGTCCTCGTCGATCACCTCGATGCCGAATTTGGTCGCGTCCTTCAGCTTGGAACCGGCCCCTGGGCCTGCCACCACGAGATCGGTCTTCGCAGAGACTGAGCCGGCGACCTTCGCGCCGAGACGTTCAGCCATCGCCTTGGCCTCGGGGCGTGTCATCTTTTCCAGCGTGCCTGTAAACACGATCGTCTTGCCGGCGACCGCACTGCCAGCTGAGACGTTCACAATGTACGGCTTCGGGTGGACCTGCGCGAGCAAGGCTTCAAGCACGTCGTCGTTGCGTTCATTGCCGAAGAAATCGCGAAGCGCGCCTATCACCGTGTCGCCGATGCCATTGATCGATGGGAAAACGGTGTGTGGATCGGCCGCCGCCGCAGTCTCCTTGCCGATGCGGATCAACTCCTCAATGGTTGAGAAGGTTCGGGCAAGTGCAGCGGCCGTGGTCTCGCCGATATGGCGGATACCCAGCGCGAAAATAAAGCGATCGAGTTCCGGTTCGCGGCGAGCGTCGATGGCGGCGAACAGCTTGTCGAGACCTTCGTAGTTGCGTTCCTCGACACCGCGCACATTCTTGCGCGTCTTCCCCGATGCGGCCTCGCGCTGCCTGGCCTGCTCCTCGCGCCGCTCAGCCAGCGCCTTGGTCACGGCGGGACGGCGATCCCTGAGAGTAAAAATATCGGCGGCTGTTTTGATCAATCCCGCATTGAAGAACAGGTCTATGTTTTCGGCGCCCAGGCCTTCGATATCCATCGCGCCACGTGACACGAAGTGGCGCAATCCTTCCACGGCCTGCGCGGGACAGATCAGTTCGCCGGTGCAGCGTCGGCGGGAATCTTCCTTGCCGGTCTTTTCGTTGATCTCGCGCGTTGCGGGTGAGCCACAGATTGGACAGGTGTGCGGGAATTCGTAGGGCACGGCATCAGCCGGGCGCTTGTCGATAACGACGCTGACGATCTGCGGAATGACGTCGCCCGCCCGCTGGATGACGACTGTGTCGCCAATACGCACGTCACAGCCGTCGCGGATTGGCTGGCCGTTGCTGTCGAGACCCTTGATGTAGTCTTCATTGTGAAGCGTGACATTTTCGACCACCACGCCGCCAACCGTGACGGGCGCAAGCCGTGCAACGGGCGCCAGGGTGCCGGTGCGGCCGACCTGAATGTCGATCCTGAGCACGGTCGTCATTGCCTGTTCGGCAGGAAATTTATGAGCGATGGCCCAGCGTGGTTCGCCAGTGGCGAAACCCCATCTGCGCTGCAATTCCAACTGGTCCACCTTGTAGACGACGCCGTCGATGTCGTAGCCGAGCGACGAGCGCTGGGCCTCGATCAGGTGATAGTGCGCGACCAGATCGTCGACCGACTTCGCCCGCACCATCAGCGGGCTGATCTTGAACCCCCACTCAGCGAATTTTTGCACTGAATCGTATTGCGTCGGAGCGGGATCCTCTGACGTGTAGCCCCAGGCGTAGGCTAAGAACTTGAGGTTGCGGCTGGCGGTAACGGACGGATCCTTCTGACGCAGGGATCCGGCCGCCGTATTGCGCGGATTCACATAGTCCTGGCCGCCAACCGCCGCCGACCGTTCCTTCAAAGCCTCGAACTCCGCATAGGTCATATAGACCTCACCCCGTATCTCGATCACATCAGGCCAGCCCGAGCCTTTCAGGTGCTTGGGGATGTCGGCGATTGTCCTGAGATTGGCGGTGATGTCCTCCCCGACGGCGCCGTCACCGCGCGTTGCTCCCTGCACGAAAACACCGCCTTCATAACGCAGCGAAGCCGATAGCCCGTCGATCTTCGGCTCAGCCGTGAACGCAATGTCCAGATCCTTGTCGCGGTTAAAGAAACGCCGGCCGCGTTCGATGAAGTCGGCGACATCCTGGTCGGTATAGGCCTTGGCAAGACTGAGCATCGGCACCGCATGGCGCACCTTGGCAAAGCCTTCCGCCGGTGGCGCGCCCACTCGGCGCGATGGCGAATCCTCTAGCACCAAAGCGGGGAAGCGCTGTTCGATGGCGAGGTTGCGCTGCGTTAGCGCGTCATATTCCGCGTCCGTTATAACAGGTGCGTCCTCGGTGTGGTAGCGCCGGTCGTGCTCGGCGATCTCCGCCGCCAGCCGCTTTAGCTCGCTTGCGGCTTCGCTTTCGCTGAGCGAATCAACTGGTTTTTCGGCCATGCATTGCTCCCTTCCCGGTGGCGCGACACAATAGAACAGGATTCTCCCATCAGGGAGAGACCGGGACGAGAAAATCATTCCTGAACAGCGGGATGGAGCCAAATCCTGACTCGATCCACAACGCCGAGCATGAGCTCTGCTATGCTGCGGTGTTCTCCCGCAGCAGACGCTCGGCAGCCGCACGCGCCTCGTCGGTGATGGTCGCCCCTGCGAGCATCCGCGCGATCTCTTCCTGGCGCGCGGCCCGGTCCATCTCGGCAATGCCGGTGGCGACACGATCGGCCCCGCCGGATTTGGAGATCAGGAAATGCGTCGCCGCGCGTGCCGCCACTTGCGGCGCGTGCGTAACCGAAAGCACCTGCACGCGCTTCGACAGCCGCGCCAGCCTTTGGCCGATGGCGTCCGCCACCGCGCCGCCAACGCCGGTGTCGATTTCATCGAAGACCAAGGTCGGCGCCGAGCCGCGGTCGGCCAGCGCCACCTTCAGCGCCAGCAGGAACCGCGAAAGTTCGCCACCGGAGGCGACCTTCATCATCGGGCCCGGTCTTGTGCCGGGATTGGTGCGCACCCAGAATTCGACCTGATCGATGCCGTCTTCCATGCGGCTCTCGGCCTCACTTGCCATCTCGACGATGAAGGCTGCCCGTTCGAGCTTCAGTGCCGGCAGTTCGGCCATCACCGCCTTGGTCAAGCCGACCGCCGCCGCATGGCGAAGCGACGAAAGCTGTGCCGCCGAAATGTCGTAGGTCTCGCGCGCGGCGGCAGCTTGCTTCTCCAGCCCGTGCAGGCGCTCCTCGCCGGCGTCGAGATCGGCGAGATCGGCGGCCATCGTGTCTCGCAATTGCGCCAGATCGTCGACCGCCACACTGTGCTTGCGTGAGGCGGCGCGGAGCGAAAAAAGCCGCTCCTCGGCCTGTTCCAGCCGCCGCGGATCGTATTCGGTCGCGCGAAGTGCCGCTTCCACCCCCGACTGTGCCGCGTCGAGCGACAGCATCGCCTCATCAAGCGATTTGACCACGTCTTCGAGCAGGCCGGGTGCCTCGGTCACCTTGCGCTGCAGCCGCCGCAACAGGCTGGCGAGTTGCGGCAAGGGCGAGGACGGGCCCGAGAGCACATCTTGCGCGTCATGGATTTCCGAGGCGATCTTTTCCGCTCGCATCATCGAGGCACGCAGTTCGGCAAGGTCGGCTTCCTCGCCGGGCTGGGGGTCGAGCTTCGTCAATTCGGCGAGCGCGGCGCGCAGATAGTCGGCCTCGCGGGCGGCCGCTTCCACCTTGGCGCGATGTCGCGAAAATTCCTGCTCGCACGCCCGCCAGTGCCGCCATGCCTCGCCGGTCGCCCGCACAGCGCCGAGATGACCGCCGAAGCTGTCCAGCAATTCGCGATGGGCGCCGGGATCGACCAGGGCACGCTCGTCATGCTGGCCGTGGATCTCAACCAGCGCGTGACCGACGTCGCGCATCAGTGTCACGCTGGAAGGCTGGTCGTTGACGAAGACGCGAGTACGGCCATCCGCCGTCTGCACGCGGCGCAGAATGATGTCGCCATCGTCCTCGATAGCGTTATCGGCAAGCAGCATGCGGGCAGGATGGTTGCGCGGCACGTCGAACACGGCGATGACCTGGCCCTGTGCCGCGCCATGCCGCACCAGCGAGGCGTCACCGCGGGCGCCAAGCGCCAGCGACAGCGCGTCGAGCAGGATGGATTTTCCAGCGCCGGTTTCGCCGGTCAGCACCGAAAGACCGGACGAGAAGTCGATGTCCAGCTTCTCGATCAGAACGATATCGCGGATCGACAGTCTGGAAAGCATGGTGACGCGCCGCTCAGGCGCCGGTGATCAGCTTCCCGGCCTTGGCGATCCACGAGCCCGCATTCTCGCGCGGCTCGAGCCCACCAGTCTGCAGGAGCTTGTAGGAATCCTTGTACCACACGCTGTCGGGATAGTTGGTGCCGAGCACAGCCGCGGCAGTCTGCGCTTCCGATGTCAGCCCCATCGCATAATAGGTTTCGGTAAGGCGCGCGAGCGCTTCCTCGACATGGCGCGTGTTGGAATAGGTCTCCACCACGACGCGGAACCGCTTGACGGCGGCGATGTATTCACGGCGCTCGAGATAGTAGCGGCCGATCTGCATCTCCTTGCCGGCGAGCTGGTCGTTGGCGAAGCGGATCTTTTCCTTGGCGTCGTCGACATATTCGGAATCGGGCCAGCGCGTCACCAGATCCTGCATCGTCTGCACGGTCTGACGCGCTTCCTTCTGGTCCTGGGTGACATCCCTGATTTGCCGGTAGTAGCTGAGCCCGATGATGTACTGGGCATAGGCCGCGTCGTCGGTCGACGGATAGAGCGTGAGATAGCGCTTGGCCGAACCGATCGCCTCGGTATAGTTGCCCTGGCGATAGTCGGCAAAGGCGCCCATCACCATCGATTTGCGGGCGTATTCGGAATAGGGATGCTGGCGGTCGACCGCACTGAATTTGCGGCTCGCCTCCTGCAGGCGCCCGGCATTCAGATTGGCGAGGCCCTGATTGTAGAGAACGTCGGCCGGCTCGGTCTGCTCGACATAGGTCGACAGGTCGACATCCTTCTCGGACGACATGCAGGCCGACAGGAACAGCGATGGAACAACCACCGAAAGCGCCAGGAAAACAGCCCGATGCGGCGCTTTCGATTGACCAATTCGCTTGAAGAACATGATTGGATTCCGCCCTTTCGGCGTCATTTCAGTCGTCGGCAGCAGGCATAACCACAATCGCCGTGCCCGGCAACGCTATCTCCGGCCAATCGCACATTTTTGTGGCAGCCTGGCGCAGCCCGCACACTTGCGTGATTTCGCCGGCCAATGGTGCATTCATGCAACACAGGCCGGCGGCCATAAAACCCGAAAAACGTTAAGAATCAGATCATCCAGGGTGCGTAGACAGGTGCGTAGACGGCGCTCATCTCGGCGGTACGACCGCGCTCGCGGCGTGTCGTCTCGACGATCTCGAACGCCGAACGGTCCGACAAAAGGCGGCGCAGCGCTGCCGCATTCAGCCTGTGGCCGCCGCGATAGGAGCGGAAGCAGCCAATGAACCGGGCGCCGGCCAGCGCCAGATCGCCCATGGCGTCCATCGTCTTGTGGCGCACGAACTCGTTGGGATAGCGCAAGCCTCCCATGTTGATCACGCGGTTGTCGTCGCCGATCACCAGGGAGTTTTCCAGCGAGGAGCCGAGCGCATAGCCGGCTGCCCACAGCCGCTCGACGTCCTTCATGAAACCAAAGGTGCGGGCCCGCGCGATATCGCGGCGGAAAATGTCGGCATTCATGTCGGATGCGAAGAGCTGACGGCCGATCGCAGGGCTTTCGAAATCGATCTCGATTTCGAAGCGCGTGCCGTCATAGGGCCTGAACTCCGCCCAGGAGGCACCGTTCTCGATGCGAACCGGCTTGACCAACCTGATATAGCGGCGCTTGACCGGCAGCGAATCGATGCCCGCCTGGTCGATAGCCTCTACGAACGCCATGGCGCTGCCGTCAAGGATCGGAACCTCATGGCCGTCGATCTCGATGACGACATTGTCGATGCCGAGCCCGAAAAGCGTGGCCATCAGATGTTCGACGGTGGCGATGTGCTCGCCTGCCGGATCGCCGAGCATGGTGCACAGATCGGTAGCGCCGACCTCGGAAACGAGCGCACGGAACTCCCGGTCTTCGCTTCCATTCGAAAGCTGGAACACGACACCTGTATCAGCGTCTGCCGGCAGGAAATGAACGGTAACGGAATTGCCGCTGTGAACGCCGGTGCCGGTCAGCGTCGCACGCGATTTAAGTGTCGTCTGATAGTCGTGCAAAACAAACCCCATAGCCCATACTGCCTTCGTCCGCTTCATCTGCCCGAGGGCGCGGCTCTTTGATCGGCAGGCAGGGCCACTTCCCCGAATCCCAGCAAACCGACATTGCTCGGGCGAAGATAGTTGCCCGGCAGGAAGTCTCCAAATCACGGTTTCTTACTTTGTGTAACCGCGATCCGGAGCGGGTATAGTCTCGTAACACCCTGTTTTGCAATCGTTTTTAAGATTAACAGGCAAACAAGTTTTTGTCTGCCTGTTAATAACTGTTACGGACCGTTAACAGATCAATTCGCCTGGCGGCGCAGGAACGCCGGAATCTCCAGCTGATCGTCTTCCTGGACAGCCCTGCTCTGCGGCGTCAGCCGGCCCTGGTCGTCCAACTGGCCGCGGCGTGGCGCGTAAAGCTGCGGATCCTGGCTGGCAAGGCGGCGCACTTCGGGTGCCGCCTGGCGCAGTTTCGGCTCGCGCGGCTGCGCCGGCTGCAGTCGTGCGGGCTCTTCTTCGCGGCGGGTAAGGCCGTTCGTCAGGCGCTTGAGCAGTCCCATCGGTCCGCTGTTCTCGTGGTCGGCCGGACGGCTTTTGGCTTCCACCTCGGCTTTAACCACCGGCGGAAAGTCCTCGACGCGCGGCATGCGCTGGGGCGCTGGGGCTGCCGGCTGAAGCACTTCACGCTGCGGGGCAGGCTGCATCGCCTGCTGAACGATTGGCTGCACCATCGGCTGCGGCTGGGCCGGCGGAGCCTGGAAGATCTTGCTCTGCGGACGAAAATCTTCCGCCTGGGCAGCCGGCGCGGAACGCGCCATCGCCGCGGCATTCGCCTCGGCGAGCTGGATTGCCTCTGCTACAGGATCGACGGCGCGTGGCTCGTAGCCCGCCTGCTGGACAGGCGCCGGACGATTTTCCGTGACCGGAGCGGCCGGGCGACTGACCGGCTTTGGCGGAGCCGTGCGGATGGCGATCGGCGCGGCGGCGATTTCGGCCGCCGATTTGTCGATGCCGGTGGCGACCACCGAGACGCGAATGACGCCTTCGAGGTCCTCGTCGAACGTCGCACCCAGAATGATGTTGGCCTCCTGGTCGACCTCCTCGCGAATGCGGGTCGCCGCTTCGTCGACTTCGAACAGGGTCAGGTCGCGGCCGCCGGTGATCGAGATCAACAGGCCCTTGGCGCCCTTCATCGAGGTCTCGTCGAGCAGCGGGTTGGCGATCGCGGCTTCGGCGGCGGCCATGGCGCGGCCCTCGCCGGAAGCTTCGCCCGTCCCCATCATCGCCTTGCCCATCTCGCGCATGACCGAGCGGACGTCGGCGAAGTCGAGGTTGATCAGCCCTTCCTTGACCATCAGGTCGGTGATGCAGGCGACGCCGGAATAGAGCACCTGGTCGGCCATGGCGAAAGCGTCGGCGAAGGTCGTCTTGTCATTGGCCAGCCGGAACAGGTTCTGGTTAGGGATGACGATCAGGGTATCGACGCATTTCTGCAATTCCTCGATGCCCAGATCCGCCGTCTTCATGCGGCGCTGGCCTTCGAAATGGAATGGCTTGGTGACGACGCCGACCGTGAGAATCCCCTTCTCACGCGCAGCACGTGCAACGACTGGCGCGGCCCCCGTGCCGGTGCCGCCGCCCATGCCGGCAGTGACGAAGCACATATGGGTGTTGGAGAGGTGGTCGACGATCTCGTCGATGCATTCCTCCGCCGCCGCGCGCCCGACTTCCGGTTGCGATCCCGCACCCAGGCCCTCGGTGACATGCGCGCCGAGTTGGATCAGGCGGTCCGACTTGGACATGGTCAGCGCCTGCGCGTCGGTATTGGCGACCACGAACTCGACGCCGCGCAAGCCAGCAGTGATCATGTTGTTGACGGCATTGCCGCCGCCGCCGCCGACACCGAACACGGTGATACGCGGCTTGAGCTCGGTGATATCCGGCTTCTGCAGATTGATGGTCATTGTCTCCGTCCTTTGCCTTTCCCGCCGCTTCGCCGCTGCGGCCGCCTATGGGGCTGTCCCCGTCAATTTAAAAACTGTCTCTCAACCACTGACTCATTCGATGCAGTTTTCCGCCCGTTCCGGTCATCCTGAGACCGGAAATTCCCTTCGCCGGATGGCTCTCGAAATTCGCCACCTGCGGGTAGATCAGAAGCCCGACCGGCGTCGAGAAAGCCGGCCCCTTGGCCGCCTCCGGCAGGCCCGCCACACCGAGCGGACGGCCGATGCGCACATTGCGTCCGAGAATGCGGCGCGCTGCCTCGGGCAGGCCGGAAAGCTGGCTGGCGCCGCCGGTCAGCACGACGCGCTTGCCGATGGCGTTGCCGTAGCCGGACCTGTTCAGCCGGTCGCGCAACAGTTCGAGCGTCTCGTCGATGCGCGCCCGGATGATGCGCGTCATCACCGAACGCGGTATCTGCAGGGGCACCTCGCCATCCTCGCCGATCGGCTGTATCGAGACCAGGTCGCGGTCGTCGGCACTGCCGGGCAGCGCCGATCCATGCATCACTTTCAGCCTCTCGGCGGCGTCGAGCGAGGTCGACAGGCCCTTGGCCATGTCCAGTGTGACGTGGTTGCCGCCGATGGCGATGGCGTCGCCATGAACGAACTTGCCTTCCGAAAACACTGAGATCGTCGTGGTGCCGCCGCCCATGTCGATGCAGGCCGCACCCATTTCGAGTTCGTCGTCGACCAGTGCGGCAAGCCCGCTGGCATAGGGGGTCGCCACCATGCGCTCGACCGAGAGGTGTGAACGGTTGATGCAAAGCTCCAGATTGCGCAAGGGTGCCGCATCACCCGTCAGCACATGCATGTCGACGCCGAGCTGGTCGCCGACCATGCCGCGCGGATCACGCACGCCGCGCTCGGCGTCCAGCGAAAAGCCGACGGGAAGCGAATGGATCACCTCGCGCTCGGCCCGCAGCGCCTGCTTGGCGCCGGCGGCAAGCACACGCTTGATGTCGGCCTCGTCGGCCTCATGGCCGCCGAGGTTGATGGTTGCCGAGAAGCTTTCGCTCTTCAGCCGGCCCGCCGTCATGTTGACGATCAGTGAATCGACGGTCAGCCCGGCCATGCGCTCGGCGGCATCGACGGCAAGACGGATGGCGTGCTCGGCCCTGTCGAGATCGATGACGACACCCGATTTCACGCCTTGCGATTTCTGGTGGCCGATGCCGATCACCTGGATGCGATGCGAGCGCCCGCGCAGCAGCATGCCGTCCTCGCGCGGCTTGAGCTTGGCCACCACGCAGCAGACCTTGCTCGAGCCGACATCCAGCACCGTCATGATGCCGGACCGGCGCGACGAGGCATCGCTGTTGCCGCCAAGCCAGCTCATATCTTCGTCTCCGCCTTGCGCTTCGGCATTTTCGGCTTTTCATTAAGCGCGGCCTGACGCTGCGTCGCCGCCTCGGGCGTCAACTGGACGACGAGGCGATCGGAAAGGCGCATGTCGACGGCGGCGATATCGCGCGTCAGCAGCCCGTTCTCTCGGTCCATCCTGACCAGATCGGCGATCGCCTGGTCCTCGCCATCCTCGGGAAGCTTGACCGTGATGCCGTTTTCCAGCTTCAGGTCCCAACGCCGTTCGCCGATGCGGATATAGCCCTTGATCCGTGCGGCAAGCTCTGGATATTTCTTGATCCTGGCCAGGAAATCCGGCGCCTTGGCCGGCGCGCCGGTGCCCACAATCAGCGGCAGCAGCGACTGCTTGCCGCCGGAGAATGGCGCGATCACGGCGCCGGACCGCTCGATGACGGAAAGCTCGTTGCCCTGCTGCCAGAGCGCAAAAGGCTCACGCTCCTCGATGCGCACCTCCAGCGTGTGCGGATAGACCTTGCGCACCGCCGCAATCTCGACCCAGGGCAGCGTGGCTATGCGGCCCCGCGCGGCTTCGGCATCGAAGCCGATCAGCGACGTCCAGCCATCGAGCTGCATCCTGTCGAGAATGTCGATCTCGGAGGTTGCGCGGTTGCCGACGACCTTGATCTGGTCGACGGCAAAGCCGGTGCGGGCAGTGATGCCCTGGACGACACCGTCGACATGTCCGCCGAGATAGGCGCCATAGGCACTGCCCGATACGAGCAGCGCCGCCGACAGCACGGCTGCGGAAAACGGCGGCACCTCGAAGTCGCCCTCGCCCAGGCGCGCCAGCACGCGCGCCGGCCGGCGAAGCAGACGCGGCAGCACAAAATGGTCGAACGACAACGGCACACCGAACAGCGTCGGCCCGGCCGCGCCCTTCCCCTTGCCCTGTCCCCACTTCAACGCAGACACGAAGCGTCCTCCACGATCCAACTCAACAAATCGCCGAACGAGTGTCCCGCCTGCGCGGCGATTTCAGGCACCAAGGATGTCGGCGTCATGCCCGGCTGTGTGTTGATCTCGAGCCAGACAATTTCACCGTTCTCGGAGTGTCGATCGTCATAACGGAAGTCCGACCGGGAAACGCCCCGGCAGCCGATAGCTTGGTGAGCCTTGAGCGTCAGTGTCTGTATTTTTTGGTAAATATTCGGTGAAATTTTTGCAGGGCATTCGTGTTTTGATCCGCCCGCGACGTATTTTGAATCATAGTCGTAGAAGGAATGGCCGGTCGGTATGATCTCGCAAACCCCGAGAGCCACGTCGCCCATTACCGCGCAGGTCAATTCCCGCCCGTGCACATAGCGCTCCACCATGACGGTATCGCCATACTTCCAGTCGGACGAACCGATGACCTGCGGCGGATGCGACTGACCTTCGTGCACGATGACGACGCCGAAGCTCGATCCCTCATTGACCGGTTTGACGACATAGGGCGGCTTCATCGGGTGCTTGTTCTGGATGGCGAAGCGATTGACCACCTTCGATTCGGCAACCGGGATGCCGACGGACTTGGCGATCTTCTTGGCTTGTTCCTTGTTCATGGCAAGCGCCGAGCCGAGCACGCCGGAATGGGTGTAGGGAATGGCAAGATATTCGAGGATGCCCTGGATGGTGCCGTCCTCGCCGAAAGGGCCATGCAGCGCATTGAAGGCAACATCAGGCTTGAGCTCAGCCAGCACCGATCCGACATCGCGAGAGACGTCGACGCGAGTGACCTGGTAGCCTTCCCTCTCGAGCGCGTCAGCACAGGCTTTCCCCGAAGACAAAGACACGGGCCGCTCGGACGAGAATCCACCCAGAAGGACGGCCACGTGCTTGCTTTTCATTTCCCGTCATTCCCTGTCACGGCGGGCCCTCTTACGGTGGGTCTGCATCTCACATGCCCCAAAAAGGGCCACACACTCAAACGCTCGGAGCAGTCCCTGCCCCCATGATTTTCGCAACATCGAGTCCCCGAGCCTCCCGGCAGGTTGCCCTGACGAAAAAAACGCTGGTGACGCGTCGAAACGACTCAAATCAGGAAACGCTTCAGGGCAGAGAATCAGAGAGTTGAATCGCTGGCAAGTCCTTACGATTCCGAGAGATTCACTTTCCGCAAAAAGGGCAGCGAAAACTGTGTTGTGAGTCCTTAGAGCAACTGTCCGAGGAATTCCTGGACCTCGTGCCCCGGCCGAAAATTACCGGTGCGCTTGATTTCCCAATGCAGCCGGATGCCCGACCGTTCGAGCACGCGCGTGCGCACGGTCTCTCCGAGATATTCGAGGTCGTAGCCGGTCGCGGTTCCCGTGTTTATCATGAAGTTGCAATGCATCGGCGACATCTGCGCGCCGCCGATCATCAGCCCCCGACAGCCCGCCCTGTCGATCTCCTTCCAGGCCGAGGTGCCCTCCGGATTCTTGAAGGTCGAGCCGCCGGTCTTTTCGCGGATCGGCTGCACGGTCTCGCGATGGTGCTGGACGGCGTCCATCGCCGCCTTGATCGCGGCCTTGTCTGCCAAGACCCCTTCAAACACAGCCGATGTGAAGATCAGCCCGGCAGGGGGTGCCGAATGGCGATAGGCGTAGCCCATATCGGCGTTGCTCAGCGTATGCAGGTCGCCCTTGCGGTCGAGCGCCCGCACCTCGACGACGCGCTCGCGCGTCTCGACGCCATTGGCGCCGGCGTTCATCCTCAGCGCACCGCCGACGGCACCCGGAATGCCGTGGTAAAATTCAAAGCCGCCTATACCAGCCTGATAGGCGACAGCGGCAAGGCGCTTGTCGGGCGTGGCGGCGCCCGCCTTGATCGTGGTCGGCGCAATCACTTCGGCTTCGCCAAAGCCCTTGGCCGAAAGCCGGATGACGAAGCCAGTAATGCCACCGTCGCGGACAAGCAAATTCGAGCCGATGCCGACGATGGTCAGCGGTATCTCCTCGGGCACCGCCCTCAGGAACGCGGCGAGGTCGTCCTCGTCGGCCGGCTGGAACAGTGCGTCGGCCAGCCCGCCGGCGCGGAACCAGGTGATCTTGTCCATCTCGGCATTGGGCGTAATGCGGCCGCGCAGGCCGTCAAGCCGGCCGCCGAGCTTGTCGATCAATGCCTGGCCACGCATCATGAGGCGGTACCGCCGAGTTCCCTGGGCAGCGCGTAAGCCCATTGCGTGATGTTGCCGGCGCCGAGGAAGACGACGAAATCGCCTGGTTTCGCCAGGTCGCGGATAACCGGCGCAATCGCCGCGGGGCCTTCGATGTAGCGCGCGTCGCGATGGCCGCCGGAGCGGATGCGCGACACCAATGCCTCGGACGTCACCCCGTCGATCGGCTCTTCGCCTGCCGCATAGATCGGCGCCACCATCACCGTGTCGGCGTCGTTGAAGCAGACGGAAAACTCGCCGAACAGATCATGCAGCCGGGTGAAGCGGTGCGGCTGGGCAATGGCGATTACGCGGCCCTTGGTGGCGTCGCGCGCCGCCCTCAGCACCGCCGCGATCTCGACCGGATGGTGGCCGTAATCGTCGAACACATCGACGCCGTTCCACGAACCGGTACGGGTAAAGCGCCGCTTGACGCCGGCGAAGGACGACAGGCCCTTCCTGATCGCCTCGGCCGAAAGGCCGAGCTCATGCGCGACGGCGATCGCCGCCGTCGCATTGGCGACATTGTGACGGCCGGGCATCGGCAGGCGCAGGCCTGATATCGTCGACTGGCCGCGGGTCTTGCGGTCGCGGATCACCACGTCGAATTCCGAGGTCGGGCCGTCCATGCGGTGATTGGTGAAACGCACATCGGCCTGCGCGTTCTCGCCATAGGTGATGACGCGACGGTCCTCGATGCGGCTGACCAGTGCCTGCACTTCCGGATGGTCGGTGCACATGACGCCGAAGCCGTAGAACGGCACGTTCTCGACGAACTGGCGAAAGGCCTCGCGCACCTTGTCGAAGGAGCCGTAATGATCGAGATGCTCGGGATCGATGTTGGTGACGACGGCAATCTCGGCCGGCAGCTTCAGGAAGGTGCCGTCGCTCTCATCGGCTTCGACCACCATCCATTCGCCGTCGCCCATCCGGGCGTTGGTGCCGTAGGCATTGATGATGCCGCCATTGATCACGGTCGGATCGAGCCCGCCGGCTTCGAGCAGCGTCGCCACCATCGAGGTCGTCGTCGTCTTGCCATGCGTGCCGCCGATGGCCACCGCCTGCCGGAAGCGCATCAGTTCGGCCAGCATCTCGGCACGGCGGACAACGGGAAGCAGTTTTTCGCGCGCCGCCTTCAGCTCCGGATTGGATTTCTTGATCGCCGTCGAGACGACAACCACTTCGGCTTCGCCGACATTATCGGCGTGATGACCGACAAAGCACTCGATGCCCTTGTCGCGCAGCCGCTGCACATTGGCGCTGTCGGCCTGGTCGGATCCTTGCACCTTATAGCCGAGATTGTGCAGCACCTCGGCGATGCCGCTCATGCCGATACCGCCGATGCCGATGAAATGCACGAGGCCTATCGTCTGCGGCATCTTCATGCGTGCGTCTCCTTCCTGAATGCCGATACGCTTTTCTTCGACGCAATAGCCTCTGTCAGATCGGCGAGCAACCGTGCCGCGTCCGGTTTTCCGGCCGATTTCGCCGCCGCTGCCATTGTGGTCAGCCGCTCCGTATCGTCCATCAACGCGCCGACGAGCGCAGCGATGCGCTCGGGCGAGAGCGAGGATTGCGGATGCACTTCGGCGCCATCTGCCGCTGCTAATGCCGCGGCATTGGCTGCCTGGTCGTGGTCGAGCGCATGCGGATAGGGCACCAGCAGCGCTGGCCGGCCAATCACCGCGATTTCCGATACGGTCGATGCGCCGGACCGCGACATCACAAGATGCGCCGCAGCCATGCGCGCCGCCATGTCGGTGAAAAAGGGCGATACCTCAGCCTCGACGCCAAGGGCGGCATAGGCCGCCTTCACCCGCTCGACATCGTCGGCACGCGCCTGCTGGGTGATCACCAGCCGCTTGCGTTGCGCGTCGGAAAGCTTTCCAATCGCAGCCGGCATTGCGTCGGAAAAGAACTGTGCGCCCTGGCTGCCGCCAAACACCAAGAAGCGGAACGGCTGCTTCCCGGTCGACGCCGCATAGGGCATCTTTGCCGCCTCAAGCACTTGCGGCCTGACCGGGTTACCTGTCGTCACTGTCTTGGCGCCTGCAGCGCTCGAATCTTCCGGCAAGAACCCGCCAGCGATGGCATCAACGCGGCCGGAGAGCGCCCGGTTGGCACGCCCCATCACCGCGTTCTGCTCGTGGATCATCGTCGGCACTTTGCGCCGCGTCGCCGCATAGAGCGGCGGCAGCGTCGGATAGCCGCCGAAACCGACCACGACGGCTGGCTTGATCCGGCCGATCACGGCGGATGCCTGCCGTACGCCACCCCAGATTTTCCAGAAGGCGGCAAGCACGGCAAAAGGATTTTTCGAACTCATCGTCGCCGACTGGATCGGATGGATGCCTGCGGCCGGAAACTGGCCGGCAAAACGCTCGGCACGAGCATCGGTGGCGAGATGCACCGTCCAGCCGCGCCTGATCAGCTCATGCGCCAGCGCCTCGGCCGGGAAGAGATGCCCGCCCGTGCCGCCGGCGGCCAGAAGGATCGAGCCTTTCGACATTTCACTCCGCCGGCATGGCGCGCTGCGACGGTGCGAAGCCCAACTGCTTGCGCTTTTCCGGCCGCTTGCGGGTCAGCGCCAGCACCATGCCCATCGAGATTGCGATGGCGATCTGCGAGGAGCCACCATAGGAGATGAACGGCAAGGTCATGCCCTTGGCAGGCATCAGCTGCAGATTGACGGCCATGTTGATGACAGACTGCAGACCGAAAACGGTGACCAGGCCGCCAACCGCGTAGCGGGTGAAATCGTCCTGCTCCTTGAGCGCGGTGCTAAGGCCGCGCAGCACGATGAAGGCGAAGATGGTCATGATGAAGAAGCACATGATCAGTCCGAACTCCTCGCCGGCCACCGAGAAGACGAAATCGGCATGGCTGTCGGGTATGACCCGCTTGACGGTGCCCTCGCCCGGCCCGACGCCGAACCAGCCGCCATTGATCAGCGCATCGCGGCCCATGTCGACCTGGAACGTATCGCCCTCGCCGGTCATGAAGCGATCGATGCGGCCGGCGACATGCGGGAACACCGTATAGGCGGCAAACACGCCGCCGATGCCGGCAGCGCCCAGCGCGATGATCCACAGCCATGGCAGTCCGGCCATGAAGAACATCACCCCCCAGGTGCCGAGCACCAGCATTGTCTGGCCGAAATCAGGCTGCGCCACCAGCAGCGAAATGACGAGGGCCAGCAGCAGCATGGCGAACAGATTGCCTGGAATGTCGGGCTGGCGCTTGTGTTCGGCAAACAGCCAGGCGCAGATGACGACGAACGCCGGTTTCAGGAATTCCGACGGCTGGATCGACACGCCGGCGAGCGACACCCAGCGCCGCGCGCCCTTCACCTCGACGCCGATGTAGAGTACCGCCACCATCAGCACCAGCATGACGCACAGCATCGCCAGGGCCATGCGTCTGATCTGCCGCGATTCCAGGAAGGAGACGGCCAGCATCACGCCAAGTGCGGGAATGGTGAAGATGATCTGCCGTGTGGCGAAGTGGAAACTGTCCAGGCCGATGCGCTGGGCCACCGCCGGGCTTGCCGCGAAAGACAGTACGATGCCGAGTCCCATCAGCGACAGGAACGCAGCCAGGAACCAGCGATCGACCGTCCACCACCAGGTGGCGACCGGGCTTTTGTCGAGACGGCTTTGCATTATCGTGCCCCTCCGATGAGCTTCACGCCATCAATAGTGCTCGCAGCTTGCCTGAAGGCATCGCCGCGCACTTCGAAATTCTTGAACTGGTCGAAACTGGCGCAGGCCGGCGAAAGCAGCACCACCACCTCGCCGTTGTCATCATCCTTGGCCGCGTCGCTTGCGGCATGCTCGACTGCTGCGGCCAGCGTGCCGGAGATCTCGTAAGGCACCGCCTCGCCGAGCGTCGCCGAGAAGGCTGGTGCGGCCTCACCGATCAGATAGGCCTTGGCGACGCGGGGAAAGAGGCCGCGCAACGGCTCGATGCCACCCTCTTTCGGCAACCCGCCGGCAATCCAGTAAATGCGCGGAAAGCTGGACAATGCGGGCGCTGCCGCATCGGCATTGGTGGCCTTGGAATCGTTGATGAACAGCACATGGCCCTTGCGGCCGACCTGCTCCATACGGTGCGCCAGCCCGGGAAAGCTCTCCAGCCCCGATTGGATCTCGCCCAGCTCGAGCCCGACTTTGAGGCTGGCGGCGATAGCGGCCAACGCATTCTGCGCATTGTGCTGGCCGCGCAGCGAGCCGATGCCTTCGAGAAAGGCAACGCGGCTGTAACGGCCATGCACCGCCTCCATCAGATTGGTGCCGTCGGCAAAATAGCCATCGGTCAGCGGCAGGCGTTTGGAAATGCGGATGACGTGCCGGCCCGCCCGCTCCAGCCGGTCGGCGAGCTGGGCGCACCAGGAATCGTCGACACCGACGATTGCCGTTTCGCTGCCGGCCGCCAGCCGTTCCTTGATCGCGGCGTAGTGCTGCATCGTGCCATGACGGTCGAGATGATCCGGCGTCAGATTGAGCAGGACGCCGGCGGTCGGATTGATCGAGGGCGCCAGGTCAATCTGGTAGGACGAGCATTCCACGACATAATGCCGCCCAGGCTCCGGTGGATCGAGCGTCATCACCGCGCGGCCGATATTGCCGCCCATCTGCGTGTCGCGTCCGGCCGATTTCAGGATATGCGCTGTCAGCGCCGTCGTCGTCGATTTGCCGTTGGTGCCGGTAATGGCGATGAAGGGCGCTGCCGGCGCCAGCAACGTCCGCTGCCGGCAGAACAGCTCGATGTCGCCAATGATCTCGACGCCTGAAGCGCGCGCCAGTTCCACTGTCCAGTGCGGCTTCGGATGCGTCAGCGGCACGCCGGGCGACAGCACGAAGGCCGAGAACTTCGCCCAGTCGGCGCCGCGCAGATCGCCGGTCGCGATCCCGACGGCCGCGGCATTGGCGACACTGCCGGGATTGTCGTCCCAGGCGAGCACCTCCGCTCCGCCCTCGATCAGCGCGCGCGCCGTGGCGATCCCCGAGCCGCCGAGCCCGAAGAGCGAAACGCGCTTGCCTGCGAAGGATGTGGCGGGGATCAAGCGGCCTCCTATCGGAGCTTCAGGGTCGACAGGCCGACCAGCGCCAGGATGACGGCGATGATCCAGAAGCGGATCACCACCTGACTTTCGGTCCAGCCGAGCTTTTCGAAATGATGGTGGATCGGCGCCATCAGGAACACCCGCTTGCCGGTCATCTTGAAGTAGCCGACCTGGATGATGACCGACAGGATCTCGACGACGAACAGGCCGCCGACGATGACCAGCACGATCTCGTGCTTGGTGGCAACTGCCACCGTGCCGATCAGGCCGCCCAGGGCCAGCGAGCCGGTATCGCCCATGAAGATCGCCGCCGGCGGTGCGTTGAACCACAGGAAGCCGAGGCCGGCGCCGATCACTGCGCCGAGGACCACCGCCAATTCACCGGTGCCAGGCACGAAATGGATCTGCAGATATTCGGCGAACACCGCATTGCCGGAGAGATAGGCGATGACGCCGAAGGACGCCGCTGCGATCATGATCGGCACGATCGCCAGCCCGTCGAGGCCATCGGTCAGGTTCACCGCATTGCCGGCGCCGACGATGACGAAGCACGAGAACGGGATGAAGAACCAGCCGAGATTGATGAGAAATTCCTTGGCGAAGGGGAAAGTCAGCGACGACGAGAACGGCGCCTGGCCATTGTGCATGATCACCCAGGCGGCGATGCCGGCGATGACGAATTCAAGCCCCAGCCGCGCCTTGCCGGAAAACCCAAGATGCGATTGCTTCGTCACCTTGAGATAGTCGTCGTAGAACCCGATCGAGCCGAAACCCAGGGTCACCAGCAGCACCACCCAGACATAGATGCTGGACAGGTTCGCCCACAAAAGCGACGAGCCGATGATGCCGCACAGGATCATCAGCCCGCCCATGGTCGGCGTGCCGGCCTTCTTGAAATGCGTCTGCGGCCCGTCGGCGCGGATCGGCTGGCCCTTGCCCTGCCGCAGCCTCAGCGAATTGATGATAGCCGGCCCGAAGATGAAGACGATCAGCGCCGCGGTGATCAGCGCGCCGCCGGTACGGAAGGTTATGTAGCGAAAGACGTTGAAGACCGAGATCTTGTCCGCGAATTCGACGAGCAGTGTGAACATGCGATTCGGTCCCCGGACCTGGCTCTAGGCCTGTTTGGCGGTTGTGGCTACCGCCGGAAATTTGCTGAGCAATGCGTCGACCAATTTGGAGAACCCGATGCCTTTCGACGATTTGATCATCACCACGTCGCCAGGCTTCAGCGCCGACAGAAGCACCAGTTTCAGATCCTCTGCGCCGGCGCGATACTCCGTCTCGATCTCATCAGGAAGGGTGTCGGCCAGCGCCCGCATTTCCGGGCCGGCGAGAAAGACCGTGCGCGTTTCGGTGCCGGCGATGAGATCGGCAAGGGCTGCGTGCAGCTTCGCGGAATGCTCGCCGAGTTCGAGCATGTCGCCGAGCACCGCGATGCGCCTTCCTTCGCCCGACACCGGCGTCGCGTTGAGCAGCGCCATTGCAGCGCTCATCGACGCCGGATTGGCGTTGTAGCTCTCGTCGATCAGCGTGATCGGACCTTTCGGGTGACGCAGCACGTGGCGCTTGCCGCGTCCGCGTTCGGCCGAAAGATCGGCCAGCGCCGTCGCCACCCTGGCGATGTCGGCGCCGACCAGATGCGCGGCGCCCAGCACGGCCAGCACGTTCTGCACCATATGTCGGCCCGGCGCGCCAACCCTGGTGGTGATTTCCTGACCGCCAATCTTGGCGGTGATGATAGAATGATCGGCATGCAGCGCGCATTCGAGCAGTTTGAATGTCGCCCGGGCATTCTCGCCAAAGCCGTAAATGTGCTCGACGCCGGCGGCTCTTGCCATCTTGTCCAGAAGCTTCCAGCGCGGGTCGTCGCGGTTGAGAAGGACAGCACCATCCGGTTCCAGCCCCTCGAAAATCTCGGCCTTGGCCCTGGCGATCTCGTCCAGATTGCGGAAGAAGCCGAGATGTGCCGCGGCGATCAGCGTGACGATGGCGACATGCGGCCGGACCATCTTGGCCAGCGGCCGGATCTCGTCGGGATGGTTCATGCCGATCTCGAACACGGCATAGTCGCAATCCACCGGCATCCGCGCCAGCGTCAGCGGGACGCCCCAGTGGTTGTTGAAAGACTGGGCCGATGCGTGCACCTTGCCGACCGCGGACAGCACATGGCGCAGCGCTTCCTTGGTGGTGGTCTTGCCCGCCGAACCGGTCACCGCGATGATCTTGGCGTTCGAGCGCGCGCGGGCGGCCAGCCCGAGCTTTTCCAGCGCGGCCAGCACGTCCTGCACGACGATCATCGGCGCGGTCAGCCGCCCGAGCGACGGCAGCTTGCCCTCGGCGACGACCAGCACGCCGGCGCCGGCCTTGATGGCGGCGGTCGCGAAATCGTGGCCGTCCATCGCCTCGCCTTTGATGGCGAAGAAAGCATCGCCCGGCTCAAGGCTGCGGCTGTCGATCGAGATGCCGCTGATACCCTCCGGCATCGGGCCAAGGGGTCGTCCGCCCATGGCGGCGACGAGATCCTCGGAGGTCCACAGAAAGCTCATGCGGCGCGCTCCTGAAGCGCGGCGCGGACTTCCTCATGGTCGGAAAAATGCAGCGTCTCGGCGCCGATGGTCTGGCCTTCCTCATGGCCCTTGCCGGCCACGATCAGCGTGTCGCCGGCATGGAGCATGGCGACTGCCTCGTGGATCGCCTTGCGCCGATCGCCGATCTCGATAGCGCCGGGTGCAGCGGCAAGGATCGCGGCACGGATCGTTTCAGGCACTTCCGAACGCGGATTGTCGTCGGTGACGATAACGACATCGGCGAGCCGCGTAGCGATTTCACCCATGATCGGACGCTTGCCCCGGTCGCGGTCGCCGCCACAGCCGAACACGACGATGACGCGGCCGGTGGTGAACGGCCGCACCGACGCCAGCACGTTTTCCAGCGCGTCCGGCTTGTGCGCATAATCGACATAGACCGGCGCCCCATGGGATGTTGTCCCAACGAGGTCGAGCCGACCCGGCGCGCCCTTCAATTTCTCCAACGCCATCAGGGCTTTGGCGGCTGGCGTTCCAGTAGAAATGGCGAGGCCCGCCGAAACCAGTGCATTGGCGATCTGGAAATCCCCGGCCAGCGGCAGGTCAACCTCGTGGAGAACGCCATCGACTTCCACTTCGGCGCGCTGGCGGTGGCGCTCGTGCTCGACCCGCTTCAGTCTCAGGAACTCGCCGTGGCGGCCGACCGTCAGCACATCCAGTCCTGCCGCCCTCGCCGCCCGGATCGTCGGCTCCGACCACGGATCGTCGGCAAAAATGACGGCCGGCGCGCCCTTCGGCAGCAGCGCGTCGAACAGGCGCAGCTTGGCGCGATGATAGTCCTCGACTGTCGGATGATAGTCCATGTGGTCCCGGCCGAGATTGGTGAACCCGCCGGCTGCGAGCTTCACGCCGTCGAGCCGGCGCTGGTCGAGGCCGTGGCTGGAGGCCTCCATCGATGCATGGGTGACGCCGGCATCCGCCAGTTCCCTCAGCAGCCTGTGCAGATCTACCGGGTCGGGGGTGGTCAGCGAGCCATATTCGTTGCGGCCCGGCGCCACCAGGCCGGTCGTGCCTATCGAAGCAGCGGCAAACCCTGACTGCTCCCATATCTGCCTTGTGAAGGCCGCAACCGATGTCTTGCCGCTGGTACCGGTCACCGCGACCATGGTTTGCGGCTGCCTGCCGAAGTAGCGGGCCGCGCTCAGCGCCAGCGCAAGGCGCGGATCGTCGACGGCGAGAACCGGCACCGGCAGTCCGGCGACGGCGCTGCCCTTGCCGGCCACGATCGCCACTGCGCCGCGACTGGCGGCATCGGCGGCATAGGCCGCGCCATCGGCCTTGGTGCCAGTGAGCGCGAAGAAGACCACGCCCGGTGCTACCTGGCGGGAATCCGACGAAATCCCGGTAACCTCCGTATCGAAGGAAGCTGTCCCCTCGACAGACAGGATACCGGCTAGATCTTTCAGCTTCATCGAACCCCGTTCATAGCAACAAAATAGCGCGCAGTTGCCGGCGCGCCCCAAGAATCACTGATAGGAAACCAGCGTTGCGCCATTTTCATGGCTGAAATCTGGCTTCACGCCAAGCATGGAAGCCGAACGTCGGATAATGTTTGCAGCCATGACACCAGCATTCGAGGCGGCCGTTGCACCCATGCCGGGTTTTTCCGGCTTCGGTTCGTCGGCGATCGTAAGCACGATATATTGCGGATCGTCCATCGGGAAAGCCGCGACGAAGGCGTTGAAATTCTTGTCCTTTGAGTAGCGGCCGTTGACAACCTTCTCTGCCGTTCCGGTCTTGCCGCCGACGCGATAACCAGGAACCCTGGCGTTCCTGCCTGAGCCTTTCTCGGCGTTCAGTGCGTAGAGATAGCGCATGCTCTCGGAGGTCTTGTCGCTGACAACTTTCTTGGCCACCGACATCGCCTGTTCCTGCGCGCGCCTCAGGAATGTCGGCTGGATCAGATAGCCGCCGTTCACCAGCGCGGCACAGCCGACCGCCGTCTGCAGCGGCGTCGTCGACACGCCGTGACCGAAGGCGATGGTGATCGAATGGACCTGTTTCCAGACTTTGGGCTCGGTCGGGCGGGCGACTTCAGGCAGTTCCGTCTGCATCTTCTCGAGGATGCCCAGGCGATGCAGGAATTCGCGGTGCCCCTCGATGCCGACCGCTTCGGCTTCCTTGGCCGAACCGATATTGGACGAATAGATGAACACTTCGGGCACCGACAGCACCCGGGCCTTGCCATGAAAATCATGGATGGTCTGGCGGCCGATCCTGATCGGGCGCGAAGCGTCGAAACGGCTTTCCAGCGTCACTTTGCCGGAATCGAGCGCCATGGCGGTGGTAAAGCTCTTCAAGGTCGAACCCATTTCGTAAAGGCCGGCCGACATGCGGTTCAAGCGGTCCTTGTCCTGCGCATTGTACGGGTTGTTGGGATCGAAATCCGGAACCGAGGCCATCGCCATCACTTCGCCGGTCTTGATGTTGAGAACGACGGCGCCCGCTGCGATTGCGCGGTATTTCTCCATGCCGGCGGCGACCTCGTCACGCACGATATGCTGGACGCGAAGGTCGATCGAGAGCTGCACCGGCTTCAGATCCTTGGCCACCGCAAGTCCCGACGCCTGAAGGTCGCTCAGCCCCTGTTCGTCGATGTATTTCTCCATGCCGGAGATTCCCTGATTGTCGATGTTGGTGAGCCCGACGATGTAGGACGAGGTTTCGCCGGCCGGATAGAAGCGGCGCTTTTCGGTGCGGAAGCCGAAGCCGGGAATGCCGAGCTGCATGATATCCGATTGCTGCTTGGGCGTCAGTTGCCGCTGCAGCCAGACGAAGCCGGCGCCGCTCTTCAGCTTATGGTAGGTCTGTTCGTAGTCGATTTCGGGAAGCACCGTCGCCAGCTTTTCGATCGCCTCGTCGGCGTCGACAATGCGGCGCGGTTCGGCAAACAGCGACGCCGTCTTGATGTCCGTCGCCAGAACTTCGCCGTTGCGGTCCACGATATCGGGCCGAGACGCCGTCACCCGGCTCTGCGGACCGCCGGACAGGTCGGGGTTCTGGAAACCCAGATAGACCAGCCGCCCGGTGATGATCGAATAGATGCCGAAGAACACCGCCATCGTCATCACGATGCGGGTCCTGCCCTTGCCGCCGGTCGCTTTGCGCGCGCCTTCGACCACAATCGATCCGTCTTCCGACTTGGCGGGGCGCTTCAGCAGTCTGGCGATCAATGGAAGTCTGGGAATCATTGGACGATGCCTCCGGTGACCACAGGGTCCTTGCCACCCAAGGGTCCTTTGCCAGAATTGTCGGCCATGCCACCCAGTCGCTCGGACGAAAGGTCCTCGATGGTGAGGGGTTTTGCCGGCAGATCGTCCAGCCCGATGATCTGGCGGGCGCTGACCGGCTCGAGCTCGAGTTGCGATCTATAGATCTCGGCCAGCTTTTGCAGGCGCGACGGCTGGGTCAGCAGGCTCCAGTCCGCCTTCAGGAGATCGATCGTATCCTCCTCGTAGCGGATCTGCGCCTGGATCTTGTGCACCGCCGCCAATTGTTCTTCGGCCTCGCGCTTGGTCTTGTAGGTCAAGGCCGCAGCCGAAACCATGACGGCGATCAGGACTATGTCGCTGGTACGAAACACGTGCTCACCTCTCTCCCGGCCAATTGACGCCGGGAAGTTTTGGCTCAGGAAGCTTTGGAAGCCCGAAAATCGAAAAGTCGCCGGTGCGCGGCGGTGCGTCGGTGCGGATCGCAGCGCGCAGCCTTGCCGAGCGCGCCCGCGGATTGGCTGATATCTCGGCCTCATCAGGCGTCACGCCGCTGCCCACCTTTTTGAAGGTGGCGCTGCGCGCCTGCGCCTCGGGCAGGTGCCGCGATCCGGATGCCGCATCGGCGCGATCGGCGATGAAGCGTTTGACGATGCGGTCTTCCAGGGAGTGGAACGTCACGACGGCCAGCCGCCCGCCCGGCTTCAGCACGCGTTCAGCTGCAAACAGCGCTTTGGCCAGTTCGCCGAGTTCGTCGTTGACGAAAATGCGCAGCGCCTGGAAGACGCGGGTCGCCGGATGGATCTTGTCCTTCGGCGCGCGGCCGACATGCGTCTCGATGGCATCGGCAAGGTCGAGCGTGCGCTCGAACGCATGTTTTTCGCGACGGCTTTCGATCATGCGGGCGATGCGGCCGGCATGGCGCTCTTCGCCAAGGAACCCGAAGATGCGGGCAAGGTCGCCCACTTTGAAGCTGTTGACGACATCGGCGGCGCTGAGACCAGCCTGGGCCATGCGCATATCGAGCGGTCCGTCGGCCCGGAACGAAAAACCGCGCTCCGCCTGGTCGATCTGCATGGATGAGATGCCGATGTCGAGCGCGACACCCTCGGCGCTTTCGACATGCTCATCCAACGTCGAGAATGACGCCTGAACAAGCCGGAGCCTGCCGCCCGATTGTTGTTCGAGGGCACGACCGGTAGCAATCGCATCCGGATCGCGGTCGATGGCGACGACCGAGGCGCCGCATGCCAGAATGGCTTTGGTGTAGCCGCCGGCGCCGAAGGTGCCGTCGACGATCACCTCGCCCGCTTTAGGCGAAAGCGCCTCCAGCACTTCGGCAAGGAGGACCGGAATGTGACGGGCCGGTCCGCCAGCGGCGTGAGGGTCATCGCCGTAGCCCGCCATCATTCCGGCCGCTCCCCAGGCTTCGTCCCCTGCCGAAGCTGCAAAAGCCGGGCGCGTGCTTCCGCCCCATAGGCGGCGAGCCGTCCAGGTTCCCAGATCTGAAAGAAATTGCCGCGGCCGACAAACGCTGCTTCCGCGGAAATGCCGGTGTGCTCGCGGATGAAATCGGTCATCGAGATGCGGCCGTCCTGATCGAGCTTGAGAAAGGTTCCATCGCCATGGCAGAAGAACGACATGTCGTCCGCCGCCTGCAGGAAAGGATCTTCCTGCGCGATGCGCTGCTCGTAGCGGTCGAGCAGGTCGAGCCCGCCGAC
This sequence comes from Mesorhizobium sp. f-mel, assembly GCF_053850215.1. Taxonomy (NCBI): domain Bacteria; kingdom Pseudomonadati; phylum Pseudomonadota; class Alphaproteobacteria; order Hyphomicrobiales; family Phyllobacteriaceae; genus Mesorhizobium; species Mesorhizobium sp. f-mel. Next base: position 362,681 of record NZ_JBSPTO010000002.1, read on the forward strand.
ATCCATCGCCGGACGGTCCAGGCAGCGCAGCGCATAGAGTTCCGAATAGCCGCGTTTCTGCACAACCGCACGGAAATGCGCTGGAACGGACACCCGCCCCTTCGCATCGATCCTGTTCACCGCGCTTGACAGAAACCGGTCCATTACGCGTTACGGCCGCTTGCGCCGCCGCACCCCTCTGCATCTTCCCGCCCGCGCCGCCGCGGCGCGGTCCCTGCCCAAAACTCACTTCGTTCTGAAAGGCGAAAACAGGCGAACGCGCAGCCGCCGCGGCTGCCCGATTGGCGTACGCTTCACCCTGACGCGGAACGAAGGCTTGAATATCGAAATGGGATATCATGGGGCGCTATGGGCGTCAACGGGAATAGGCTTCACAAACGCGCGCGCCACAACCGATGAGAGCAGCTCTGACGGCACTCCCGTCTTTATGCTCCATTAAGCCTAACGAAGCGTTTAGAGCGCCTGGCCTACCGAAGGCGGCTTGCCGCGGATCGCCACCGCGCATAGCGTCAGCCCGTGTTTTCCCGGTCAGAAACAGATTCTTTTCTCGGTCAGAAACAAGGTTGAAATCCATGTCCGAAACAGCCAGATCGCGCGCCGCGGCACTTCCCCATCTGCGTCGCGGCAGGCTCACCATGGGCGACCCAATTCCCCTGCCGCTAACTATGGCCGCCATTTATCATGCACCCGGCGACGCCACCGGGTTCGATCAATATGGCCGCTTCAGCAATCCGACCTGGGACGCGGTCGAACACATGCTGGCGCATCTGGAAGGGGCGCCATGCGTCGCCTTCCCCTCTGGAATGGCTGCAATCTCGGCGGTGTTTTTTGGATTGCTCAAATCCGGCGACCGTATCCTGCTGCCGTCAGACGGCTATCACACCACGCGGGCCCTGGCGGAGGGTTTCCTAAAACCTTTCGGCGTCGCCCACGATGTCCGGCCGACATCGACTTTCCTCGACGGCGGCTTCGATGGATATCGACTGGCCTTCGTCGAAACTCCCGCCAATCCGGGACTGGATATCTGCGACATTACGGCTGTCGCCGAAGCGGCGCACAAAGCGGGGGCGATTCTGGTGGTCGACAACACGACAATGACGCCCTTCGGCCAACGCCCGCTCGATCTCGGCGCCGACATCGTCATTGCCGCCGACACCAAGGCACCCAATGGCCATTCCGACGTGCTGTTCGGCCATGTCGCCAGCCGCAATGCCGACATCATCGCCGCCGTGTCCGGCTGGCGCGAGACGTCGGGCGCCATTCCCGGGCCGTTCGAGGCGTGGCTTGTGCATCGCGGCTTGGAAACGCTCGACGTGCGTTTCGACCGCATGTGTTCTTCCGCCGAGGTGATAGCGCGGCGTCTGGAGAGCCATCGTGCGATCAGCGGCTTGCGCTTTCCGGGTCTGGTAGGCGACCCTTCGCACAATCTCGCCCGCGCCCAGATGGAGCGCTTCGGCTTTCTCATCTCGTTTGTGCTGGCATCGGAGGACAAGGCCGAGGATTTCATCAACAACTGCTTATTGATGCAGGCGGCGACGTCGTTCGGAGGCGTGCATACGTCGGCGGAACGGCGAGCAAAAAGAGGAGACGCTGTTCCGCCCGGCTTCGTTCGCCTGTCGGTCGGCTGCGAACCGGTGGAAGAGCTTTGGCAGGCGATCGAAGCGTCGCTGAACGGTATCGGCGGCTGAACGAACCGATCACGAAGCCAGATCGTCGGCTTCGATTTTGCGCCGGCCATGCAGCACGCGCAGGATCTCGACTGCATCCTCGCTGACACGATACAAGGTGAGATACTCGCCGACGACCAGATGGCGGATGCCGGGCGAATGTCTTCGCGCGGTGCGCCTGAGAAGGGATAGGTCGCCAGTTGCTGCCAGCGGGCTTCCGGTCGAGCAGCCGGTCCGCTACAGCCTCGTCGTCGCGCGACATGGAGCCAGGTCGCGATCAAATCCTCTTCTGCATTGCAGTTCGGATGATGGGCAGCAAAGTCATGCCGCGTTATCGGATTTCAATCGTCTGCGCGCTTCGGCCTTGATTTCGTCGATCGACGCAAACCGACCCGGTCCGCTGTCAATTCCCTCCTGCACCAGCTTGCGCAACTCCTCGACCGTATAGCCGTGCAGGTCGCGGCGGTCCTTCCATTGCCTGAGCGCGTCGCGGATCACCTCGCTAGCCGAGCATATTCGCCGGCGGCGACCACAACGTCGACCGCCCCCGCCAGTTCCGGCGAAAGCCTGATGCTGCGTTTGTCGACCTGACCCATAATGCGCTCCTGATATTGCCCGCGCCTATATGGTACGATTAATCGCACCGACTTCAAGAAACGCTGTACGCCCACTGCCCAGCAATGCCTGTTCAGTAGCAATGCGCCTGAACCAGCAGGCGCGCCCGAAGACGCAACCTGCTGATATCAGGGGATTTCCTTGTAGTATCTGGAAGAAATTGCCAGCTGGCCTGTAAGCCGGGTTCTGTATGGCCCTCGCCCCCTGCGGCGCGAGAACGTGGCGGCCATTCATCTTGGGCGCATGTTGCCATGCGCCTCACGCAACCTACCCGGACGGTGAGCCGGAAACAGCCCTCGAGGTTTCCCCTCGCACCGTCCCTATTCGGTCTTACTCCCGGTGGGGTTTACCGTGCCGCTCCTGTTGCCAGTCGCGCGGTGGGCTCTTACCCCACCCTTTCACCCTTACCACGGTAAAACCGTGGCGGTTTGCTTTCTGTGGCACTTTCCCTAGGGTCGCCCCCGCCGGCCATTAACCGGCACCGTGTCTCCATGGAGCCCGGACTTTCCTCACCCGCAGCCTTTCGGCTTCGCGGGTGCGGCCGCCCGGCCAGCTGGCAAGGCGTATAAAGGGGTTCAAGGCCGAAAACGCAAGAAAAAAGCAGGTTCGGGCTTATTACGCCGGCGCTCCAAGCGCGGCCAACTGCACCTTGACCTTGCCGCAATAGGCCGCGGAAATCGGGTTCATCCGCTTGGCGCCATGGCCGGCGTTGTATTTGAGAATCGTGCCGCAGGTCGTGCCGCCGCCGAGGTTGTGCGCCATGGCGAGGTATTTCATGCCGTATTTGATGTTGGTCTCGGGATCGTAGAGGCCCTTGATCGAGCCGCTGTAACCCATCATCCGCGCCGTCGACGGCTTGATCTGCATCAGGCCGATCTCACCGGCGCTGCCGACCTGGTTCGGCCGGAAGCTGCTTTCGATCATGATGACGGCCTTGGCGAGCGAGACCGGCACACCATTGCTGGCGGCATGACGCTCGATGATCGCCGAATACTGGCCACTGCCGCCAGCGGCCGCCGCGTTCGGCGCCGCCGCCCGGCTTTTCCCGCCGATCGACGCCGTCGTCGCCTGGTCGATGCGGGTCCTGTTGCGCTTCACGTGCCGTTTGGAGACTGCATTTTTTGCGGAGGCTGGCTTGTTTACCCTTACCCCAGCTTTTTCCGCCTTTGCGGATGCTGGCTTTTTCACCTTTACCGCAGCAGCTTTTACCGCCTTTGCGGAGGCTGTCCTTTTTTCCTTTGCATCTTGGCCGGCTTTCGGCGTGGCGGTTTTATCGGACACGGTAATGAAACCCTGGTCGGCCCGCTGGCTCAGCGGCGCGCCATTGGCGGCACCGATGGCAAAAGTCATTACGCCGGCAGCAACAGCTGCCGTTAAAACGGTCAATTTCTGCATGGGATCCTGTTCTGTTTGAACCGCGCGAAGAACTTCACGCAGCTACGCTAAATCAACATCGGAACATCTGGGAGCTGTAGGTCCGACAATTTGCACGGATCGCCTTTGACGGCCGAATTGGCGGCAAAAAAGGCGAGGCAAGTCACTTTGAGTGACAGGCTGTAACTGAACAGCTAGGAAAAGACTACTTGGGCGGAACTGCCCTCACGGAAGCAAGCAGCCTTTCCAGTGTGCGGATTGTCGATCCGTCGGCCACGCCATCCACTTTGCGTTGGCGGAAATGCCGTTGAAAAGCCTCGACCACGATTTCGGTATGCCGGTCAAAATTGCCTGATATCTCTACGCCATAACCGTAGAGCGCCAGCATCGCTTGCAACGCCTCGACCTCGGCATTCGCATCGCCGGCCTTCAGCACCGCGCCGCGCCTGAGGGGTGCCGCTTGGACGAGATGGCCGACACCGGCCTCGAACAGCGCTTTCCAAGGGAATTTCTCGCCGGGGTCGATCTTGCGTCCCGGCGCCACGTCGGAATGGGCGAGCACCCGTTGAGCTGGAATCGTATGGCGCTGAACAATTCCCTTGCACAGGCCGATGACGGCATCGATCTGCGGTTTCGGAAAATTCCGATAGCCCAGCGAATGCCCCGGATTGACGATCTCGATGCCGAGCGAACAGGAGTTGATGTCGCTGCGCCCGAACCAGGAACTCTTGCCGGCATGCCAGGCACGGTCGCTTTCCCTGACCATCTGGACGATGCGGCCGTCCTCATGGACGAGATAATGGGACGAAACCTCGCTGGCCGGATCGCACAGCCATGCTTCGGCGCCCGCGCCAGTCTCCATCCCGGTGTAGTGCAGCACGATCATGTCGGGCTTCTCGCGTCGTGGACCGAAATTCGGCGATACCCTTACCTCGGCGCTCGGCTCGTCGGGCGGGAAGCCGCTCATGCGTGCCGCAGGCCTCGTTCGATCATCTCATAGGCCGCGTTGATCGCCGCTATCCTGCTCGTTGCGATCTTGATGAATTCCTGCGGCAGCCCGCGTGCGATCAGCCGGTCGGGATGGTTGTCCGAAACCAGCTTGCGATAACGCCTCCTGACCTCCTCGAACGTTTTTCCCCGCTCGATGCCAAGCACGACATAGGGATCGGCCGCACCCAGGTCGACGTGCCGGGCCAGAATGCTCTGGTAATGCGCCTCCTCGATCCGGAAGATCTCGGCAATACGATGCAGGAACTGCCCTTCGCGCTCGTGGACCAGCCCGTCGGCCTTGGCGATGTGGAACAGCCCGTCGAGAATGTCCTCCAGCATCGTGCAGTTCGAATGACCGGAGCCGCAAAGCTGCGCCATGCGCGCGGCATAGGTCTCGAACCCGGCAATGTCGCGCTTGGCCAGATCGTAGAGCCGCGCCACATTGCGCGTTTGGTCCTTCGGCACTTCGAATATCTGCTGGAAGGCGCGCACCTCGTCCTGCGTGACGATGCCGTCGGCCTTGGCCATCTTGGCCGACAGCGCGATCATCGCTACCGAGAAGGCGACGCGGCGGCGCAGATCCGGGTCGCCGGAGAAAACCGTGCGCACAGCCTCGACCACGTCGGCGACGCCGGACGAGGTTGAGGACGAAACGCGCGTGATGAAGTCGCCAAGGCGATCCCAAATCGACATGGGCACCTATTAGGGCTAACTGGCCACCGCTATCAAGCGAAGACAATGCCGCAGGGCAGCCTATTTCGCGGCCGCCTGACCAGCTGGCGTAACCGTCGATCATGGAAAATCAGCAGGCGGCAGCGGCGGCCACAGCGAGCGAAACTGCCAGCCTTCGTCGCCTTGCCATTCGACCCCTTCTGCTGGGCGAAAAAGTAACGGGCGAAACTGCGCTTGCGGCGGCGGCCGCAAGGAGCGTGTCCTGAAGTCAGAAGGCCGGCATGATGCCGGCCTTCTGTTCATCACCTGAGAACTACTGCGCCGGCGCAGCCGGAGCCGGCTCGGCCGGCTTGGTCGCGTCAGGAGCCGGCTGCATCGGCTGTTCGTTCGCCGGCGGATTGGTGCTCTGCGTGGTTGTGGCGTCCCCGCCCGTGCCGCTGTCGCTGCAAGCCGCAACGCCAAGCAGGGCAAGCGCCGAAACCGACGCAAGAACGAGTTTCTTCATGACATCTCTCCTCTAATCACGCCCCCCGCTACCGGGTGACGAGCGAGGACAGAATGCATCAGGCGCTTATGAGTTTCATAACGTTGCGTTTCCGCATGTAACATCACCTGCTTTTGCCGTTGCCGGCGAAGCCCTGGCGAACTAACACCAAGCCATGGCGAATTAACATATTGAATCAATAAAATGCCTGGGAGAGCTGCCGTGACCGCCAAATGGGATTTCTGGATCGACCGCGGCGGCACCTTCACCGATGTCATCGGCCGTGACCCGGAAGGCGGGCTGCACCCGCGCAAGCTGCTTTCCGAAAATCCTGAAGCCTATACCGACGCCGCCATCCAGGGCATTCGCGATCTGCTCGAATTAAAATCCGGCGCGCCGATCCCGTCCGGCCTGATCGGCGACATCAAGATGGGCACTACCGTTGCCACCAACGCGCTTCTGGAGCGCAAGGGCGACCGCGTGCTGCTGCTCATCACCAGGGGATTTCGCGACGCGCTGAGGATCGCCTATCAGGCGCGGCCCGACATCTTCGCCAAGGAGATCATTCTTCCCGAACAACTCTACGAGCGCGTCATCGAGGTCGACGAGCGCGTGCGCGCCGACGGCTGCGTCGATCGGCTGCTCGACATCGCCGCCGTGCGCCCAGCCATCGAACAGGCCAAGGCCGACGGCATCGACGCCGTGGCGATCGTCTTCATGCATGCCTGGAAATATCCCGACCACGAAAAGGCGGTTGCAAAAGTCTGCAGAAAACTGCGGTTTCGCCAAGTCTCGGTCAGCCACGAGGTCTCGCCACTCATCAAGCTGGTCGGACGCGGCGACACCACCGTGGTCGATGCCTATCTGTCGCCGATCCTGTCGCGCTATGTGCAGAGGGTGGCGGAAGAGCTGGGCGTTTTCTCCCCCCTCGAGGGGGAGATGGCCGCGAAGCGGCCAGAGGGGGTCGCCCAAGGCAGCGCGAGGCCCCAAGGAACGTCGAGCACTGCCGCAACGACCCCACCCGGCGGCTTCGCCGCCACCCTCCCATCGAGGGGGAGGGAATCCCCCCGCCTCATGTTCATGATGTCGTCGGGCGGTCTCACCGCCGCCGATATGTTCCAGGGCAAGGACGCGTTGCTGTCCGGTCCGGCCGGCGGCGTCGTCGGCATGGTCGAGACGGCGAAACTCGCTGGTTTCGACAAGGTCATCGGCTTCGACATGGGCGGCACATCCACCGACGTCGCCCATTATGACGGCGACTATGAGCGCGCCTTCGACACCGAGGTTGCCGGCGTGCGCATCCGCGCGCCAATGATGCGCATCCATACCGTCGCCGCCGGCGGCGGCTCGATCCTGCATTACGAGGCCGGCCGCTTCCGCGCCGGGCCAGATTCGGCCGGCGCCAATCCTGGCCCGGCCGCGTACCGGCGCGGCGGCCCGCTGGCCGTCACCGACGCCAATGTCATGCTGGGCAAGCTGCAGCCCGACTTCTTCCCGGCCATTTTTGGACCCGGCCAGAACGAGCCGCTCGACGTGCAAACCGTGCGCGAAAAATTCGCAGTACTCGCCGCCGAAATCGGCGACGGCCACACGCCGGAGGCGGTGGCCGAAGGGTTCGTCACCATCGCCGTCGAAAACATGGCCAACGCGATCAAGAAGATTTCCGTGCAGCGCGGCTACGACGTTACCGAATATCTCTTGAACTGTTTTGGTGGCGCCGGCGGCCAGCACGCCTGCCTCGTTGCCGACGCACTCGGCATGGAAGCGGTGCTGATCCATCCGTTCTCGGGCCTGCTGTCGGCTTATGGCATTGGGTTGTCCTCGACTTTTTCGTCGCGCCAGCAGGCGCTGCTGAAACCACTGGCGGAAGACTCCAAGCCGGCGATCGACGAGCTTATCGCGACATTGCGCAAAGCCGTCATCGACGAGCTCGCCGCCCAAGGCATCGCCGAGGACACCGTCGCCTCGAAACCGGTGCTGCAGGTCCGCTATGACGGCACCGACACCGCACTGCCGGTGAATTTCGAGCACCGCTCGATTTCACGAGCCAAGAGCGATTTCGAAACGGCCCACAAGGCGCAGTTCGGCTTCGTCTATGACAAAAAGCCGATGATCGTCGAATCGGTCGGCGTCGAAGGCACCGACACCGGCGACGCCGGCTGCGAGGAAAGCGATTCAGTTCTTGAGGACATAAGCCCAAGCCCTTCGGAGAAACGGCAAATCTTCGCCGACGGCATCTGGCGTCACGCCGGCATCTTTCGCCGCGAGGCGCTCAAGCCGGGGCACCGCGTTGCCGGTCCTGCCCTGGTCATCGAACCGAACCAGACCATCGTCGTCGAACCGGGCTGGCAAGCCGAAATCACCGCCAAGAACCATGTGCTTTTGCGCCGCGTCGAGAAAAAGCGCCGGCAGGCAGCGCTCGGCACCGAAGCCGATCCGGTCATGCTGGAGGTCTTCAACAACCTGTTCATGTCGATCGCCGAGCAGATGGGCGTGACGCTGCAGAACACCGCCTACTCCGTCAACATCAAGGAAAGGCTGGATTTCTCCTGCGCCGTCTTCGACCGCAATGGCGCGCTGGTCGCCAACGCGCCGCACATGCCGGTGCATCTCGGCTCCATGGACCGTTCGGTGGAAACCATCATCCGGCTCAACTCGGGCGACATTCACCCCGGCGACCTCTTTGCATTGAATGCGCCTTATAATGGCGGCACGCATCTGCCTGATATCACCGTGGTGACGCCGGTGTTTGAGGAAGAGCGACCAATCTCCCCCCTTGTGGGGGAGATGTCGGCGAAGCCGACAGAGGGGGGCGCTGCCCCGCCAACGCCTCCAATTGGCGAGGCGGTGTATCGCGAAGCTGAGCGCTCGACGTTGCCCCCCTCTGCCCTGCCGGGCATCTCCCCCACAGGGGGGGAGATCGGCCAATCGCCAAAAATCCTCTTCTACGTCGCTTCACGCGGTCATCATGCCGACATCGGTGGCACCGCGCCTGGCTCGATGACGCCGCTCGCCACCACGGTCGACGAGGAAGGCGTGCTGTTCGACAATTTCCGCATCGTCGATCGCGGCCGGTTCCGCGAGAAGGAACTGGAGACGTTGCTCACCGACCACCCCTACCCGGCACGCAATCCGCATCAGAACATCGCAGACCTCAAGGCGCAGATTGCCGCTAACGAAAAGGGCGTCGCCGAACTTCGCAAGATGGTCGCGCATTTCGGCCTCGACGTCGTTGAGGCCTACATGGGTCACGTCCAGGACAATGCTGCCGAAAGCGTGCGCCGTGTACTGGAGCGACTGCCCGACAGTTCCGTATACGAGTATCCGACCGACTCCGGCCAAGTCATCAAGGTGAAGATCTCGGTCGACCGGAAAAAGCGTGAGGCGACTGTCGACTTCACCGGTACCTCGCCGGTCATGAAGAACAATTTTAACGCCCCCGAGCCGGTTGCCCGCGCAGCCGTGCTCTATGTCTTCCGCGTCATGGTCGAGGACATGATCCCGATGAATGCCGGGTGTCTGAGACCCATCAACATCATCATCCCCGATGGCTCGATGCTGAAACCCGCCTATCCGGCGGCGGTCGTCGCCGGCAATGTCGAGACCTCCCAGCATGTCACGAATGCGCTGTTCGGCGCCATGGGCGCGATGGCCAACGCGCAAGGCACGATGAACAACCTCACCTTCGGCAACAAGCAGTACCAGTATTACGAGACGATCTGCTCCGGCTCGCCGGCAGGCAGGATGAACTCCGGCCGCGGCTTTGCCGGCACCTCCGGCGTCCACACCCACATGACCAATTCGCGCCTGACCGATCCGGAAGTGCTGGAATTGCGCTTTCCCGTCCTGCTTGAGGATTTCCACATCCGCGAAGGCTCCGGCGGCAAAGGCAAATGGAGTGCCGGCGACGGCACCAAGCGCACCATCCGTTTCCTCGAAAAGATGGAATGCGCCATCCTGTCCTCGCACCGCGATCGCCCGCCGCAAGGCCTGGATGGCGGCGGCGATGGCGAGGCCGGCTCGACCACGGTCCGCCGCAAGAATGGCCGCGTCGAAATCCTGAAGGCGTGCGACCAGACGGTGCTGGAGGCCGGTGAAGCCGTCATTGTGACGACACCGACGCCAGGCGGATTTGGCGAGGCCTGAGCTCATCTCAACAAGCTGTCACCCGCCTGTCATCCACCTGCGCTACCCGCTTGCGCCAGAGCAAACGGGAATCGCCTTGTCATGACGGATCTTTCCGGAGAACTGGTTTTTCGCCGCGGCAAGGAAGTTGGCAAAGCCGTCTACCAGAACCGCCCGCTGTCGAAGGCCGGCCTCTCCGAACGGCTCTTCGCGTTGCTGTTTTCCGGCCTCGTCTATCCGCAGATCTGGGAAGACCCCGATGTCGACATCGACGCGATGCAGCTTGGCCAGGGCCATCGCGTCGTCACTATCGCCTCGGGCGGCTGCAACATCCTCGCCTATCTCACCCGGTCGCCCGAAAGGATCGACGCCGTCGATCTCAACACCGCCCACATCGCGCTGAACCGGATGAAGCTCGAAGCGGTGCGCCATCTGCCGTCCCAGGGTGACTTGTTCCGTTTCTTCGGCGCTGCCGAGACCCGTCACAATTCGCAAGCCTACGACCGCTTCATCGCGCCGCATCTCGACCCGGTCAGCCGCCATTACTGGGAACATCGCAACTGGCTCGGCCGTCGCCGCATCGCCGTCTTCGACCGTAATTTCTACCAGACCGGGCTGCTCGGGCTGTTTATCGCCATGGGTCACCGCACCGCCAAATTCTTCGGTGTCGATCCGGCCGGCATCATGCAAGCCAAAAGCCTCGCCGACCAGCGCCGCTTCTTCGACGAGGAACTGGCGCCGGTCTTCGAAAAGCCGTTGCTGAAATGGGCCACCTCCCGAAAAGCCTCGCTGTTCGGCCTCGGCATTCCGCCGGCCCAGTACGATTCGCTGATCACCTCGGGCGACGGCACCATGGCCAGCGTCCTGAAGGCCCGGCTGGAAAAGCTCGCCTGCGATTTTCCGCTACAGAACAACTATTTCGCCTGGCAGGCTTTTGCCCGCCGCTATCCCAATCCCGGCGAGGCGGCGCTGCCCGCCTATCTCGAAAAGCGCAACTACAAGACGATCCGCAACAATGTCGACTGCGTCGCCATTCACCATGCCAATCTGATCGAATTCCTCGCCGGCAAGGATGCCGGTTCGGTCGACCGCTTCGTCCTGCTCGACGCACAGGATTGGATGACCGACGACCAGCTGAATGCGCTGTGGGCCGAGATCACCCGGACCGCGTCGACTGATGCCCGCGTCATCTTCCGCACCGCGGCCGAACCCAGCCTGTTGCCCGGCCGGGTCTCGAATTCGCTGCTCGACCAGTGGAATTATGCGGACGAGGCGTCGCGCGAATTCTCGGCCCGCGACCGGTCGGCCATCTACGGCGGCTTCCATCTCTATGTGAAGCAGGCCGCATGAGCACGACCGAACTGCCGGCTAGGCACGCCGAACCGCCGGCTAGGCACGCCGAGCTGATGGACGGCGTCTACCGCTGGCAGCGCCACATCTACGACCTGACCCGCAAATATTACCTGCTCGGCCGCGACCGGCTGATCGCAGGGCTCGATGTGCCCGCAGGCGGCACCGTGCTCGAACTCGGCTGCGGCACCGGCCGCAACATCGTCCTCGCCGCCCGCCGCTATCCCGACGCCCGCTTCTTCGGTCTCGATATTTCGGCCGAAATGCTGGAAACGGCCACTGCTGCCATTGCCCGCGAAGGCCTGTCCGGCCGCGTCAAGCTGGCGCGCGGCGACGCCACCGATTTCGACGCGAAAGCGCTGTTCTCTATCGAAAGTTTCGACCGCATTTTTGTCTCGTATTCGCTGTCGATGATCCCAGGTTGGGAGAAGACGGTTTGCGCGGCTCTTGCAGCCCTGTCACCTGGCGGCTCGCTGCACGTCGTCGATTTCGGCCAACAGGAGGCCCTGCCCCGCTGGTTTGGCACATTGCTGCGCGGCTGGCTGAGAAAATTCCATGTCGAGCCTCGTGAGGCCCTGCGCGCGGTTATGGCATCGGAATCCGAGCGGATCGTTGCAAGCTTTCGATTCAGAACACTGTACCGCGGCTATGCGTGGGTCGCAGTGATCAGACCGCGCAAATAGCAGCTAATGCAGCGCCTTCACCAGCGCTGCCACCATGATCTGCGGCCGATAGCCGAACGTGGCCGGCGTCAGGCCGAGCCGCACCATCACCATCTGCTCCGAGGGAATGATGGCGACCGTCTGTCCGTCATGGCCTTCCATCCAGTAGGTATCCCTTGGCAGGCCCGCAGCGATGCCGGCGCCTGGGCTCTGCTCGTCGCCCGGCCCCTCGATCCACAACTGGCCCCTGCCGTAGACTTTCGAGGCCGGTGCGGCTTCCCGCATCCAGGCGACGAAGCCGCCAGGCAGGATCTGCTGGCCGTTCCATACACCATCCTGCAGCAGGAACTGGCCGAAGCGCGCCCAGTCGCGCGCGGTGGCGTAGAGATAGGACGAGCCGACGAAGGTGCCGTACTCGTCGGCCTCCAGCACCGCGCTCTGCATGCCCAGCGGGTCGAACAGCGCAACCCTCGGCCACGCCAGCGCCTTGTTCTTGTCGCCGATCGCATCCTGCCAGAGCCGCGACAGCATCACTGCCGTGCCGCTCGAATAGGAAAACATTTTGCCTACCTCGCCGGTCAGCGACTTGGATCCGGCAAAGCCCGCCATATCAGGCTCGAGGTAGAGCATCCGCGTCACGTCTGTGACGTCGCCATAATCCTCGTTGAACTCCAGCCCGCTCGACATCGCCATCATGTCGGCGAGACTGATGGCGGCGCGGCCGTCCGCTTTCCAGGGTCCGAACAGGCCCTGGTTCGTCATCACCATCTTACCGTCCTTGATCACCGTGCCGACGATCGCGGCATTTACCGTCTTGGTCATCGACCAGCCAAGCAGCGGCGTCTTTTCGGCAAAGCCGTCGCCATAACGCTCGGCGATGATGCGGCCGTTCTTGACTACTACCACCGCCCGCATACCGGCGCCGGTCATTGCAGGGTCGTCGAGGATTTTCGCGATTTCGGGGTTCTGCGAGGCATCGACCCTGTCGCCCTCCGGCCAGAGTGCATCGAGCGGCGGCGCCGGTGTCAGCGCCGGCCCTGCGACTGCTTTGGCCGTGGCGATGTCGCCATCCGGAACCGAAGCACAGCCGAGCCCGTCACGAACGACCGCGACGCTTTTGCCGAACACGCCGAACAGCCCGGCCGAGACGGTGCCCTGCTCCTTGTCGACGGAGACCCTCATCAGCCGCAGCAGCGGATGGCCCGGCGCCTGCACGTCGACGGCGAGCACCTGGTCGGCATCTCGTCCGGCGATAAAGACATTCGAGCAGACGATCTTGGCCGTATAACCCGAGCCGACGCGGATCAGTTCCGGCGGCGCGATGTAAAGCCAGGCGGCGAGTGCTGCGACCGCCAGCACGGCCAGCCCGAGCAGCCATTTCACCAGCCTCAGAACAATCTGCATTTTTCCGACTCCCCCCCCGGACGCTCATTTATGCCATCGATTTGCCGCCATTGCTTCGGCAAAATCGCGGTTCCTGTCGAGCGCCGTCAACGGAATATCAACCATGATCGGCGATCACTGATGCGTGTCGCCCAAAAGTGCGCAGCGGTTTTGGGATAACGACACGCATAAAAAACGAAGGTTAAAGCGCGTCGAAGCGCGCGCTTTAATATGGGAGCGGTCCTGTGGGGCGATCGCTTGGGGGTACGGTCGAGGGGCCCACCTGCAGCAACAACCCATCAGCGGCCGGCTGAAACCGGTTCAGGAGTAGCGATGCGCCGTTTCGCGGCTTTCATCATGCTGACGCTGCTGGGCGCCTGCTCGACCGTCGACCATCTTGCGCCGTCGCTGCCGAGCGCCCCGACCGTTACGGTGCGCGCACCCCGTTTTGACGACTCCGACCCCCATAAGTGGGAAAGCGGGGCGCCGTGGAGCTATGCCGTTCACGGCACCGACGTCTCGAAATACCAGACCTCGGTCGATTGGCCGGCGGCCAGGGCCAGCGGCATTTCCTTCGTTTTCATCAAGGCGACGGAAGGCGGCGATCGCTTCGACGGGTATTTCAACGAGCATTGGAGCCGCACGAAAGCCTCAGGAATCCCCCGCGCGGCCTATCATTTCTACTATTTTTGCACGCCGGCCGCCACGCAAGCGCGGTGGTTCATCAAGAACGTGCCCAAAGACCGTTCGGCGATGCCGCCGGTTCTCGACATGGAATGGAACCCGCAATCGCCGACCTGCAAGCTGCGGCCCGATGCGGCCACGGTGCGCAGCGAGATGAGCACATTCCTCGAAATCGTCGAAAAACACTATGGCAAGAAGCCGATCATCTACACCTCGATCGATTTCTTCGACGACAACGGCCTATCGGCCTTCCGTGGCTATCCCTACTGGCTGCGTTCGGTGGCCGGCCACCCGCGCAAGAGATACGGCAGTCACCCGTTCACCTTCTGGCAGTACACCGGAACCGGTATTGTGCCGGGCATCCCCGGCAAGGCCGATATCAACGTGTTCAACGGCACGGAAGCCGCCTGGAACAAGTGGCTGCGGCAGAACACCCGTTGACAGCGGGCCTGCCGCCTGCTTTTCGACAAGCCAAATGAAGGATGCTTGCAACCGCTGGTGATCTTCTTGGGGGATGGCGATGCGATTGCGCTTGGAAATTCTCGCGGCGCTGCTTCTGGCCGCTACGGCGGCGCCGGCGGTGGCACAGCAATGCGGCGGCGATTTCGAGGCATGGAAGCAGGGTGTAGCGGCGGAGGCCAGGAACGCCGGGGTCGGCACTGCCGGCCTTGAGGCGCTGGAAAAGGCCACCGCCGACAAAAAGGTGCTGGCGCGCGACCGCGCCCAGGGCGTCTTTACCCAGACCTTCATCGAGTTCTCGAACCGGATGATTTCGGCTTACCGGCTGAAGCAGGGCGCCGCCAATCTGAAAAAATACGCCGACGTCTTTGCCCGCGCCGACCAGGAATTCGGCGTCCAGCCGCCGATCATCGCCGCCTTCTGGGCGCTGGAAACCGATTTCGGAGCCGTGCAGGGCGATTTCCACACGCTGAACGCACTGGTCACGCTCTCGCATGACTGCCGCCGCCCGCAACTCTTTCGACCGCAGATCACGCCGCTGCTGACCCTCATCGATCGCGGCGTCGTGCCGGCCGATGTCACCGGCGCCTGGGCGGGGGAAATCGGCCAGACACAGATGCTGCCGTCCGACTATCTCGGCCGCGGAATCGACGGCGACGGCGACGGTCTGGTCGACCTGCGCAGCAGCGCGCCGGATGTGATCATGACCACGGCCAACAAGATCATGTCGCGCGGCTGGAAACGCGACCAGCCCTGGATCGAGGAAGTCCGCGTGCCCGAGGACATGCCATGGGACCAGACCGGCCGCACCAACAAGCTGCCGCTGACCCAGTGGGCTCAGTGGGGTGTCACCAACCCCAACGGCACGCCGCTTGTCGACAACGGCCTAAAGGCAGGCCTCGCGCTGCCCATGGGCCGCAAGGGGCCGGCCTTTCTCGTCTACGACAATTTCGACGTCTACCTCGAGTGGAACCAGTCCTTCACCTATGCGCTGACCGCGGCAAATCTCGCCGCGCGGCTGGCGGGTGCGCCGCAATTCGATCCGCGCAATCCCGAACCCGGCCTCAACGGCGATCAGATGAGGGCATTGCAGACAAAGCTCGAGGCCAAAGGCTATGACGTGGGAACGGTCGACGGCATCCTGGGCACCAATACCCGCGAGGCGATCCGCAAGGAGCAGAAGCGGCTAGGCTTGCCGGTCGACGGCTGGCCGACACCGGAGCTTCTGGCGAAGCTTTAAAGCGGGTCATCGCCTGGCAAGCAGGAAATCGATGAAGGCGCGCAGGGCCGGTGGAACCTGCCGAGAGCTCGTGTGATATAGGTAAAAGCCCGGAAATCGGGGTGACCAGGCTTCGAGAAAACGGATGAGCTTGCCGGCTTCGATCCACGGCCGAACTTGGTAATCCAGCATGTAGGCCACGCCGACCCCATCCAGGGCCGCCCTGATCATCAGTTCCGTGTCGTTGACCGTCAAACCGCCGATGACGGCTATTTCCAAAGCGCGTTGGCCTCGCGCGAACTCCCATCGATAGATGTTGCCGCCACCGGGCCACTGGAAATTGATGCAGCGGTGCTTATGCAGCTCCTGCGGATGACGAGGTATGGTCCGGTTCTCGAGATAAGCTGGAGCGGCCACCGCGGCCATCTGCAAGTCCTCGCTCAGCTTCACCGCCACCATATCCTTCTCCAGCCGCTCGCCGAGCCGGATTCCGGCATCGAACCGCCCCTCGACAATGTCGGTCAGCATATCGTCGATGATGACGGTCAGCGCGATATCGGGATAGGCGCGCTGAAAATCGCCGAGGATGGGAGCAATGAAACGCATGGCAGCGATGCGTGGAACGTTGATGCGCAGCGAGCCTGCCGGCCGATCGCGTGATGCATGAGCGTCGGCGACAGCGCCTTCGAGTTCGCTGAATGCCGGAGCGAGGCGGGCAAACAGCGTTTCGCCTGCTGCGGTCGGCGACACGCTGCGGGTCGTGCGGTTGAGCAGCCGGACACCGACACGCTCTTCGAGCCCGCGGATCGTCTGGCTAAGCGCTGGCGACGAAACCCTGAGCCTGGCCGCGGCGCGGACAAAGCTGCCCTCCTCGACGATCGCTGCAAACGCCTTGAGCTCGGAAAACTCCGTTCCTCGCATTATGTATCCCAGACTTAGTAAGCTTATTCAATAATAGGCTATTATCTGATCAATAGCATGCCCCTACTTTCACGTGGGACGTCGCTCGATTTGCAGCAGTCGTAGCCAGATGAGAAAGTAACAGCAGCTATGTATCATTCGCTTGAAGGCAAAACCGCGCTCGTGACGGGCAGTTCGCGCGGCATTGGACGCGCCATCGCCGAGGGGCTAGCGGCAAACGGGGCGACCGTCGTCGTCAACTATGTCGGTAACGAGAAAGCCGCCCAGGAAGCCGTTGCCGCCGTCCGCGAGAGTGGCGGAAAAGCTCTTGCCATTCAGGCCGATATCTCCAGCGTTTCCGACATCCGCCGGCTGTTCGATGAGACCGAAAAGCAGATGGGGGCAATTGACATCGTTGTCGCCAATGTCGGCGTCGCCGTCATAAAGCCGCTGGTCGAGGCCACCGAAGCCGACTTCGACCACGTCTTCGGCGCCAACGCCAGAGGCACCTTCTTCACGCTTCAGGAAGCGGCGCGCCGCGTGCGCGACGGTGGCCGCATCATCGCCGTCTCCACCGGTGGAACCAAGATGTTCTTCACGCAGACGGCCCTTTATCTCGGCAGCAAAGGAGCCGTCGAGCAGTTCGTCCGCGTCCTCTCGCGCGAACTCGGGCCGCGCCGCGTCACCGTGAATGCGCTTTCGCCAGGCTTTACCGACACCGACCTGCTGCCCGAGCGAGATCGCGCGATCGCCGCCGGCATGTCGCCTTTCGGCAGGATCGGAGCGCCGCGCGATGTTGCCGATGTCGCGGTTTTCCTCGCCTCCGACCAAGCCCGCTGGCTAACCGGCGAGAACATCCAGGCCGGCGGCGGAGTGGCCTGACCTACATGGCCTAATCCGCCATCGTCTCCAGGCTGGCAAACCCCTGCGGCGCGTCCCCTTCGTCGAACGGCGTCGTCACTTCGACGAAGGTGTCGGGATAGAAGCCATTGAAGCGTGTCCTCAGCGACAGCGAATAGGCGCCGATATGGCCGATCTCGATCCAGTCACCGGTATCGACCGTTTCCGGCAGCCAGAACGGCCGCGACAGAATGTCGACGGAATCGCAGGTCGCGCCGCAGACCTTGAACGGCACAATGGTCTTCTCCTCGCCATTGCGCGAACGGATCGCCGGGTCTGGGATGAAGCGCGCCGGCAGCGTGATCTTGCCGGTCCATGAATCCGACAGCGACGCCCAGATGCCGTCATTGATGTAGAGCCGCTTGCCCTTGCGCAGCAGCACGCGCACGATCAGCGACAGGCAGCGCGCCACGATCACCCGGCCCGGCTCCGCAACCAGCGGCATCTGGTCGAACTGGTATTCCTTCAGGTCGCCCGACAGCCGCGACATGATCTGGCCGAGCGACGGCATCTCGATCAGCTTGCGGTTGGGATCATGGCCATATTCGGCGGGAAAACCGCCGCCGACATCGAGCCCGGCAATGTCGAAGCTGACGCGGTTGCGGACCCAGTCGGCCGAGGCCAGCGCCCGCTCATAGGTGTCGGGATCCTCGATCTGGCTGCCAACATGGAAGCACAGCCCGACCTTGTAGCCCGTCCGGTTCAGCCGTTCGGCCAGCTCGACCGCATTGGCCGGTCCGGCGCCGAATTTCTTCGACAGTTCGTAGGCGGCCGATCCTTTCGTCTGGATGCGCACGAACACAGTGATCGCACCCGGATCGATATCGAGCGCCCGGACCACGCGGGTCAGCTTGGTGATCTCGTCCTCATGGTCGAGCGAGATGACCCGGATGCCATATTTCTCCAGCGCCAGCTTGATATCCGACTGTGCCTTGACCGGATGCATGTAGAGCATCTCGGCGTCGGGCGAGACCGCGCGCACGGCGGCGAATTCGCCGGGCGAGGCCACGTCGAAAGCGCCGACGCCGGCCTCAACCAGCGCCTTCAGCACGATCTGCTCGCCGTTGGTCTTGACCGCATAGGCGGTCTTGCCGGGAAACATGCCCATGAACTGCGCGGCGTCCGCCTTCAGCACCTGCGGGCGAAAGCAATAAATCGGATCGTCCGGGCGAAGCGCCAGCGCCGCTTCGCGCGCATTTTCGAATCGCTGCATGGACGAATCCCTTAACCCAGACTGCGCACAATTAATCCAACCTATGCGGGAATGAAAACAATTCTGTGTCTCGCGCCCCGAACGCCGCGGCGCTACGCCAGATGATGGGAATGCTAGCCCACCGATCTGGTTTCGGGTGGCCCTTGCCGTCGAACAGGATATGACCTGAACAGACGCCTGATTGGCTTGATTCAGAGCCATCTGGGAGGACGATCCATGGCAATGCGCGGACCTATGGCCCTGAAAGACTGGGCACAACTTCTGCTGTTAGGTGCGATTTGGGGTGGCTCGTTCTTCTTTGCCCGCATTGCGGTTGCCGAGATTCCCCCGCTGGTGCTGGTGCTGTTTCGCGTCGCCATCGCGGCGCTGGCGCTGCAGCTTTATCTCGGCCTGCGCGGCCCGTCGTTCCGCCTCGCCTTGCCGCATGCCGGCCTGTTCTTCCTGCTGGCGCTCGTCAACAACGTCATTCCCTTCTCGCTGATCTTCGCCGGCCAGACTGAACTTGGCGCCGGTGTCGCCTCGGTGCTCAATTCGACGACGCCGTTCTGGACGTTGATCCTCGCCAATGCGCTGACATCAGACGAAAAACTCTCCTGGAACAAGCTTGCCGGGATCGCGCTCGGCATCGTCGGCACGGCGGTGATGATCGGTCCCGGCCTGCTTGCCGGGCTGGGCGGACCGGTCTGGGCGAAATTCGCGCTGGTCGGTGCGTCGCTGTCCTATGCGGTCGCCCTGATGATTGCCCGCCGCTTCAAGGGCGTGCCTTCATCGGTCATCGCCACGGGACAATTGACCGCCTCGACCATTATCATGATCCCGATCGTGCTGCTTAGCCACGGCACTGCCAACCTGTTTTCGGCCTCGCCGCCGGTGTGGGCAGCGGTGTTGGCGCTGGCCCTGCTGTCCACCGCCTTCGCCTACATCCTTTATTTCAACCTCGTCGCCTCGGCCGGCGCCACCAACGCCTCGCTGGTCACGCTGATCGTGCCGGCCAGTGCCATCCTGCTCGGCTTTCTGTTCCTGGGCGAACGGCTCGAATTGTTCGAGCTCGGCGGCATGGCACTGATCGCGCTCGGCCTCGTCACCATCGACGGCCGCCTGTTCGGCCGCCAGCGTTAGAGCTTCGTATTGGACGCGCAAACGACGCTCTAACTCGTTGAACTTCGCATCGACGCGAAAATCGATTCCGATTTTCGGCGGCGGTAGCGCTGCCATATCCATCCTCGCCCCAGCTTCGTCACATTTTATGCACAGGTCCGAAGCGGGATTTTGCCGAAGAGTTTCAATACCTAACGGCAAATGGCCGGTCGTGAATTCCACAATGTCGTCGCATTGCAGCATATTTTCCGCTTGCCTGTGGCACAAATGACCCTAGACTCTGGCCATAGCTCTTTAAGAGGAGGCTATGACGTGGGACTCACAAGGCCAATCAACGCATTGATGATCTGTGCTGCGTTTGCATTCATCGGAGCCCTGATAATGGGCTTTCTTCCGTAGACCCGCCAAAGCAACGGAAGATCAGCACCGAATAGTCCAAGTCATCGAAAAGGCCGGGTTTTTACCCGGCCTTTTTGCATTTCCAGAGACTTGGCCGAGACTTACGCCGCAGCAGACCCCGCAGCTTCAGCCTCATGCGAGCGGATGCCGATCATGTGGCAGACGGCGAAGACGAGATCGGCCCGGTTCATGGTGTAGAAATGGAAATCGCCGACGCCGCGCTCGACAAGGTCCAGCACCTGCTCGGCCGCCACCGCGGACGCCACCAGCGCATGCGTCTGCGGGTCCGTCTGCAGCCCGTCGAAGCGCTCGGCCAGCCATGCCGGCACCAGCGCACCGCAGCGCGCCGAGAAATTGGCGACCTGGGTGAAATTGTGGACCGGCAATATGCCCGGCACGATCGGTATGTAGATTCCGGCCCGCCGTGCCCGCTCGACATAGCGCTCGTAGAGGTCATTGTCGAAGAAGAACTGGGTGATCGCCCGCGTCGCGCCATTGTCGACCTTGCGCTTCAGCATGTCGATGTCGGTGGCGAAATCCGGGCTCTCCGGATGCTTTTCCGGATAGGCGGAGACCGAGATGTCGAAATCGCCGACGCCTTTCAGCGCCCCCACTAGTTCGGCGCCATTGGCATAGCCGTCCGGATGCGGACGATAGGCGGCGCCGACGCCCTCGGCCGGGTCGCCGCGCAAGGCGACGAAGCGGGTGACACCCATGTCGGCGAATTCCTGAATGACTTCATCGACCTCGTGACGCGCCGCATCGACGCACGTCATGTGCGCCGCCGGCGTCAGCGCCGTTTCGTTGAGGATGCGCTTGACCGTGCGCGCCGTGCGCTCGCGCGTCGAGCCGCCGGCGCCATAGGTGACGGAGACGAATTTCGGCTTGAGCGGCTGCAGCCGGGTGACGGTGTCCCACAGCCTTGCTTCCATCTCGTCGCTCTTCGGCGGGAAGAACTCGAACGAAACTCTGACCTTGTCACCAATGTCAGGGCGGCGGGAAAAGCGGAACTGGTTCATCAGGCGGTTTCCCCTATCGGATAGGCATTGGCCGGTTGTGCGTGGTTGGAAGGATCGGCGATCAGCATGCGCTGGTCACGGCCGAGCCATAGTTTTACGGTGAGCCTGGCCTCGTTGCCGCCGCGCGGCTCGAATTCCTGGCTGTCCTCGAGGTCGAGCCCGGCATCGGAAAACCACTCGGTGATCTGCCGGTCGGAAAAGCCGAGCCGCACATGCGCGTGCGCGTCGCGCAGGAATTCCAGCGCGTGCGGAGCGAAATCAACGATCACCAGCCGGCCTGCCGGGCGCAGCAGCCTTGCTGCCTCGCGGATGGCGCGGGCGGGATCGTCGAGATAGTGCAGCACCTGGTGGATTGTAACGAGATCGAAGGCATCGCGCTCGACCGGCGGCGCAAAAATGTCGCCCTGGCGCACCTGCGCATTCGAAATGCCGGCCTTGTCGAGATTGGCGCGAGCCACCGTCAGCATCTCGCGCGACATGTCGATGCCGATGCCGCGCCGGTAGAGCGGCGAAAAGATCTCGAGCAGCCGCCCGGTTCCGGTGCCGAGATCGAGCATCGACTGGAACGGCCGCTTGCCGACGAGCTTGAGCAGCGCCGCCTCCACGGCGCGGTCCGGCACATGCAGCGAGCGGATATGGTCCCAGCTTGCGGCGTTTACGGAGAAATATTCGGCGGCGCGATCCTGCCGCTTGCGCTTGACCGCCGCCAACCGCTCGAGGTCACGCTCGACCTGCGGATCGGCAGCCCGGATGCCGGAGACCAGCCTGAGCACGAAATCCCGCGCCGCATCCGAATCCGACAGCCGGAAGAAGGCCCATGAGCCCTCCTGGTAACGGCCGATCAGTCCCGCCTCCAGCAAAAGCTTCAGGTGGCGCGAGACGCGCGGCTGCGACTGGCCGAGGATTTCGGTGAGATCGGAAACGGTCAGGTCGCCGCGCGACAGCAACGCCAGGATGCGCAACCGGCTAGATTCGGCCGCCGCCTTCAATGTGTCTACCATGGTGTCGAGTGCGACATGCATGCGAGCATTCTCTTTGAAAGATATAAACATATGTTTATGTCGATTTTGATAGGCTTGCAAGCGCTATGTCGCTTCCGGACAAGAATATGACGCATGCGCGGTGGATCGCAAAGCCAGAAGCATGATGGGGGCGGAAACCATGTTCGAGACGCGCAGCGGCGAAAAGCTTCTGGAAATCGATCCGGCCGATATGCCGCCGGACGGCCATGTCGTCTTCCTCGGCCGCATCGCCTCGCCCTGGACCGCTCGGGAAACTTGCCCCAAGAACATGAAAGCCGCGCGGGAAACCGGACGGCCGGCGGTTCTCACGATCGACCAGCGCTATCGTAGCGGCCTGTTTGGGCTGGAGCGCGCCAGCCACGTCATCATCCTGTCCTGGCTGCACCACGCACCGCGGACCCTGATTGTTCAGAACCCCCGCCAAGCGGCTGAACCGAAAGGCGTTTTTTCGCTGCGCTCCCCTGCCCGGCCGAACCCTGTCGGGTTGCATATCGCCAAGCTCGTCGCCCTCGACATCGACACGGGCCGTATCGATATCGATGCGATCGACGTGCTCGACGGCACGCCGGTCATCGACATCAAGCCTTATTTCGCGTCGACCGATGCCTTTGCGGACGCCACCGTTGCCGGGCGGGACGAGCCCGGACAGGACGGGAGATGAGCGCGCCGACCGGCCGTCGCCGCGCCATCGCCAAGGCGCTGACGGCGCTATTACCGCTGGCGCCCTATGCTGACATGGAAAAGATCCGCGCCGACGCCGGCGCGGTGCATATGAAGAGCTTGCCGCCGACGATCGCCGTGTGGCTGGCGACGACAGCTCATATCCGTCATGTGCATACCGACTACGAAAAGCTGCTGGCTGAAGGCTACGACCGCGACTCGGCGCGCTTCTTCGTCATGGAACAGACCAACATCGTGCTGACCCGCTGGCGCGCCACACGTCTGCTCGATGATGAGGAGGAAGAATAACAACTTCTCTCGATGGCCCAGCGGCAAGCCCCAGCCTGTGTCTTGTACTCTGCGGCTCTATCCCGCCATCTGATCGGCGAAAAACGATCTGACGGAGGACGTGATGAGCAAGCCGGCCGATCGGCACACTAAACCACTGCCCTCGCTCTCCGCCCATCACATAGACCCGCACTCCTATCCGGAAGGCGTTGCCTTCCTGGACGGGCAATACCTGCCGATGTCGCAAGCCAAGATCTCGGTGCTGGATTGGGGCTTCCTGCATTCCGACGCCACCTACGACACGGCGCATGTCTGGGACGGCCGCTTCTTCCGCCTCGACCTGCATCTCGATCGCTTCTTTGGTGGGCTGGAAAAGCTGTGCATGACGATTCCGTTCGACCGCGAAGGTGTGGCCGAAATCCTCCACAATTGCGTGGCGCTGTCGGGTCATCGCGCCGCTTATGTCGAGATGCTGTGCACGCGCGGCGCCTCGCCGACCTTCAGCCGCGACCCGCGCGACGCGGTCAACCGCTTCATGGCTTTCGCCGTTCCCTTCGGCTCGGTCGCCAATGCCGAACAATTGCAGCGCGGCCTGCATGTGGCGATCAGCGACAAGGTGCGCATCCCACCGGCTTCGATCGACCCGGCAATCAAGAACTATCATTGGCTTGATCTGGTGCGAGGACTCTACGACGCCTATGAGCGCGGCGCCGAGACCGCGCTGGTCCTCGATTTCAACGGCAATGTCGCGGAAGGCCCCGGCTTCAACGTCTTTTGCGTGGATGACGGTAAACTGTCGACCCCGGCTGTCGGCGTGCTGCCCGGCATCACCCGCCGCACCGTCTTCGATCTCTGCGCGGAGGCCGGGCTTGCCGTCACAGCGGCCGATGTCAGTGTCGCTGCGCTGCGTCAGTCCGACGAGGTCTTCATCACCTCGACTGCCGGCGGCATCATGCCGGTGACGATGATCGACGGTATTCCGGTCGCGGACGGTAAGGTCGGCGCGATTACCAGGCGCCTCACGGCGATCTATTGGCAAAAGCACGAAGACCCGGCCTGGTCCAGCTTGGTGCGCTATCCCTGACCCGAGCGTGGCTACGCGCGGTAAATCCACTGCTCGGGCACACGCACCGAAATCTCCTCGCCGGTCGTGATGCGGCCTGGTCTTTCGACCCAGGCGACGAGGCCGCGCAACCGCTTTGCCGCCTTCGGGAACAGCAAAGCGCCGCCCTCGTGGTCGGCCATTCCGGCATTTTCGGCGACCGATCGCCCGGCGATGCGGCAAGGCCCGTTCTGCGCGTCGACCTTGATGGTGACGCCGCCCTTGAAGAACAGCAGCGTGCCGGACGGCAGCATGGAGAGATGGGGCAGGCCTTCGATCAAGAGATTGGCGCCGATCCACTCCGGCTTGATATCGGCGATGCCCATCCGCTGGGCGACGATCGCCAGCTCGTCCGCCGCCACGATCGACAGCTGCCGCTCGTTGCGCATCTCGGTGCCGCGTGGATACCAGGGCTCGCGCCCGCCCGAGCGCCGCGTCGCGCCAGCGTGGAAATCGCCGTCGATGCCGTTGAAGCCGAGCCGCAATTCATCCACCGCGCGTGTCTCGAAATGATCTGATGGCGCGACGTAAAGCGCGGCCACCTGCGCGGCAAGCTTCCGCGCCGGGATGATTTCGACCGGGTTTTCGGTCTCGGGGAAGAGATGCAGCATAGGCTTCGCTCCGTGCGTGATGCCAGGCAATTAGCCGCAGTGAGCTCACCAGGTCCAGTCTAAAGCACTGATGCTCCAATCGAGCAGACTGATGCGATTACAAACCGGCGCCCGCTAATGCTGGTGCCGTTCGCGCCAAGACAAATCAGAGCATGCGCAATAGCGCCCCGCCAATCGAATAGCCGGCGCCGAAGGCGCAGAGCAGGCCATAGTCGCCGGCCTTCATGTCGGCGTGGTTCTCCGACAGGGCGACGATCGCGCCTGCGCCTGCGGTATTGCCGAGGCGCTCCAGCACCATCGGCGCACGGTCATGGCCGACCTCGTGGCCGAACGACAGCTTCAGGATCATGGCGTTCATCCGGGCATTGGCCTGATGCAGCCAGAAGCGCCGGATCGCCTGCGGCGTCAGCCCGTGCTCGGCCAGGAACTCGACGATGAACTTGTGCCCGGCGACGGTGACTTCCTTGAACACCTTGTTGCCGACCTGCTTGATCAGATTGCCTTCCAGATTGATCATATATGGATCGTCCTGGGCGGTGCGCGTGTAATAGCCGAGATTGGTGCGAATGTTGTTGGACATCTGCGTCCAGGTCCGCGTGTCGAGCACCTCAAAGCGTCCCGGCCGCTTGTCGCCCTGGGCAAGCCCCTCGACGATCATCGAGACAGAAGCATCGCCGAAGATGAAATGCGTCTGTCGGTCGCGGAAATTGAGATGGCCGGTGATGATCTCGGGGGTCGTGACCAGCACGCGCCTGTGTGCGCCGGCCCGTACCAGATTGACCGCAATGTGCAATGCCGCCGCCGCCGATGAGCAGCCAAGGCCCATATCGAAACCAGCGCCCTTCGTGCCCATCGCCTGCTGCATCTCGATGGCGATCGCCGGATAGGGCCGCTGGTGATGCGAGGCCGAGCAGATCACCAGATCGATATCCCCAGGCTCCAGGCCGGCATGGTCGAGCGCTTTCCTGGCGGACGCGATGCCGAACTCGGCCTCCAGCGACAGCGCATCGTCCGGCCGCGCCGGAATGCGCGGCGCCATGCGGGTCGGGTCGAGAATGCCTTCGCGCTCGATCACATGGCGGGTCTGCACGCCCGAAGCATGGACGATGAAGGCACTGTCCGACTTCTGCAGCAGTGTCTCGCCCGAAGCTTCGCGGCGGACATTCTCCATGTCGACCCATGTGTTGAAGCTGTCGACCAGTTCTTCATTGGTGATCGAAGGCTCGGGGATTTCAACGCCGATGCCGCTGATGATGACGCGATGCATTTTTCAGTTCGTCCCCATGCGCAGCGTTGCGGCTTGATGTGGGCGCCGCGAAGACTGGGCGCAACTATTTTTCCTACCTGGTGGGCGTTTACGCCGGCTTAAATCAAGTGCCTGAGACAAAAGACCACGACCTTGCGTGGCTGAAATGCGCATGGTGGTGAAACCGGGTCAAGCGCCGCCAGGCACTGCCTCTCGGTGTGGCTCTGTTTCTAAGCGGATCGCCGCGCAACGATGAACAGGCGCGGGAAACGCAGCAGCACCTTGCCGTTCGCCGTGTTCGGATAGGCCTCGGCTATCCTGGCTATGTAGCGCGTGAGAAAAAGCCGGCGCTCGGCCTCGTCGAGCGGATCGAGGAACGGCTTCAGCCCGGTCGACTTCAGCCACTCGACGATTGCTTCGGCACCGGCCAGCGGATGATTGTAGGCGGTGTGCCAGATGTCGAGCCGGTC
This sequence comes from Mesorhizobium sp. f-mel, assembly GCF_053850215.1. Classification (NCBI taxonomy): domain Bacteria; kingdom Pseudomonadati; phylum Pseudomonadota; class Alphaproteobacteria; order Hyphomicrobiales; family Phyllobacteriaceae; genus Mesorhizobium; species Mesorhizobium sp. f-mel. The sequence goes on from NZ_JBSPTO010000002.1 coordinate 389,293, forward strand.
AGAGCACGGCGACAAAAGATCGTAGTAGAACGACACCGGCGGCAGCGGCCCGCGCGCAGCACCCGCGAGCTTTTCGGCAAACGGCATTTCGGCCGCCGTCTCCCGCATCAGCCGGTGCGAGGGCTCGCTCATATTGTCGGGCATCTGCACGGCAAGCGCGCCGCCCGGCGCCAAAAATCCCATCAGCCGCTGGAAGATCGCCGGATGCTCCGGCAGCCACTGGAACACTGCGTTGGCGAAGATCACGTCGACAGGCTCCGCCGGCTGCCACGCCGCCGCATCGGCCAACTCGAAGGTTACATCAGGCAAGCGTGCCCTCGCCTTGTCGATCATGTCAGGCGAGGTGTCGAAACCGCTGACCTGCGCGCTCGGCCAGCGCTCGACCAGCAATTCGGTGGAATTGCCCGGCCCGCAGCCGATGTCGACCACCCGGCGCGGTGCCTCCACCGGCACCTGCGCGACGAGATCGCGCGACGGCCGCGTGCGCTCGTCCTCGAATTTGAGATATTGGGCGGCGGACCAGTCGGCCATTTCAGCTCCTCAGATCACTTGAGAATTCGCCGCCCTAAAATAAGATCCCTATCGCGTCAGCCGCTTGTACGTCATGCGGTGCGGGTTGACGGCGTCAGGGCCGAGCCGGCGGATCTTGTCCTGCTCGTAATCCTCGAAATTGCCCTCGAACCATTCGACATGGCTGTCGCCCTCGAAGGCAAGGATATGCGTCGCCAACCGGTCGAGGAACATGCGGTCGTGCGAGATGATGACGGCGCAGCCGGCGAAGTTTTCCAGCGCGTCTTCGAGTGCCGCCAGCGTTTCCGTATCGAGATCGTTGGTCGGTTCGTCGAGCAGCAGCACATTGCCACCGGTCTTCAGCATCTTGGCCAGGTGCACACGGTTGCGCTGGCCGCCGGACAAATTGCCGACCTTCTGCTGCTGATCGCCGCCACGGAAATTGAACGACGCGCAATAGGCGCGGGTGTTGGCCTCGAACTTGCCAAGCTTCACCACCTCGGCGCCGCCCGAGATTTCTTCCCACACGGTCTTGGTTGGGTCGAGTGCGTCGCGGCTCTGATCGACGTAACCGAGCTTGACCGTCTCGCCGACGCGGATCGTGCCGGCATCCGGCTTTTCCTGGCCGGTGATCATGCGAAACAGCGTCGTCTTGCCGGCGCCGTTCGGGCCGATGACGCCGACGATGCCGCCGGGCGGCAGCTTGAATTCGAGATCATCGATCAACAGCGTGTCGCCAAAGCCCTTCGACAGGCCCTCGACCTCGATCACCACATTGCCGAGCCGCTCGCCATGCGGAATGACAATCTGCGAGTCGGTCGGGCGCCGCTTGTCGGCCGCATCCAGCAGATCCTGGAACGCCTGGATGCGCGCTTTCGACTTGGTCTGCCGGGCTTTTGGGCTGGACTGGATCCACTCGCGCTCGCGGCCGATCGCCCGCTGGCGCGCGTCGTCCTCGCGGCCTTCCTGCTTGAGCCGCTTGGCTTTGGCTTCGAGATATTTGGTGTAGTTGCCCTCATAGGGAATACCACGGCCGCGATCGAGCTCCAGGATCCAGCCGGTGACATTGTCGAGGAAGTAGCGATCGTGGGTGATGATCATCACCGCGCCCGGATAGGCGCGCAGATGCTTTTCCAGCCAGGCCGTCGTCTCGGCGTCGAGATGGTTGGTCGGCTCGTCGAGCAGCAAAAGGTCGGGCTGGCGCAGCAGGAGCTGGCATAGCGCGACGCGCCGGCGCTCGCCGCCCGACAGCTTGGTGACGTCGGCTTCCTTGGGCGGGCAGCCCAGCGCTTCCATCGCCATTTCGACCTGCTGTTCGAGATCCCACAGGTTCAGCCGGTCCATCTCGTCCTGGAGCTTGGCCGACTCGTCGGCCGTCTCGTCGGAATAGTTCATCATCAATTCGTTGTAGCGCTCGATGATCGCGGTCTTGGCGGCGACGCCTTCCATGACGTTCTCGAACACAGTCTTGCTCGGATCGAGTGCCGGCTCTTGCGCCAGGTAGCCGACGGTGGCGCCTTCGGCCAGCCACGCCTCGCCGCTCCACTCCTTGTCGATGCCGGCCATGATCTTGAGGATGGTCGACTTGCCCGCGCCGTTCGGCCCGAGGATGCCGATCTTCGCGTCCGGGTAGAAGGAGAGGTGGATGTTCTCGAGCACCTTCTTGGTGCCATAGGCCTTGTTGAGGCCGGCCATGTGATAGATGAACTGGCGTGCCACGCGCGCTTTCCCTGAAAAGTCGACTGTAATGTCGGATTGAATGGAAGTTGGGCGCTATGTAGGCGATGCCGCGCCGAACGGCAAACTGTTTTGGCGCCTCACGCCTGCATTCGGGCCGAAGTCGCTCATTGAACTGGCGCCGCTTTCGGTTCGCTGGACAGTCCGGCGAAATCTGCGGTTAACCATTCCGCGTCAGAAAGGTGTTGGATGGGGAATCGCCGGCAAGCCGCGATTTCTGCAGAGAAAGAACGGATCGACGGCGTTGCTGAACAGTTTCCTGCTCCTTGCCGAAGCGGTTCTCTACTTCGGCGTCATGGTCACGCTTTTCCGTTTCAGGCACCGCATCGGCCTCGGCGTGTTTGTCTGCGCCCTCGGCGTCATGCATTTTCTCGAAACCTACCTCGCCAGCGTCTTCTATGTCGCGCTGCCGTTCGGCATGGTTTCGCCCGGCTCCGCGGTGCTGTTTTCCGGCAAGCTGGTGATGCTGCTGCTGCTCTACATCAAGGAGGACGCGGCAACCGTCCGGCAGCCGATCTACGGCCTGCTGCTCGGCAATGCCCTAATGATCGGGCTTGTACTGGTCCTGCGCCTGCACGAGATCGCACCGCTTCCCAACGGCAGACGTCCCGACATCGGCTTCATCGACCAGATGGGCTGGCTGATGGTGTGGGGCACGACGCTGCTCTTCCTCGACGCCATCCTGATCATCCTGCTTTACGAAAAGCTCAGGCGTTATCTCCGCAAGGCGCTGTTCTCTCGCATCCTGATCTCCGTCGCTTGCGTGCTCACTTTCGACCAGACTGGATTTTTCACCGCGCTGCACTTCGTCACCGGTGCGCCGATCGCGGTTTTCTTCGGCGGCTGGTTCGCCAAGATGGGGGCGGCGCTTGCCTACAGCATCATGCTGGTGGCTTATATCAGATGGTTCGAGGCGCGGCAGATCCCGGCGCCGCGTGGACTATCCGACATCTTCGACACGTTGACCTATCGCGAGCGCTATGAGGCGCTGGTCGAGCATGTCGGCCGCGACGGCCTCACCGGTCTGCTGCACAGGGGACGCTTCGACAGCGACGGCGAAGCCGCTGTTGCGGCCAGCCTGCGGACGGCCAAGCCGCTCAGCCTCTTGGTCATCGATGTCGACCACTTCAAATCGATCAACGACCGCTTCGGCCACGCCGAGGGCGACAAGGTGCTGAAATCCGTCGCCGCCCTGCTTGGCGAGGTTGTCGGTCCAGAGGATCAGGTGTTCAGAATTGGCGGCGAGGAATTCGCCATCCTCTGCTCACGTTCGCATTCGGTCGCCAGGCTGCTTGGCGAAAGCATCAGGCACGCGGTCAAGGCATCCGCAAGCACGAGCCGGTTCGACATCACCGTCAGCGCCGGCATCTCCACTGTCAGCGAGACGACCCGCTGCCTTGCCGATGTTTTTGCGCTGGCCGATCAGCGCCTCTACAAAGCCAAATCGACCGGACGCGACCGCGTCGTCGGCGAACCGGGCGGCCACGAGGCTGACAGCCTCACCGCGTGGACCAGATCAGGACGCGGCATCGGCGCATAACATCCAGACCGGCTCGGCGTGTCACTGGAACTCGATCGGATCGACGGTGCCTTTCGGACAGCCGGCATTGTTCGTCGGCACCGATGCCAGCAACAGCTCACTGAGCGAAGGGTTTGGACCGATCGGGCCGGCCAGGCCGAGCGTCAGTTCGCCGATCAGCCGCCTGCCGCTCGAATGGTCGTTCAGACAGGAGACGCGAACCCGCTCGCCCGCGCCGGGACCGAAAGCACTATCGAAGGCGCTGCGGATCTGGTCGGAGGTCAGATCCCGGCCAACGTTTTGTGTGAAAAGATCACGCACCGGTGAAGCATTCACCGCGCGCGTCAGGTTCAGCGCATCGGAAAAATACTCCTGCTGGCTCTTGCCGTAACAGGTGCCATGCTTGATCCACTCATGCCTGTCGAGATCAGATGCGGTGCCTGGCATCACCTGATCGAGCTCCGACCGCGTGTTCGGCTCGAGCTCGACCGGCGGCAGGTCCCGCCAGTGCGCCGGATTGTCGTTCGCCCTGTCGGCCGCTGCCACCTCGCAATAGAAATTTCCGTTCGGCTGCGGCCACAGCCCATGCAAGGTGAAATGCCTCGCTTCGAAACCGGCCGCGGTCTGCGCCTTGCATTCGGTCTTGCTGGGCTTGGTTTCGCAAAACGCCGGCTGCCAGCTCAGCGCGAGGACATATCCGGGCCTTCCCGAGATCGGCGCAGCGGACTTCTCCCGGTCGACCGGCGCGGGTGCTGCCGGTTCCGTGGATGCGCTGCCACCCGAAACATGGCCGCAGTCGATCCTCACCCAGCGGCGCTCCGGATCGGCCCCCGGCACGCGGATCAGATAGTGCGTGGGAGCATGCCTGTTGCCGGCCAGAAGCTCGTAGCTCTGTCCCGCATCAGTCGCGATATTGCCGGGATTCTTGCCGTTCTTGATGGCCTGTGTCGCTGGACAGGTGGCGTCGGCCACGAAGGAGCCGCTCATCTTCACCTCGGCCCGAGCAGCACCCGTTAGCAACGCGGCGACAAGCGCGAATTCGAAAACCAGACCTGTCCGCGTATGCATGAAAGTACCCCGGGGAAAAATGCTGCGGCAACAGACTGCCGCCCTCTCTTGGTATCAAATTCTCCATGTCAGAATTGCGATACCGCGTTGCGACGCAAGAACAGCACTGCGGAAAACAAGGCCAACGGATTGACGCAAAACCGGCGTCGGCGCACACAAACGTCCGCAGGCGTGAAAGACGCGTTGGAGACGAAGCGACAATGTCATTCAGCCAGCAGCGCGTGCTCCGATCGCCGACCGGCGCCGAGCTCAACCTTTATGTGAAACGTGCCGAGGGCCGCCCGCGCGCGGTCGTCCAAATTAATCACGGGCTGGCCGAACACGCCGCGCGCTATGTCCGCTTCGCTACCTTTCTGGGTGAGCGCGGCTTCCATATCTACGCCCATGATCATCGCGGCCATGGCGCAACCAAGGCGCCCGATGCCCCACTCGGCAGGTTCGCTCAAAAACACGGCGGCGCCAAGGTCGTCGCCGATGTCGCGGCTGTGCACGACCTGATCGCCGGCGACCACCCCGGCCTGCCCGTCATCGTCTTCGGCCATTCCATGGGCGGCCTCGTCGCGCTGAATTTCATGCTTCACCATTCGAGCCGCCTGCACGCGGCCGCCATCTGGAACGCTAATTTTTCCGCCGGGCTCGCCAGCCGTGCCGCGCAAATCATCCTGGCTTGGGAAAAATTCCGGCTCGGCTCCGACATGCCGTCGCGTATGCTGCCGCGACTGACCTTCCAAGCCTGGGGCAAAGCCGTCCCCGATCACCGCACGCCGTTCGACTGGCTGTCGCGCGACGCAGCCGAAGTCGACAAGTATATCGCCGATCCGCTATGCGGTTGGGATGCCTCCGTGTCGATGTGGCGCGACCTGTTCGGGTTCGTCTTCGACGGTGCCGACGACACTAATTTTTCCGGTGTCCGCAAGGCCCTGCCGATCTGCCTGGTCGGCGGCGAAAAGGACCCCGCCACCGACGGCGGCAGGGCGGTCAGCCATCTCGCTGGCCGCCTGCACAGGATGGGTTTTTCGAATCTCGTTTCAAAGGTTTACGCCGAGACCCGCCACGAAAGTCTGAACGAGGTGAATCGAGATAAAATCATGGACGATTTCGCCGCATGGGCCGACAGCGTGCTGAAACAACCATGATCGACATCGACAAGATCGAGTTTGGCCCATTGCAAGAACCGTGACAGCATCACGCGGGATTGATACAGGCTGCGTTTCCGATCAATCACGGTGATCCATGACTGAGCCTCCGCTGAAAGGTGTCCGCGTAATCGAACTCGCCCGCATACTGGCCGGACCGTGGGCGGGGCAGCTGCTTGCCGATCTCGGCGCCGACGTCATCAAGGTCGAGAGCCCGGATGGCGGCGACGACACCCGCAAATGGGGTCCGCCCTTCGTCATGAGCCATGACGGCGAAAACCTCTCGGCCGCCTACTATCATTCCTGCAATCGCGGCAAGCGCTCCATCGCCATCGATTTCTCGACGCCCGAGGGCGCCGAGACAGTGCGCCGGCTGGTCGCCGCATCGGACGTTCTGATCGAAAACTTCAAGGTCGGCGGCCTGAAGAAATACGCCCTCGACTATGAGAGCCTCAGGGAAATAAACCCGCGGCTGATCTATTGCTCGATCACCGGCTTCGGCCAGGACGGGCCCTATGCGCCGCGCGCCGGCTATGACTTCATCATCCAGGGCATGGCCGGCATGATGTCGATCACCGGCGAGGCCGGCCGCGAGCCGCAAAAGGCCGGTGTCGCCGTCTCCGACATTTTCACCGGCTTGTATTCGGTGATTGCCATCCAGGCCGCACTTCGCCATGCCGAGACGACCGGCGAAGGCCAGCATATCGACATGGCGCTCTACGACACCCAGATCTCGGCGCTCGGCAACCAGAACCTCAATTATCTGGTCTCCGGAAAATCGCCGGTGCAGATGGGCAACGCGCATATGAACATTGCGCCTTACGAAGTGGTGCCGGTGAAGGACGGCCATATCATCCTGGCGATCGGCAATGACGGCCAGTTCGCTAAATTCTGCGCGGCCATCGGCTTGGACGATCTGCCATCGAACCCCGATTTCGCCACCAATCCCGCCCGGGTCGCCAACCGGGCGAAGCTGCGCGAGCATATAATCGAGGCGCTGAAAACCTTCGATCGCGATCCGCTGCTGGCTAAACTGGAGGCGGCAAGTGTGCCTGCCAGCCCGATCAACACGATCGGGCAGATGTTCGCCGACCCGCAGACCATCGCGCGCGGCATGCGGCTCGACCTCGACGACGGCCACGGCAATCTCTTGCCCTCGGTGCGCGCGCCGATGGTCATGTCGGGCACGCCGCTGGTCTATGAGCGGCCCTCGCCGCGTCTCGGCGAACACACCGAAGAAATCCTTGCCGAACTGGAGAGGTCAGGAAAATGAAGAGCGGCGGACAACTGATCGTCGATGCGCTTGAAGCCAACGGCACCGACCGCATCTATTGCGTGCCCGGGGAATCCTATCTTGCGGTGCTCGACGCGTTGCACGATTCAACGATCCGCACCATCGTCTGCCGCCAGGAAGGCGGTGCTGCAATGATGGCCGACTGCCATGGCCGCCTGACCGGCAAGCCCGGCATCTGCTTCGTCACCCGCGGACCCGGCGCCACCAACGCCTCGGCCGGCATCCACATCGCCATGCAGGATTCGGTTCCCGTCATCCTGTTCATCGGCCAGGTCGCCAGCCATGCCAAGGGGCGCGAGGCTTTTCAAGAGGTCGACTATGTCAGGTTCTTCGGCGATATCGCCAAATGGGTGGTCGAGATCGACGATGCCTCGCGCATTCCCGAATTCGTCACGCGCGCCTTCGCGGTGGCGACGTCCGGCCGCCCCGGCCCGGTCGTCATCTCGCTGCCGGAAGACATGCTGACCAGCCTTGCCGAGGCGCCAGAAGCCCTGCCCCACACGCCGGTCGAAACGCGGCCGGGCGAGGCCGAGCTCGATGCTCTCGAAAAGCTCCTCAATAAGGCGCAGCGCCCTTTCGTTATCCTAGGCGGCACGCGCTGGGATGCGGAGGCCGTCGCGCGGATGCGGACGATCGCCGAAGCCTGGTCGCTGCCGGTCGGCTGCTCCTTCCGCCGCCAGATGCTGTTCGATCATCTCCACCCGAACTATGCCGGCGATGTGGGCATTGGCATCAACCCGAAGCTGGCCACCGCGATCAAGCAGGCCGACGCCGTGCTGCTGATCGGCGGCCGCATGGGCGAGATGCCGTCCTCCGACTACACGCTGCTCAAGAGCCCCTACCCCGACCAGACGCTGGTCCATGTCCACGCCGATGCCGGCGAGCTCGGCCGTGTCTATCGGCCGACGCTGGCGATCAACGCCTCGCCTTCCGCGTTCGTCGAAGCCTTCGCCGGGCGCAAGCCAGCCGCCACGCCGGTCTGGGCGGATGAAACACCGAAGCTGCACGCCGCCTATCTCGACTGGTCGACACCGCCCGAAAGTGGTCCTGGCACCGTCCAGATGGGACCGATCATGAACTATCTCGAAAAAATGCTGCCCGACGATGCGATCCTCACCAACGGCGCCGGCAACTACGCCACCTGGGTGCACCGTTTCCACCGTTCCCGGCGCTTTGCCACGCAGGCCGCCCCCACCTCCGGCTCGATGGGCTACGGCACGCCGGCAGCGGTCGCAGCCAAGGAATTGTTCCCCGAGCGCGATGTGATAGCCTTTGCCGGCGACGGCTGCTTCCTGATGAACGGGCAGGAGTTCGCCACCGCCGTGCAATACGATCTGCCGATCATCGTCGTCATCGTCAACAACGGCATCTACGGCACCATCCGCATGCATCAGGAGCGCGAGTATCCGGGCCGCGTCGTCGCCACCGATCTGCGGAATCCCGACTTTGCGGCTTTGGCCCGCGCCTATGGCGGCCATGGCGAAACGGTCGAGAAGACGGCCGATTTCGCGCCGGCCTTCGAACGCGCGCGCGCCAGCGGCAAGCCGTCGATTGTCGAGATCAGGCTCGACCCCGAGGCCATCACGCCAACCCGCACGATGACCCAGATAAGAGACAGGTCGTGATTCGATAGGAAGGGCTGCCCTTTCCGTTGGCGCAAGACTTGGCTACATCGTCGCCGCCTTCTCGATCTGTCCGCGGATCTCGCCGTCCTCGTGGGCCGCCGTATGGATGTTGATGTAGTATTTGCCGGCCATCAGGTCGGCAGCCTGCGCGTCGGTCAGAATCGCCGCCCCCTTGAACGGGCTTTTCGGAGCGCCCTTGAACGGGACGGCGACGCCGGCATTTTCACCCTTTGCCGCCGGACCGTGAATATGTCCGGCCGTCGCCGGGCCGCTGAGACCTGAATACGTCACGTTCCAGGTGAGCTGTTTCGTGGCGGTGTCGAAGACGAGAGCGGCGGTGCCCTTGCCCTCCGTAGTGATGGGCGGATTCTGCTGAGCGCCATCGAGCGTCGCCTTCATCTTCATCATGTCGGCCAAGGCCGGTGAAGCGCATAGGACGGAAGCCGAAACGGCCAGCGCCGAAAGCTTCGGCGAGAAGGATTGTATGCGCATGGGAATCTCCGTTGTGGCGGTGACATCCGCTGAAGCTGGATGCACTGGAACAACGGTTGTGGCGAGCGGATGTTTCCACCGGTAACGGCTATTTTACATCCCAGCAAAAAGGGGCGGTCGCCCGCCCCTTTCCGAATTGCAGGCTGCAGAGGCCAGGTTGATCGCCTCTACCCGACCGCCCTATTGATGGCCCTGCCCTACTTGATCGCCTTGTCGGTGATGGCGGTCGTGTAGGCGCCGGTCGGCTCCTTGGTGATGATCTTCTGGTCGAGCAGCGCCTTGGCGGTGCGCGCGTAGGTCGCCGGGTCGAGCTTGCCGTCGGCATTGTCGATCAGCTTGGCGACTTCGCCCATCATGCGCTTTTGGTGGTTCTCGTCCTGGCCGCCATTGTCCATGACGATGCCGGCCGCCTCGTCGGAATTGTCGACGGCGTATTTCCAGCCCTTCATCGAGGCGCGCACGAAACGCACCATCTTGTCCTCGAAGGCCGGATCCTTGAGCTTGTCCTCCAGGGCATAGAGCCCGTCCTCAAGCAGGTCGTTGCCCATAGCGGAGTAGTTGAACACGATCAGCTCTTCCGGCTTGTAGCCGGCATCGATGAGCTGCCAATATTCGTTGTAGGTCATGACCGAAATGCAATCCGCCTGCTTCTGGATCAGCGGCTGCACGTCGAAACTCTGCTTCAGCACGGTGACGCCGTCCGGGCCGCCGTCGGTCTTCAGGCCGAGTTTGTTCATCCAGGCGTAGAACGGATATTCGTTGCCGAAGAACCAGACGCCGAGCGTATGGCCCTTGAAGTCGGCTTCGGTCTTGACCGGGCCGTCCTTCGGGCAGACCAGCTGCATGCCGGCCTTCTTGAACGGTTGGGCGATATTGACCAGCGGCACACCCTTTTCGCGGGCGGCGAGCGCGCCGCCCATCCAGTCAACGATGACGTCGGCGCCGCCGCCGGCGATCACCTGCTCCGGCGCGATATCGGGGCCGCCCGGCTTGATCTCGACGTCGAGGCCCTCGGCCTCGTAGAACCCCTTGTCCTTGGCGACGTAGTAGCCGGCGAACTGGGCCTGCGTGACCCATTTCAGCTGCAGCGTCACCTTGTCCGCGGCCATCGCCTGGAACGCGGCAAGCGACATCGCGCCGGCCAGCATCGAAATAACAAGTCTTTTCATGCTTTTACCCTCTGAAGTTAAGTGTTCACCCTTAGGATCAGGACCTTCAATGCGCTCCTGATTCCAAACCCGCCACCGCTCTATCCACCACGGACGGAGGGATGCCAAAACGTAACGGCTCTCTCGAAAAGAGCGACCACGCCATAAAAGACCGAACCCGCAAGTGCTGCAACTGCGATTTCGGCCCAGACCATATCGATGTTCATTCGCCCGACTTCGGTCGAAATCCTGAATCCCATGCCGACCACCGGCGTGCCGAAGAACTCCGCGACAATGGCGCCGATCAGCGCCAGCGTCGAATTGATCTTCAGCGCGTTGAAGATGAAGGGGGCTGCCGCCGGCAACCGCAACTTGAACAGCGTCTGCCAGTAACTCGACGCATAGGTGCGCATCAGGTCGCGCTCCATGTGGCCGGAGGCGGCAAGGCCCGCGACCGTATTCACCAGCATCGGGAAGAAGGTCATGATGATGACGACGGCGGCCTTCGACTGCCAGTCGAAGCCGAACCACATGACCATGATCGGCGCCACGCCGATGATCGGCAGCGCCGACACCATGTTGCCGATCGGCAAAAGCCCGCGCCGCAGGAACGGCACGCGGTCGGCCGCGATGGCGGCGAGGAAGCCGGCGCCGCTGCCAACCACATAGCCGAAGATCACCGCCTTGAAGATGGTCTGCCGCACGTCGGCGGCCAGCACCGGCAGCGAATTGGCGATGCGCACGCCGATGGCGCTTGGCGGCGGCAGCAGAATGAAGGGGATGCCCGCGCCGCGCGTCACCGCCTCCCAGATGATCAGGATCCAGGCGCCGAAGATAGCCGGAATGATCAGCCTCAAAGCGGTCGCCGCCCAGCGCGAGGTCGGGCGAAGCGCGGACAGGGCTGTCACGCATCGCCAGGCCAGAAGCCATGCCGCGGCAAGCAGCAGATAGAACGATGCGCGAGCGGTGCCTTCGTTGCCGGTTATGCCGGCGAGCAGCAGCCACGCCGCGCCATGCGCGCCAAGAAAGAGCAACACCACCCCAATTGCCGGTGGGAAATTATCGGCCTCGATTGCCAGAAGCAGCAACAAGAAAATCAAAGCAGCGATGGCGACGCCATAACCGGGCGCCGCATCGACAAGCGGCCAAAGAAGGATCGCCCCGGCAAGAAGCGCAAGCGCTGCATACCCTTGCCACGAGCGGGGCGTGATCGACGAAAGGCTGAGGAGATCGCTCATGCCGGCCTCCCGCCCATGGCGCGATCGACGATGCGCCCGGCAATGCCGACCACCATCACCAGCAAGGCCGCCACGACCGAGCCGGCCACCAGCGCCGACCAGATGTCGATGGTCTGGCTGTAATAGGCGCCGGCGAGCAGCTTGGCGCCGATGCCGGCGACGGCGCCGGTCGGCAGTTCGCCGACGATGGCGCCGACCAGGCTGGCGGCGACCGCCACCTTCATCGAGGTGAACAGGAACGGCACCGACGCCGGCACGCGCAACTTCCAAAAGGTCTGCGAGGGGCTGGCATTGTAGGTGTGCATCAGATCGAGATGGGTGAGCTCGGGCGAACGCAAACCCTTGACCATGCCGACAGCCACCGGGAAGAACGACAGATAGGTCGAGATCAGCGCCTTCGGGATCAGCCCGGTGACGCCGATCGCCGCCAGCACGACGATGATCATCGGCGCCACCGCCAGGATCGGAATGGTCTGCGAGGCGATGATCCACGGCATCAGGCTGCGGTCGAGCGTCGCCACATGCACGATACCGACGGCAATCACGATGCCGAGCGCCGTGCCGAAGGCAAAGCCGAGCAGCGTCGAGGACAAAGTCACCCAGGCATTGTAGACAAGGCTGCGGTTGCTGGTGACGCTGCGCAGAAACGTGTTCTCGAAGAAATTCACAGCCACCTGATGCGGCGCCGGCAGCGTCGGCTTCGGCTGCGACATCGTCTTGCCGATGAATTCCACAACCCCCGGCGTCTCGCCGGCACGTCGGTCGAGATCGCGCTGGAACGGCGCGTTGAGGATGACGGCGAAAACATACCAGACAACGACCACGCCAACGAGGATCGAGGTCACCGGAACGATCTTGTCGCGAAAGGAGTCCATCAGCGGCGTCCCCCTCCTCTCCCCAACGGGGAGAGGGTGGCCGGAGCGAAGCGGAGGCCGGGTGACATCGGCTGCAACGCCGCCAACCACCCTCTGCTGGCAGCGCTGCCGCGTATGTGGCCATGCCTGTTCTTCGTCATCCTAGGGCGGAGCCGGAAAGCGGCGTGCGTAGAGGGAGCGGCCAACCACGCCTTCGTCATCCTAGGGCGAAGCAAGGAGCGAAGCGACGCGGCGCAGACCCTAGGATCCATGCCGTAACTTTCGCGCTCCGCAACGGTGCGGAACAATGCTCCCGACCTGAAGAAAACGTCAGCCGTCGTCGCCTGCGTGGCGGACATTCTGAACCGTTTGGGCCTTTCGGCCGAAGTCACGGAATGGATCCTAGGGTCTGCGCACGCCGCTTCGCGGCGGCTCCGCCCTAGGATGACGAAAGCACGGTTAGCGTCTGCCTCGCTAGGGCGATGCACCTCCTGCGTTGAAGGCGCAAGCCAGTGCCGCTTCACCTCAATCATCATAGCTGTGTCCTGCCCTGAGCCCGTCGCGCACGCGTGCCGCGATCGCCAGGAACTCCGGCGTCTCGCGGATGTCGAGCGGCCGCTGCTTGGGCAGCGTCGATTCGATGACGTCGCTGACGCGGCCCGGACGCGGCGACATGACGATGATCCGCGTCGAGAGGTAGACCGCCTCGGGAATGGAATGGGTGACGAAGCAGATGGTCTTGTTGGTCCGCTCCCAAAGCTCCAGAAGCTGTTGGTTGAGATGGTCGCGCACGATCTCGTCGAGCGCGCCGAACGGCTCGTCCATCAACAGGAGATCGGCGTCGAAGGCCAGCGCCCGCGCGATCGAGGCGCGCTGCTGCATGCCGCCGGAAAGCTGCCACGGGTATTTCTGCTCGAAGCCGCCCAGGTTGACGAGGTCGAGCGTGCGCTTGATCCGCGCCGCCTGCTCTGTCTTCGACAGGCCCATGATTTCCAGCGGCAGCGCCACGTTGCGCTCGATCGTACGCCACGGATAAAGCGCCGCCGCCTGGAAGACATAGCCGTAGGCGCGGCTCTGGCGCGCCTGCTCCGGCGTCATGCCGTTGACGGAGATGCTTCCCGATGTCGGTTTTTCCAGATCGGCGATGACCCGCAGCAGGGTCGTCTTGCCGCAGCCGGACGGCCCGATGAAGGAGACGAATTCACCTTTGCCGATGGTCAGGTCGACATTCGACAGCGCCTGCACTGGGCCGTCATTGGTCTGGAAGGTCAGGCCGAGCTTGCTTGCCGAAACGACGGCTGGCGATGTTCCCGTCATAGGCCGCAGCCTGCCTTTTCGCGCCGCTGCTGCGCCGGGCGGAATCCGGTTGATTTTGCCGCGATGTTGCTTTCCACTCGCCCCGTCCTATCCGACTGAGAGTTCCCACTCGATCGACGCCCAGAGCATCCCAGATGTCGTCCAAACCCACTTGTCATCTTATCCGCCCTGAAAGCTCTTATGAAGGCAAGCAGGGACTGAGTTATTTCACCGGTATCGCCGCCGAGACGGTCGGCTCGACCGGCATCTGCATGCACCTGCTGACCATGCCGCCCGGTGCCCGCGCCAAGGCGCATATGCACGAAAGCCATGAAACGGCGATCTATGTGCTCTCCGGCGAGGTTCATACCTGGTATGGCGACCGGCTCGAACAGCAGATCGTGGTCAAGGCCGGCGACCTCTTCTACATTCCTGCCGGGGTGCCGCATCTGCCGGCCAATCTGAGCGACAGTTCGGCCTCGGCGGTCATCGCCCGCACCGATCCCAACGAACAGGAAAGTGTCGTCCTGCTGCCGGAACTGGATGGGCTGGTCGCCTGAGGTCGGCATCGACGGAGAGGCCATCATCGGCACCGTCACGAACATGATTTCAACGGCCCTATCTCTTCAAGGCCGGGAATGGTCACGAAGAAACCGTCAGCTCCCTTGTTGGTGACCTTGACGGTCTCAGTCGTCGTTCCCTCCTCGCCTTCAGCGAAACAGGTCGAGCTCAACGACTGCGTACCAGGCGCCGTCACCAGTTGCCGCGCGAACCGGCAGCCGCTGCCATAGGTTTCGACGCCGTCGGCGGTCAGCACGACATAGGCATCGCTGTCCTGATAGCCGAGCCATACACCGGCACAACCGACATCATTGCCATAGGAACCGGCAAGAACCTCAGCCGCTGCCGGTACGCCGGTAATGCTCGCCACAACCAGTGAGGCGATCGCTGCCGAACGCGCCAAGCTCACACCCCGGTCGCCGGAATGCCGGTGCGTTCCACCTTGCGCGGTGCGGAAATTTCCTTCCAGGTCGACAGCGCCCGGTTGACCGCTGCATTCGGCTCGCGAGCGACGAACTCCCCATGGCCGGGCTTCGCCTTGACCTCAGCTTCCTGGATCGACAGTTCGCCGCGCGAGAAGACAAAGCGCGGCAGGCCGGTCACCTCAAAACCTTCGAAGACGTTATAGTCGATCACCGACTGCTGCTTTTTGGCCGTGATCTTCTTCTTGCGCTTCGGGTCCCAGACGAGGATGTCGGCGTCCGCACCTTCAACGATGGCGCCCTTCTTCGGATACATGTTGAGGATCTTGGCGATGTTGGTCGAGGTCACCGCGACGAATTCGTTCATCGTCAGCCGGCCGGTGTTGACGCCCGTCGTCCACAGCACCGGCAAGCGGTCCTCGAGCCCGCCGGTGCCGTTCGGGATTTTGGTGAAATCGCCGACGCCGTTGCGCTTTTGGCTGGTGGTGAAGGCGCAATGGTCTGTCGCCACCACTTGCAGCGATCCGGCCTGCAGGCCGGCCCACAGCGAATCCTGATGCAATTTGTTGCGGAAGGGCGGGCTCATCACGCGGCGCGCCGCATGATCCCAGTCCTTGTTGAAATATTCGCTCTCGTCGAGTGTCAAATGCTGGATCAGCGGCTCGCCGAAGACGCGCATGCCTTTCTGCCGCGCCCGCCGAATGGCTTCGTGAGCCTGCTCGCAGGAGACATGCACGACATAGAGCGGCACGCCGGCCATGTCGGCGATCATGATGGCGCGGTTGGTCGCCTCGCCTTCGACCTCCGGCGGGCGCGAATAGGCATGCCCCTCCGGGCCGTTGTTGCCGGCAGCCAGAAGCTTCTGCGAAAGCGCGGCCACCACATCGCCATTCTCGGCATGAACCAACGGCAGCGCGCCGAGGTCGGCGCAGCGCTGGAACGACGAATACATCTCGTCGTCGTCGACCATCAGCGCGCCCTTGTAGGCCATGAAGTGCTTGAACGAGGTTATGCCCTTGTCGACGACGGTGGCCATCTCGTCGAATACCTGCCTGCCCCACCAGGTGATCGCCATGTGGAAGGAATAGTCGCAGGAGGCTTTCGAGGTCTTGTTGTCCCACATCTGCAAGGCCTCGAGCAGCGACTGCTGCGGCGACGGCAGACAAAAATCGACGACCATCGTCGTGCCGCCGGCAAGTGCGGCGCGCGTGCCGCTCTCGAAATCATCGGCCGAGTAGGTGCCCATGAACGGCATTTCGAGATGGGTATGCGGATCGATGCCGCCCGGCATCACATAGCAGCCGGTGGCATCGAACTCGTGGTCGCCATGCAGGTCCGGGCCGATGGCGATGATCTTGCCGTGCTTGAACAGCACGTCGGCCTTCCAGGTGCGGTCGGCGGTGACGATGGTGCCGTTCTTGATGACTTTGGACATTTTTTGTTCCCTTGTTTTTCTCGCGCTTCTTGGTGAGCGGCATTCGGAATCTTGGTTTCTAGTTCACTCCACAATCACCGCTGTTTCCACCACCGCGTGGAACAGCACGTCGGCGCCGGCCGCCGCCCATTCCTTGGTGATTTCCTCGGCCTCATTGTGCGACAGCCCATCGACGCACGGGCACATCACCATTGCGGTGGGCGCGACGCGGTTGATCCAGCAGGCGTCGTGGCCGGCGCCGGAGACGATGTTGCGATGCGTATAACCCAAGCGCTCCGCCGCATCCCGCACAGCCTTGACGCAGCCCGCATCGAAAGCGACCGGATCGAAATGACCGACCTGCTCGATTTGATATTTGATATCGAGCGCCTCGCAGATCGTGTCGATGCCTTCGCGGATGCGCGCGTCCATCGCGTCGAGCACCTCCTTTTCCGGCGAGCGGATGTCGATGGTGAAGACGGTGCGTCCGGCGATGATGTTGCGCGAGTTCGGATAGGCTTCCATGTGGCCGACCGCGCCTACGGCATCGGGCTGGTAGTCCATGGCGATCTCGTGCACCAGCTCGATCACCCGCGCCATGCCGAGCCCGGCGTTGCGGCGCTTCGGCATCGGCGTCGAGCCGGTATGCGCCTCCCTGCCGGTCAACGTCACCTGCAGCCATTTCAGTCCCTGGCCATGGGTGACGACGCCGATGTCGATACCTTCGTCCTCGAGGATCGGACCTTGCTCGATATGCAGCTCGAAGAAGGCGTGGATTTGGCGCGCGCCGACTTTCTCGGTGCCCTTCCAGCCGATGCGTTCGAGCTCCTCGCCAAATTTCTTGCCGTCCTTGTCGACATGCGAATAGACGTCGGCCTGGTCGAGGACGCCGGCGAAGACGCCGGATGCCATCATGGCCGGCGCGAAACGCGCGCCTTCTTCGTTCGTCCAGTTTGTGACGACGATCGGATGTTTCGTCTTGATGCCGAGCTCGTTGAGCGAGCGCACGATCTCCAACCCGCCAAGCACGCCGAGCACGCCGTCATACTTGCCGCCGGTCGGCTGGGTGTCGAGATGGCTGCCGACATAGACCGGCGGCAGATCAGGGTCGGCGCCTTCGCGGCGGGCAAACATCGTGCCCATCTCGTCGAGGCCCATTTCGAGCCCCGCCGCCTCGCACCAGCGCCTGAACAGATGCCGCCCCTCGCCGTCCTCGTCGGTCAATGTCTGGCGATTGTTGCCGCCGGCAATGCCGGGGCCGATCTTCGCCATCTCCATTATCGAATCCCACAAACGGTCTGAATTGATTCGCAGATTCTCGCCGGGAGCGGCCATTCAAAACCTCATCGTTTGCGCGGCGTCCCCCTCCCCCTCGAGGGGAGGGTGGCCGCGAAGCGGTCGGGTGGGGTCGCCTGACATGCGCACGACCTTCTCCTTCACCACCTGCGCGACATGCCAGGCACTGTTTATGACATCGGGCTCGTCGACGCGAAAGATATCGAACCCGAGCGATCGCAGATAGGCGTCACGGACGGCGTCGTGCCGCTTGCCCCTCTCCTGTTCGTGCAAGTCGCCATCCACTTCCACCACCAGCTTCACAGCGAGGCAAGCGAAGTCGACGACATAGCGTCCGATCGGGCACTGGCGACGAAACTTGATGCCGGCCGATTTCAGCGCGCGCAGTTCATACCACAGCAAGGATTCGCCCTTGGTCGCGTGAACTCGAAGCGCGCGCGCCTTTTGGCGCATTTCGAAACTCACGCGGGAACGAGGCATCAGCAGAGACCTCGCGGCAAAAGATCAGGTCGGCGCACTGCCGCACCGACCCCACCCGACCGCTTCGCGGCCACCCTCCCCTCGAGGGGGAGGGATATCCGCGCCCAGTTCTTCAATCGATCGCCCTCAGCACTTCACGCACATGGTCGATCAATTCGTTGATCTGGCCCTTGGTGATGATCAGCGGCGGCGACAGCGCGATGATGTCGCCGGTGGTGCGGATCAGGGCGCCGCGCTCGAACGCCTTGACGAAGGCCGAGAAGGCACGCTTGGTCGGACTGCCGGGAATGGGTGCCAGCTCGATCGCGCCGATCAGGCCGATGTTGCGGATATCGATGACGTTCGGCTCGCCCTTCAGCGAATGCAGCGCGTCTTCCCAATACGGCGCCAGTTCCTCGCCGCGGGTCAGCAG
This sequence comes from Mesorhizobium sp. f-mel, assembly GCF_053850215.1. Taxonomy (NCBI): domain Bacteria; kingdom Pseudomonadati; phylum Pseudomonadota; class Alphaproteobacteria; order Hyphomicrobiales; family Phyllobacteriaceae; genus Mesorhizobium; species Mesorhizobium sp. f-mel. The sequence continues at coordinate 407,795 of NZ_JBSPTO010000002.1, forward strand.
CCCCTCATCCTTGTAGGTGTCGAGCGTGCCGAGCGCAGCCGCACAGGCGATCGGATTGCCCGAATAGGTGTAGCCGTGGAAGAACTCGATCATATGCTCGGGGCCGGTCATGAAGGCGTCGTGGATCTCCTTCTTGACGAACACCGCGCCCATCGGGATGACGCCATTGGAGACGCCCTTGGCGGTCGTCATAATATCGGGGGTGACGCCGAAATAGTCGGCGGCAAACGGCGTGCCGAGGCGGCCGAAGCCGGTGATGACCTCGTCGAAGATCAACAGGATGCCGTGCTTGGTGCAAATCTCGCGTAGCCTCTCGAGATAGCCCTTCGGCGGCAGGATGACGCCGGTGGAACCGGCCACCGGCTCGACGATGACGGCCGCGATGGTCGAGGCATCATGCAGCGCAACGATGCGCTCCAGCTCGTTGGCCAATTCCGCGCCATGCTCGGGCACGCCCTTGGTGAACGAATTCTTCTCGGGAAGATGCGTGTGCGGCATGTGGTCGACGCCACCGAGCAGCGTGCCGAACATCTTGCGATTGGTGACGATACCGCCGACCGAGATGCCGCCGAAATTGACGCCGTGATAGCCGCGCTCGCGGCCGATCAGGCGGGTGCGTGAGCCTTCACCTTTGGCGCGATGGTAGGCGATCGCCATCTTCAGCGCGGTCTCCACCGATTCCGATCCGGAATTGGTGAAGAACACGTGGTCCATGCCCTTCGGCGCGAGGTCGACCAAACGGTTCGCCAGTTCGAAGACGATCGGGTGGCCCATCTGAAAGGCAGGCGCATAGTCGAGTTCGGCGGCCTGTTGCTGGATCGCCTCGGTGATCTTCGGCCGGCAGTGGCCGGCATTGACGCACCACAGGCCGGCGGTGCCGTCGAGAACCTTGCGCCCGTCGCTGGTCGTGTAATGCATGTCCTTGGCGGACACCATCATGCGAGGCGCCTGTTTGAATTGCCGGTTCGCCGTGAACGGCATCCAGAATGCGCTGAGATCGTTCGGCGTGACTTTCAGCCGGTTGGACATGACCAAGACTTCCCCTTGTAACCTGTTTCGGTGCGGCTAACGCTTGGTCTTCCCGACACTTGGTCTCTACTGCGTTTTCGTGCTACGCAAATTTTTGACCGATTGGACAAACGTTAGCACCGCCCTGTCGGCGGTCAAGGGATTACTAGCGGAAATGCGGCAGCTGAGGCGCGCTCCACAGGCCGGAGAAAAACTGGTCCAGAGAATTGGTCCAGATGACCCTCGCGGCAATGTCCTGCGGGGATGACGACAGGCATGGACACCCCTGCCCCGCGCCGCACCCGCATCCAGCAGGAAAAGCGCGAGCTCATCCTGGAGGCGGCGCTCGAGGTCTTCTCAACCAACGGCTTTCGCGGCTCGACCATCGACCAGATCGCTGAAGCCGCCGGCATGTCGAAGCCGAATCTGCTCTACTATTTCCGCCGCAAGGAGGACATCCACGAGACGCTGATGCAGCGGCTTCTGGACACCTGGCTGGCGCCGTTGCGCGAACTGGACGACATCGGCGATCCCCTAACCGAATTGCGCAGCTACATCAGGCGCAAACTCGAAATGGCGCGCGATTTTCCTAGGGAAAGCCGGCTGTTCGCCAACGAGATCCTGCAGGGCGCGCCGCGCATCATGCCGATGCTTGAAGGCGAGCTGAAGACTCTGGTCGACGAGAAGGCCGCCATCATCAAGGGTTGGATGCGCGCCGGCAAGATCGCCCGCACCGACCCCTGGCACCTGATCTTCTCGATCTGGGCGACGACGCAGCACTATGCCGATTTCGACGTTCAGGTCCGCGCCGTGCTCGGCCCCAACCGCGGCGGCGACGGCCGCTTCGAGGATGCGGCAAGGTTTCTCGAGCAATTGTTCGTCGACGGGCTGAAGCCAAAAAGCTGACTCTCGGGTATCGTGGAGATTGGCCGAAGCGCTCTTCGTTTCGTCATCCTGGGCGCAGCAAGGAGCGGAGCGACGCAGCGCAGACCCCAAGATCCATGCCGTGACCTCACAGCGCTGCTGAGGGGCAGAATTCTACTCCGCGGCATTCCTCGTTGATGTCACGGCATAGATCCCCGGTCTTCGCGACGCCGCTTCGCTGCGGCCACCATCGGCTGAATGCGTCGGGGACCCATCGGCGTCATTAGCAGTATCGATAAAGGTTGACCTGTTTGACGCGTGCCGGACGTCCCATCTTCCACTCAGAGCAACGACACGGAGGCTCCAAGCATGGAACTGAAAGACAAGACCGTCCTCATCACCGGATCGACCGACGGCGTCGGCCGCTTGGTCGCGCAAAGGCTCGGCGCGGGCGGCGCGCGGCTCCTGGTGCATGGTCGCGATGCGACACGGGGCCAGGCGGCGGTCGCCGAGATCGAAGCCGCTGGTGGCAAGGCCGAGCTTCTCGTCGCCGACCTCTCGTCAATGGTCGAGGTCCGCCGCCTCGCCGAGGCCGTGCGCGCCAGGACTGACCGGCTCGACATTCTCATCAACAACGCCGGCATTGGCACCGCAGGCACCAAACGACAGGTCAGCGCCGACGGCTACGAACTGCGCTTTGCCGTCAACTATCTCGCCGGCTTCCTGCTCACATCGGAGCTTCTGCCGCTGCTCAAGGCGAGCGCGCCGGCGCGCATCGTCAATGTCGCCTCGGCCGGCCAGCAGGCGATCGATTTCGACGATGTCATGCTGACCCGCAACTATGACGGCGTTCGCGCTTACAGCCAGAGCAAGCTGGCGCAAATCATGTTCACCATCGATCTGGCGCAGGAACTGAAGGGCACCAATGTGACCGTCAACAGCCTGCATCCCGCAAGCTACATGAACACCACCATGGTCCGGCAGGCAGGCATCACGCCGTGGAGTTCGGTCGAGACCGGCGCTGACGCCATCCTCAACCTTGCCACGTCGCCCGCGCTCGAAGGGCGGAGCGGCCTCTATTTCGACGGCCAGAGAGAATCTCGCGCCAATGCACAGGCCTATGACGCAAAGGCAAGACAGCAATTGCGGACATTGAGCCTCGACCTCGTCGGGCGTCAGTCAGCCCCCGTAACCTCGAGATAACGTTCACGAGCGAGAAACCCTCACATGCCGTGATCGTCGGCGGCTCTTCCGCATCGGCCGCGCGGCGCGGAAGCTGGCTGACGCCAAAGACCGTGGCGGCGGCCTCCACGAGGCGGCCATCCAAACCGTCAAAGCGGCTGCGCCGCCAACGCCAGGAACCCTCCGGTCAACGCCACATTGCCGACAAAGCCATTGATACGGGACGCGCGCTCGGGCCCCTGATGATCCCAGAAATTGTGGAACATCGGGGTGGCGACAATTAGGAACAGCACGAGGCACAGAGCGGCGGCAGCGGTCCAGACACCCGATATCACCAGAACTCCGGCGACGATCTGGAGGACGATCCCCAGCCACAGCATCAGCCGCGCCTGCGGCACGCCGCGTGTCGCCATCAACTGGTAAGGAAGGTTGCGTTCTGGACGTTGCGCAGGCCGGCAAAGACGAACGCGCCGCCAAGCAACAGACGGGCGGCAAGAAGAATCTCATTCTCAAAATTCGACAACATGTTCTTGATCCCAGCAAAAAGGCTCGCGGCGCAAGGCCGCGCGCCGGTTCGACCGCTCAGGCGGCGTTCGCCGCCGGCATCGGATGAATGGCCTGGAACGGGATGCAAAGCCGGTTCCAGGTGTTGATCATGCCAAGCGCGACAGACAGCTTTACCAATTCCTCTTCCGAGAAATGCTCGAGCGTCCGCGCATAGAGTTCGTCCGAAACACCGTTATCGGCGATCTTCGTCACCGTTTCGGTCCAGGCGAAGGCAGCGCGTTCGCGCTCGGAAAACAGCGGCGATTCCTTCCAGGCGGAGACGAGGTAAAGCCGCTGTTCGGTCTCGCCGTCATGGCGCGCCTCGCGGCTGTGCATCTCGACGCAATACGAACAGCCATTGATCTGCGACGCCCGCAGCTTGATCAGGTGCAACAGGCTTGCCTCGAGCCCGCATTCGTCGACCGCCTTGTTGAGCGCCGATACCGCTTTCATGATTTCCGGCGCCGCGCCGAAGAATTGCAGCCTCTGTTTCATCGTCTTCACCTTTCACGCTTGCTTGGTTGAAATCGATTTCTGCGGTCGCTGATGGCGTTCGACAAAGGCGCAGTTCGCGGCGACTGAACGGGGATCGGCATCGCTCCTATACTGCGCCACGATGTCGGAAAGACGGGCTTCGGCAAGAGCCGCGCGATAGGCGCCCTCGGCCTTCAGCATCGCGACGTTGATGCCGCAGGGTTTGACATAGGCCGCGGCATCGAGCCTGACCGGCCCGCGCTGACGGATTTCACCGCAGCGGAAGGCCGGTTCACGTCCTTCGACGGCTTGCACGATGTCGAGCAGCGTTATGCGCTCCGCCGGCCGCGCCAGCCGGTAACCGCCCGATGGCCCGGGCACCGATTCCAGAATGCCCGACGTCTTCAGCGCGTTGAGATGCTTGAGGAGATAGCTCGGCGACAGGCCGAACGCTTCCGCCATGGCAGCACCCGGCATGGTCGCCGCGCCTTCCATTCCGGCAAGCATCGCGGCGCAGTGGATGGCCGCTTCGACGCCCTCGCCCAGCTTCATCGTGCTGATCTCCGATTCATGGATACAGTTTATCGTGGATAATTTTTATCCGCAATATGAAAATGAAAAATCTCTGCGTGTTTGCGATGGCCGCGAAAGAGAGATTGCCGAAGAGCGAAGGTCTGGCGGCTTTCGACACGCAGCACGCGACTTCTGTTCCTCGCCCCCGCAGAGCGGGGAGAGGTGGCCCGGCGAAGCCGGGACGGAGAGGGGCATGACGTTTGCGATGACAGAAACGGTGAAGGATGAGGCGCAGGATAAAAGGCCATCAGGGAGCCATTCCCAGTCGCCCCGAAGACCCCTCTCCGTCCCGGCTTCGCCGGGCCACCTCTCCCCACTTCGTGGGGCGAGGAACTCCGGCTGAAGCGAGCCCTACTCCGCCGCCACCTTGGCCATCGGGTTGTTTGGATGCGTCGTCCAGTTGGCGTAGACCGGCGACACCGGTCTGCCGGTGCGCTGGTCCATCACGCCAGCCGCCAGCGGCTCCATGGTGATGCAGTTCTCGACCGGGCAGACATTGACGCAGAGATTGCAGCCGACGCATTCGGCCTCGATCACCTCGAAATGCCTGACGCCATCGACGATTGCGGTGATCGCCTGGTGCGAGGTGTCCTCGCAGGCGATGTGGCAGCGGCCGCATTTGATGCAGGCCTCCTGGTCGATATGCGCCTTGGCGACGTAATTGAGGTTGAGATATTGCCAGTCGGTGACATTGGGCGTGGCGCGGCCGATGATGTCATCGAGCGAGGCATGGCCCTTCTCGTCCATCCAGTTCTCCAGGCCGGCGATCATCTCCTGCACGATCTTGAAGCCATAGGTCATCGCCGCCGTGCAGACCTGCACATTGCCGGCGCCAAGCGCCATGAATTCGGCAGCGTCGCGCCACGTGGTGATGCCGCCGATACCGGAGATCGGCAGGCCATGCGTTTCCGGATCGCGGGCGATCTCGGCCACCATGTTCATGGCGATCGGCTTCACCGCCGGGCCGCAATAGCCGCCATGCGAACCCTTGCCGTCGATCGTCGGCTCCGGCGCGAAACTATCGAGATTGACGCCGGTGATCGAATTGATGGTGTTGATCAGCGACACCGCGTCGGTGCCGCCGGCAAGAGCGGCACGCGCCGGCTTGCGTATGTCGGTGATGTTGGGCGTCAGCTTGGTGATAACCGGCATGCGGGTGTTGGCCTTGCACCAGCGCACCACCATTTCGATGTATTCCGGCACCTGGCCGACGGCGGCGCCCATGCCGCGTTCCGACATGCCGTGCGGACAGCCGAAATTGAGCTCGATGCCGTCGGCCCCCGTCTCCTCGACCACCGGCAGGATCGCCTTCCACGCATGCTCCTCGCAAGGCACCATCAGCGAGACGACGATGGCGCGGTCGGGCCAGTCCATCTTGACCTGCTTGATCTCGCGCAGATTGACCTGCAGGTCGCGGTCGGTGATCAGCTCGATGTTGTTCAAGCCGAGCAGGCGGCGGTCGGCGCCCCAGATCGCGCCGTAGCGCGGACCGTTGACGTTGACCACCGGCGGCCCCTCTTCGCCGAGCGTCTTCCACACCACGCCGCCCCAGCCCGCCTTGAAGGCGCGGATGACGTTGTAAGCCTTGTCGGTCGGCGGGGCAGAGGCCAGCCAGAACGGATTCGGCGATTTGATGCCGACGAAATTGTTTCTGATATCTGCCATGCTCATGCCCTCCCGATTGAGGTCAGTGCCCGGTGGATCGATTCGGCCGCGTCGCGGCCTTGCGCCACGGCCGAGACGGTCAGATCGTCGCCGCCAAAGATGCAGTCGCCGCCGGCCCAGACATTGGCCAGCGAGGTGCGGCCTTCGGCATCGACTTTGATGCGGCCGGCTTCCAAAGCAAGCAAGGCGCCGCTGCCGTTGAGCGCAGCCGGGACGAAGCTCTGGCCGATCGCCTTGAACACCTGGTCCGCGACCAGTGTCAGCCGCTCGCCGGTGCCGACGAGCTTGTCGCCATCCATCGCCGTGTATTCGAGTTCGATGCCCGAGACCTTGCCGCCTTCGGCAATGACCCGCTTCGGTTGCAGCCAGTGACGGATGACGACGCCGTTGGCGGCAGCCAGATCCTGCTCGAATTCGGAAGCGTTCATGTGCTCCTGCCCGCGCCGGTAGCAGATCGTCACCTCTTCGGCGCCGAGCAGCTTCGACTGCACCGCCGCATCGATCGCCGTCATGCCGCCGCCGATGACGACGACGCGCCGGCCGACCGGCAGGCTGGCAAGGTCACTGGCCTGGCGAAGCTCCGCTATGAACTCCACCGCATTGGTGACGCCTTGCGCGTCCTCGCCGTCGGCGCGCAACGCATTGACGCCGCCAAGCCCCATGCCGAGAAACACCGCGTCATAATTCCTGGTCAGGTCCGACAATTGATAGTCGCGGCCGAGCGCCTTGCCATTTTGGACGTCGATGCCGCCGATCGACAGGACATAATCGACCTCGGCCTGGGCAAAATTGTCGATGCTCTTGTAGGCGGCGATGCCGTATTCATTGAGACCGCCGGCTTTCGGACGGGCTTCGAGGATGGTCACCTCATGACCATGGCGGGCAAGCCGATGGGCGGCGGCAAGACCTGCCGGTCCGGCGCCGACCACGGCGACCGTCTTGCCGGTCGGCGCGGCGCGCGCATAAAACTGCTTATTCTCAGCCATGGCGACATCGGTTGCATAACGCTGCAGCCGGCCGATCTGCACCGGCTTGCCTTCCGCCACTTCGCGCACGCAGACCTCTTCGCACAGCGTCTCGGTCGGACAGACGCGAGCGCACATGCCGCCCAACATGTTCTGGTCGAAAATCGTCTTGGCCGAGCCGATCGGATTGCCTGTCGAGATCTGGCGGATGAACAACGGGATGTCGATCGAGGTCGGGCATGCGTTCATGCACGGAGCGTCGTAGCAGAAATAGCAGCGATCGGACTCGACCAGCGCCTCGTGATGATCGAGCGGCGGATGCAGGTCGGAAAAATTATCGGCATACTGTTCGGGCGAAAGCCGGCCGCCGGCAATGCCCTGCTTGAAATGACCAGTCGCCATTCCGCTCCCCATTCTTGAGTGTTGAGGAAGGCTAACACGTTTTGTTTTTTTATCAATTGGTCAATTTTCGACGCAAGCCGCTGAAAACCCACAATAAAATATGATAAATAAACTCATGTTATCGAGATTTCACGCGCGATCACTGTGTGGAGAGCAGGCCCATTCCGGGGGGTGCTGCCATGGATCGACCTGATCTCGTCCGCGACCAGTTCCTGCAGCCGCCACAAATTGCGGTCACGAATGCCGAATTCTTCCAGGTGACTCACGGTGTTGTAGAGGTATTCGGCGCCGGACCCGACATGCCCGCATGCCCTGGCCAGCACCCGCGCCACATTTTCCAAGGGCTGATTGAGCGAGGTGCCCCTGCCGGTTACGCCGACCCAGAAGCCCAGCGCGCTGAGCGTGCCTTGAGCCGTACGCACCGGAAGCCACCTGACCGAGCCGACACTCTCGTGATCGTCGATCTCGCGCCGCAACAGTTTTTCGATCTGCAGCGGCTTTTCCCCCTCCGGCAAGCGGTAGATCACACCATCGCATCGGCCACCTCGTTCTAGCGCCATCATCAGTCCCGGCTGCGCAGCGCTGCCGCGCCAGCGGGCAATGTCGAGACAGAAGGACCGGTGCCAGCCGAAAGCGGTAGCGCGCTGTCGTTCGACGGACTCGAAAGCCGGCTTCCAGATCAGCGAGCCATAGGCGAACACCCACAAGGGGCCCGCGCCTGCTTCGCTCGATAGCCGCGACGCGAGGGTCTGGAAATCCTCATCGTTCAGTTGCGTCCAGCTTCCATCGGGACCGGGATCGGCCTCCTCCGATGGCATAGCGCGACAAGCTCTGAAGTGAGCGACATCCGGCGCATGGACCAACACCCCTCGTTGACTAAAGGAAAGGCGAAAACCGCGAAGTACGCAAGACTTGAACGGCGGTGCCTTGCCTCGGTCGATTCTTGACCCAGGTGTCGGATTCACGTCGCGAAGATCGTCCTAGGATGGATCGCACACGATCAACGACAGAAACGCAAGGAGCACGACGATGCCAGAATCCCCCATGCCCTTCTTCTGGTACGAGCTAATGACCACCGATCTCGACGCTGCCGAGGCCTTCTACACGAATGTGGTCGGCTGGAAAGCGCAGGTTTTCGACGGGGCGCCAGGCATGCCTCGTTACATTGTCATGAATGTCGGCGAGCGCGGCGTTGCCGGGCTGATGGCGCAGCCAGAAGAAGTACGCAAGACGGGCATGCCGCCGGCCTGGGTCGGCTACATCCATACCAGGGATGTCGACGCCGCGACGAAGTCGTTGAAGGCGGCGGGCGGCACTGTTCACCGCGAACCCGACGACATCCCCGGTGTCGGTCGTTTTGCCGTCGTCGCCGATCCGCAAGGCGCGGTGTTCAATTTCCTGCAGCCCGACGGTCCGGACCAGCCTGCCCTGCCGGCCACCACTCCTGGCAGTATCGGCTGGCATGAGCTCTATACATCAGACTGGAAGGCGGCCCTCGATTTCTACTCCGACCAGTTCGGCTGGGAAACGGGCGATGCCATGGATATGGGGCCGATGGGCATCTACCAGCTCTTTACCGCCGGCGGCGAACCTATTGGCGGCATGATGAACAAGCCCGAGCAGATCCCCGTGCCGGTCTGGCAGTTCTATTTCAATGTACCTAGCATCGACGCGGCGGCCAAGCGCGTGACCGACAATGGCGGTCAGATCCTGGTGGGCCCGATGGAGGTTCCGGGTGGAAGCTGGATCGTAATGTGCACGGACCCGCAAGGCGCCCATTTCGCGCTAACGGCGCCGGTGCGGTAACAACGTCGGCAGCAGTGGCCGATCTCCCCCGATTGGGGGAGATGTCCGGCAGGACAAGGAGGAGCCCTGTCCTTCCGGCCCCTCGAGAATTACTCCGGCGTCAGCACCGCGACCTTGAGGGTATCTTTTTTCGCGCCGCTGAACTGCACGGTGGCCGGACCGGCGGCCAGCTTGAAGCGCACACTCTTGCGAATCCCCGGACAGGTCTTCATACGACTGAAAGCCGCCGACTTCACGGCTCTGCCGTCCTGAACGACATCGACCCAGGCCTCATCAGACAGGCTGATCTGGAGCTCTCCCTCAGGGGGCACGGCCACGCTTGCCGTCGCGCCGAATGTACCGGCTGCCGGCGCGCGTTCCGGCGGAATTGTGAAGCTGATCGTGTCGACCGGCGCCAACGCCACATCTGCAGCCTCGCCGACCGAAAGGTCAGCCCCGGACTGCGCGGCGGGCGCTGCCGCAAACAGGGCCTGCTCGCGCGTCACCGGCCATTTGAAAGCAGCACAGCTGGCGTCGTCGGCTATGGCGACGCTCGTGCCTGCAAGGATTGCGAATAGGCTGACGACGACTTTTTTCATGGCAAAGGTAACCCGCATGGTTTGAAGCTACACATCAATACAACCACAGAGATACTAATGCAACCATAGAGAGAAAAAATAAATGAGGTAAACCATTTCCAACCACCGATTGTTGATGGCAGGCCATGGCAATTGAGTGGTCCATGGCCTGGCCATAATTTATGGCCGATCCCGACGAGTGGAATGGAGCTTTTGATGAAGTTTTTTGACGGTCTCGCCAGATACCAGCCGCAGGCTCTCGCGGCATTGCGCATCATGACGGCGCTGCAGTTTATGGAGCACGGCACCCAGAAACTGTTCAATTTTCCCGTCAGCGATTCTGCCGGCGCCCTGAGTGGGCTATCGCTCACCGCGGGCGTCCTCGAATTCGTCGGCGGCATCCTGCTGGTTTGGGGCTGTTCACCAAGCCGGTCGCGTTCCTTCTCAGCGGCCAGATGGCGATCGCCTATTTCATGGCCCACATGCCGCATGACTTCTTCCCGGTCAACAATGGCGGCGATGCGGCAATCTCCTTCTGCTTCATCTTCCTCTATCTTGTGTTCGCCGGTCCCGGCGCCTTGGCGCTGGACAACCGCCGCAGCGCTTGAGCCGCCACCAGCGGCGCCTTTACCCCCGCATCCGCTCGAGATTCGCGTCGAACAGCGGTGTCGACTGCACGCGCGCGGGAAAGCACTTGCCCAACAGCTCAATCTGGAAACCGTCGGCCTCGTCGGCGATTTCCTTCGGGACATAGCCCATGGCCACAGACGTCTCCGAATGGTGCGCGTAGCCGCCTGACGTGACCCAGCCGCGCACGGTGCCGTCGAACCAGATCGGCTCGTCGCCGATGACGTCGGCGTCCGCCGCATCGACGACAAAGGCGCGCAGCCGTAGCTTGCCGCCTTGCTGGCGCTCAGCCACTGCAGCCTCCTTGCCGATGAAATCGGCCTCCTTGCCATAGGCGACGAAACGGTCGAGGCCGGCTTCGAGCGGCCCGTAGATCGGCCGGTATTCGCGCGCCCACGAGCCGTAGTTCTTCTCAAGCCGCAGCGCGTTGAGCGCGCGTGAGCCGAACAGGCCGATGCCGAATTCTTCGCCCGCCGCCATCAAGGTCTGGTACGCGGCACGCTGATACTCCGGTGCCACCCAGATCTCGTAGCCGAGATCGCCGGTGTAGCTGACGCGGCCGACCAGGCACGGCGCCATGCCGACATCCATCTTGGCCGTAGCCATGAACGGAAACGCCGCATTCGACACATCCGCCCGCGTAACTCTGGCCAACACGTCCCGCGCCTTGGGTCCTGCGATCGACAGGCCCGTCAGCTTCGCCCCCAGCGCCTCGATACGGACCGAGCCATCTTGCGGCAGATGCGCCTCGAACCAGCGCATGTGATACTGCTCGGCAATGCCGGAGCCGGCGAGGAACCAGTCCTCCCCGTTGGAATTGGGACTGCCGAGATTGGCCAGCGAAAAGTCGCCGATCAGCCTGCCGTCTTCCTTCAGCATCGGCGCCAGCGTCATGCGGCCGGGTTTTGGCAGCTTGCAGGCAAGCAGGCGGTCGAGCCAGTCCGCCGCGCCCTCGCCCGTCACCCTGTATTTGGCGAATGACGAGATTTCCGACAGGCCGACACGTGTCCGCACCGTCTTCACCTCTTTTGCGACATGCTGGAAATCGCTCGAGCGCCGCCACGAGAACTCGTCCTTGACGCCCTCGGGCGCATACCACAGCGGCACTTCCAGCCCATAGGCCACGCCCCATTGCGCGCCCTTGGCCGACAAAAGGTCATAGACCGGCGTGGTCTTGAGCGGCCGCCCGGCAGGCAGCTCCTCATTGGGGAAGCGGATGGAAAAACGCCGCGAATAATTCTCTCGCACCTTGGCGTTGGTGTAGGCCATCGTCGCCCAGTCGCCGTAGCGCGAGACATCCATCGCCCAGATGTCGGCGCCCGGATCGCCCTCGATCATCCAGTTCGCCAGCGCCAGGCCGACGCCGCCGCCCTGTGAGAAACCCGCCATGACGCCGCAGGCGACCCAGAAACCCGGCAGGCCGCGCACCGGTCCGACCAGCGGGTTGCCGTCCGGCGCGAAGGTGAAGGGACCGTTGATGATCTGCTTGATGCCGGTGTTCTGGAAGGCCGGGAAATGCCTGAAGCCGACTTCCAGCGACGGCGCGATGCGGTCGATGTCGGGCTCCAGCAGTTCGTGGCCGAAATTCCACGGCGTGGAAAATTCGGACCATGTCTTATTGGCCTTCTCATAGGTACCCATCAGCATGCCGCCGCGCTCCTGGCGCAGATACAGCTCGCCGTCGAAGTCGACCGCGTGGATGATCTCCGTGCCGGTCTTCTGGTTCCAGGCGGCGACTTCCGGCATGTCCTCGGTGATCAGGTACATGTGCTCCATGGCCAGCACCGGCAGTTCCAGCCCGATCATGCGGCCGACCTCGCGCGCCCATAGACCGCCGGCGTTGACGACATGCTCGGCCACCACGTCGCCCTTGTTGGTGATGACGCGCCACAGCCCGTCGGGGCGGCGCACGATGCCCTCGACCTTGGTGAAGCGCTCAACCTCCGCGCCAAGTTTTCTCGCGGCCTTGGCATAGGCATGGGTGACGCCCGATGGATCGAGATGACCGTCCTCCTTGTTGCGGACGGCGCCGACGAACTGCTTCGGATCGAGCAGCGGCATCAGTTCGGCCGCCTCATCAGGCGAAATCTCCTCCAGATCGATGCCGAGATAGCGGCCCTTGGCGACGACGCCGCGCAGCCAGTCGAGCCGCGCCTCGGTCGCCGCCAAAAGCACGCCGCCGGTCAGATGCACGCCGGTCGCCTGGCCGGACAGCTCCTCGATCTCCTTATAGAGCGAGATCGTGTATTTCTGCAGCTTGGCGACGTTGGGATCGCCATTGATCGTATGCATGCCGCCGGCCGCATGCCAGGTCGAGCCGGAGGTCAGCTCGTCACGCTCCAGAAGCAAAATGTCGGTCCAGCCGTGACGGGCGAGATGGAACAGCACGGAACAGCCGACGACGCCTCCGCCAATGACCACGACCTTTGCATGCGATTTCATGGATTTTCTCGTTTATTTCAGTGGGTTGGACGGGTGAGGTGAATCGGGATGGAAGGAGCTAAATCACCCCCTCTGGCCGGCAGGCCAGAGGGGGTTCTCGAGGACGCACGACACAACATCACGGCTCGCCCTGCCCGATCGCTTCCTTGCGCTTTGCCACATACGCCTCCAGCGCCTCGCGCACGGAAATATCCATCGCCGGCTCGACATGATCTTCCAGCGCTTTCTTCCACAGCCGCGTCGCCCGCGCGGTGGCGTCGAGCCCGCCGGCCTCCTGCCAGGCCTCGTAATTCTGCCAATTGGAGAGCATCGGCTGATAGAAGGCGGTGGCGTAGCGCTCCAGCGTGTGCGGCTCGCCGAAGAAATGGCCGCCGGTCGGCACCGCCCCCAATGCCTCGACGGCGAGTTCGGCCTCGTTGACTTCGATCGGGCGCAAAAACTCCATCATGTGCTGGATCATTTCGACGTCGATGATGAACTTTTCGAACGACGCGGTCAGCCCGCCCTCCTGCCAGCCGGCGGCGTGGTAGACGAGATTGCCGTGGCCGAGCACCGCGCCCCACAGGGCCATCAGCGTCTCATAGGCGCCTTGCGCGTCGGCGGCGTTGGAGGCCGAGCCCGGCGTCGTCCGGTAGGGCAGTCCATAGCGCCGCGCCAGCTGCCCGGAGGCGATGTTGGCTTTGGTGTTCTCCGGCGTGCCGAACGCCGGTGCACCGGACTTCATGTCGACATTGGAGGTGAAGGCGCCATACATGACCGGGGCGCCAGGGCGGACAAGCTGCGTCAAGAGCACGCCGAACAGCGCCTCGGCGTTCTGTTGGGCGAGCGCGCCGGCAAGCGTCACCGGGCTCATCGCCCCCATCAGCGTGAACGGCGTCACCGCGACCGATTGGCCGAATTCGGCCATGGTCATCAGCCCTTCGGCCATCATCTCGTCGAAGCGGCGCGGCGAGTTGACCGAAATGATGGTGGTGATGCCGGGATCGTCGCGCATCTCATCAAGCGTCAATCCGCGCGCGATTGCCATCATTTCGATGCCGTCGAGCGCCCTGCCGCGGCCGATCGCCGAGACGTGAAAACTTTTGTCGGCCAGCGTCAGATTGGCGAAATAGGTGTCGAGATGGCGTGAATTGGCCGGCAGTTCCACCGGGGCGCAGACCTGGTTGCCCAGCATGTGGATGCAGTTGAAATGCTGCGCCAGCCGGGTGAGATCGCAATAGTCGCGCAGGTTTCCGGCGCGGCGGCCGCGTTCCATGTCATGCACATTGGGCGGCCCGGCAACCAGGGTGAAGTTGATGGTGTTGCCGCCGAGATGGACGGCATGGGCCGGGTTGCGCGGCGTCAGCGTGTAGCTCGACTGCGTCGTCTTCAGTGCCTCATCAATCATGCCGCGGTCGATGCGGACAGTCATCGACGCGTGATCGACCTTGGCTCCGGCATTCTCGAACAGCAAGAGCGCCCGCGGGCTCATCACCTCGATGCCGAAATTCTCCAAAATGTGCATCGACGCCTGGTGGATCGCCTCGATCTGTTCGGCCGAGAGCATCGCCATTGGCGGATAGGGATTTGTCACGCGGCGCAACGGCAGTTGCGGAATGGCGGCCGGTCCCCTGTTGCTGGTTCGCTCGGCGCCGCGCTTGCGTCTCGGTTCGTTCATGCGGGGCATCAAAGCGCCGGCACGAGGATCGGGCTGTCAGAAATCCGCCACCCGCGGGCGTGATTTTAGCCAAGGCGGCATATCGGGAATTTCACGCCGACAAAAGCGACATAAAACGTCGGAATATCTATCCTCCCTCTGCCGCGACCAAAGCGGCCGATGGGCCGTTAAGGAACGCAGCAAGATTCCTTTTATGTTTTCGGCCTAATCCTCTTGCAATGGGAAGATCGAGTTTTAGTAAAATTATAGCTGTTACCGTGTTGCTGGCGCTGTCGGCCTGCGCGACGCCGCCACGCCATATCAACGATGTCTGCGCCGTGTTCGAGCAGAATGACGGTTGGTTCGACAACTGGCAGGCGGCGGCCGAACGCGCCGAACAGAAGCACGGCGTGCCGGTTCCCGTGCTGATGGCGACGGTGCGGAACGAATCCGGTTTCAAGAGCAACGCCAGGCCGCCGCGCACCAAGCTTCTCGGCTTCATTCCCTGGAAACGTGTCTCCAGCGCCACCGGCTTCTCGCAGGCGCTCGACGGCACCTGGGCGCAGTATCAAAGCGAGACCGGCAGCTGGGCGGCGCGCCGCACCAGCTTTGCCGATGCCGTCGATTTCGTCGGCTGGTATCATTCCAAGACATCAGACACGCTCGGCGTCGCCCGCAACGACACCTACAACCTCTACCTGGCCTATTATCTCGGCTGGACGGCCTATGGCCGCGGGAATCGCGGCGATGCCGGCGTGCAGCGCTATGCGCGAGCCACCGAGAAGATGGCTCGGGATTATGCCGCGCAGCTACGCCAATGCGCGCGTTGATGAAGCGAAGGATCTAGCCATCCGTCAGCTTCGGCCTTTTTCCGCGCGGACGCTTGGGCGGAGCGCCGGCAAAGCCAGGACCGATGCCTTGCGGCGCGTCGTCCGGCAACCCCTCATGGGCGGCATGCTCCTTGTCGAATTTGATCACCGGCTCCATTTTCGCCAGCACGTCGTCGGCAAGCCAGCACAGGCTCATATGACCGTCGCCGAGATTCTTCACCGGCGGCACCTGCGTCTCGCAAAGATTGTCCGGCACCAGCTTCTTGTAGCCGCAGCGCGTCTGGAACGGACAGCCGGTTGGCGGGTTCATCGCCGATGGGATGTCGCCCTCCAGCACGATGTGCTTCTTGATCACGCTGGTGTCGGCGATCGGGATCGCCGAGAGCAGCGCCTCGGTATAGGGGTGATAGGGCGGCGAAAAGATCTGGTCGGTCGTGCCCTGCTCGACGATATAGCCGAGATACATGACGACTACACGATCGGCGATGTAGCGCACCACCGACAGGTCGTGGCTGATGAACAGCATCGTCGTCTTGTTCTTGCGCTGGATGTCCATCAGGAGCTCAGTCACCGCCGCCTGCACCGACACGTCGAGCGCCGAGACCGGCTCGTCGGCCACCACCACCTTGGCGTCGCCGGCAAAGGCCCGCGCCACGCCAATGCGCTGTTTCTGGCCGCCGGAAAGCTGGCGCGGCTTGCGGGTCTCGAATGCTCGCGGCAGCTTCACCAGGTCGAGAAGCTCCAGCATGCGCTGACGGCGATCGGCGACCGTGTTGCCGACATTGAACTTTTCCAGCGTGCGGATGATCTGCGAACCGACCGTATGGCTGGGATTGAGCGTGTCGAACGGATTCTGGAACACCATCTGGATCGACGACACCGTCTCGACACTGCGCTTCTCGACGCCGGTCGACTGGATCTGTTGGTTGCCGAGCGTCACGCTGCCCGAGCTTGCCGTCTCCAGCCCGAGCAGCACCTTGGCCAGCGTCGACTTCCCACAACCGGACTCGCCGACAATGGCGACGGTCTCGGATTCGCGCGCCATGAAGGAGATCGTCTCGTTGGCCTTGACGACGCGGCCTTCGCTTGAGCCGAACACTTCGCTGCCGCCGACCTTGTAGTACTTTTTGAGGTCCTCGATCTTGAGCACCGGCGCGCCGGGCTCGACGCGCTCGTTGACCTTCTTGGCGCCGGGCGGCAGCGCCTCCCAGTCGATCTCGTTGAAGCGCACGCAGCGCGAAAAATGGCCTTCATGGCCGTCGACCGCGATCATCGGGATTTCGGCGGCGTTGCAGACGCCCTCGACGAAATGGTGGCAGCGGGGGCCGAAATTGCAGCCCTTCGGCCGCTCGTGCGGCAGCGGCAATTGCCCCGGGATGGAGATCAGAGGCCGCGAATTCTTGTCGGCGCCGGGCAGCGGGATCGAGCGGAACAGGCCTTGGGTGTAGGGATGGCGCATCCGGTCGAAGACGTCCTTGATCTTGCCGGTCTCCACCGCTTCGCCCGAATACATCACCGTGATGCGGTCGCAGGTTTCCAGGATCAGGCCGAGATTATGCGACACGAAGATCATCGAGGTGCCGAACTTCTCGCCAAGCCCCTTGACCAGGTCGACGATGCCGGCTTCCACCGTCACGTCGAGCGCCGTCGTCGGCTCGTCGAGCAGGAGCAGCGCCGGCTTCGACAGCAGCGCCATGGCGATGACGATACGCTGTTGCTGGCCACCGGAAAGCTGGTGCGGAAAGGAGCGCATCATGCGCTCTGGATCGGGCAGCCTGACCGCGCGCACCATTTCCAGCGCGCGTCTATAAGCCTCTTCCTTCGACACCTTGTCGTGGATCAGCGGCACTTCCATCAGTTGCTGGCCGACCTTCATCGCCGGGTTCAGGCTGGCCATCGGCTCCTGGTAGATCATCGCGATCTTGTTGCCGCGGATGGCGCGCAGTTCCTCGTCGGACAGCTCGCCCATGTCCTTGCCCTGGAACTTTATCCGGCCGCCGACAATCTTTCCGATGTTGGAGAGGTCGCGCATGATGCCGAGCGACACGGTCGACTTGCCGCAGCCGGATTCGCCGACGATGCCCATCGCTTCGCCAGGCATGACCGTGCAAGAGAAGTCCATAACGGCCGGTATTTCACCCTTGCGGGTGAAGAAGGAGATCGACAGGTTCTCGATCTCGATGATCGGCTCGGCGGGATTTCGAACTGCCTCATTCATGGGTCGCTCCAATCCTTGTTCTTTCAAGCATATCGGGTCGAGAACCCGTCCATCAATCTTTCATCGATTGTTCACGCAGCGAGTCGGCCAAGAGATTAAGGCCCAGCACGAACGACATCAGCGCGATCGTCGGCGGCAGCGCCGGATGGATGAAGGAGCGCAGCAGCCGGCTGGCGTCCTTGATCGCGGTGCCCCAGTCCGGGCTCTCAGGCGCCAGCCCCAGGCCGAAATAGCCGAGCGTGCCGAGCAGGATCGTGGTGTAGCCGATACGCAGGCAGGCATCGACGATCAGCGGCCCGCGTGCATTGGGAAGTATCTCCCACAGCATGATATACCAGGGCGATTCACCGCGCGTCTGCGCCGCCGCCACATAGTCGCGCGTCTTGATGTCCATGACAAGGCCGCGCACGATGCGGAACACGCCAGGGCTGGAGGCGAACACCACCGCCACGAAGATGTTGAGCTGGTTGGGATCGATATGGATGATCCTGAACGGGTCGGCATCGAAGACCAGGCCGGCATAGACCCAGCCGCCAATGACAAGGGTCAGTCCCAGGAGGATGTAAAGGCGGTCCGGCCGCTTCTTGTAGCGCGTCCAGAACAGCACGCTGAAGAAGATGATCGGGAACAGGAAGAACAGCCCGGCCATCGCATAGGGGATCGGCGTCTCCATGATGCCCGGCGTCACCAAGAGGTAGAACAGGAGAATCACCGGGAAGGCGAGCACCAGGTTGGCGAGGAATGACAGCACCGTATCGATCCTGCCGCCATAATAGCCGGCCGGCAGGCCAAGCGTGATGCCGACCATCAGCGCGAAACCGGTCGCCGCCGGCGCAATGATCAGCACGATCTGGCTGCCATAGACCATGCGGCTGAACACGTCGCGGGCAAGCTTGTCGCCGCCGAACAGGTAGACAAGTCCCGATTGCGGCTCGATCGCGCCCGGCAGTGCATCCTTCATGATCGGGATCTGGACAAGCGGATTGAAGGGCGAGATGGTCGACGCGAAAATCGCCGTGAACAGCCAGAACAGGCAGATGCCGACGCCGACGATGCCGACGCTGCTGTCGAACAGCTGACCGTAGAGGCCAAGCCTCTTCTTGTAGGCGAAGCTCGCCCCCATCACCAGGACGAGAGCGATCCAGACCGGCCAGAAACGCGCAAGCACGCCAAGCACCACATCGAAGGCGCCGATATATTCAAGCTGCATCCGCCCGATCCCCTATTGAACTCTGATACGCGGATTGAGAAACGCGTAACCGACGTCGGAAATGAGCTGCGTGATCAGGACGATGAACACCGAGACCAGGGAGCAGCCAAGCAAAAGATCGATGTCGTTGTTGCCGGCCGCCTCGACCAGCGTGTAGCCAAACCCCTGGTAGCGGAACATCACCTCGACGATGACGACGCCGGTGAGCAGCCAGGGAAATTGCAGCATGATGACTGTGAACGGCGCGATTAGCGCGTTGCGCAGCGCATGCTTGACCACGACGCTGCCGAAGGAGAGGCCCTTCAACCGCGCGGTGCGGATATATTGCTGCGTCATCACCTCGACCATCGAGGCGCGGGTCATGCGGGCGATGTAGCCGATGCCGTAGATCGCCAGCGTCATCACAGGCAAAGTGAAATTGTAGAAGGTGATGCCCCGGCTGGCCGAAGCCGCCGAACCGTTCAGCAGGCCGAGCCATGAGGCGAAAATGACGGTGAAAATGACGCCCGAGACATATTCGGGCGTCGCCGTCGAGGCGATCGAGGCGACGGACAACGTTCGATCGGTTCGCGAGCCTTCGCGCATGCCGGCGAGGATGCCGATCAGAAGCGAGATCGGCACCATCACCACAAGCACCCAGAACATCAGGATACCGGTGGCGCCGAGCGCCGGGAAAAGCTTCGACGCGACCGTCGTTTTGAACTTCGTCGAGCAGCCGAAATCACCCTGTAGCACGCCGGAGAACGTTGGCTCGACAGGATCGTTGCAGAAGGAAAAACGTCGCGCGGGTTTGCCCGTTGCCGGGTCTGTGACCGGCTGTTTGGGCACGATACCCAGCCATTGGCCATAGCGGGAGAAGAAATTCTGGCGATAGCCATGGTTGACCAGCCAGCTTTCGAGCTGCTCGGCCGAGGTGTGCATTTCGGTCTGGCTGATCGCCAGTTTTTTCAGATTGGGGTCGAGATTGATCAGGAAGAAGACGACCAACGTCAGGCACAGCATCGTCAATGCCATGGTGCCGAGGCGTCGAAGGATGAAAGAAAGCATGGCGGTCCCCCTGCCGGTCTGGTTGGGGTTGAGGCCGGCTTGGCGCCACTTCAGCCGCTAGCGGCAGAGTTGGCTGTCAAACGGACCCTCAGAATGCGATCAACCCTGTTATTGCACGCCCCTATCCGAAGAGTCCGCGCCTTTCTTGCTGCGCCTACTTCGGTTCTGGAACCATGCATGGCGTGGGTGGAAGGGGCGAACCGCCCCTTCCACGATCGATCCGATCAGGCCTCGTCGAGCCAGACCTTGCCGTAATCGCGCTCGAAGGTTGGGTGCATGGCGTAGTTCTTAACGGCAGCCACCGAGTGACTGTAGAGCTTGCGCCAGTAGGGCTGGATGATGATGCCGGAATCCTGCAGGATCTGCTCGATGTCCTTCATCATCTCCTTGCGCTTGGCGGCGTCGGCGACCGCAAGCGCGGCGTTGAGCTTGGCATCCCATTCGGGATTCGACCAGGCGGTTTCGTTCCAGGCTTCTCCGGTGCGGTAGCCGATCGCCAGAACCTGGACGCCGAGCGGCCGCATGTTCCAGTTGGTCATCGACAGCGGATACTTCGTCCAGTCGTTCCAGAACGTCGAACCCGGCAGCACCGTGCGCTTCACCTTGATGCCGGCGTCGCGCATCTGCGCGGCGATCGCATCGCCGGTATTCTTGTGCCAGTCTTCGTCGACCGTGATCAGCTCGTGCTCGAAATCGGCCTGACCGGCTTCCTCCATCAGCGCCTTCGCCTTGGCCGGATCGCGGGCAATCTTCGGCAGTTCGTAATATTCCGGATGGATCGGCGAGACATGGTGGTTTTCGGCGACAGTACCGGCATTGGCCATGCCAAGCTGCAGCACGACGGCGTTGTCGACTGCTAGCTGCAGCGCGTTGCGGACCTTCTGATCGTCATAAGGCTTGTTGGCCACATTGGTGCGGCAGACGATGGTCGCTGCGGTGACCACCTCGTACTTGACCAGGTCGACACCGTCGAGGATCGACACGTAGTCGGCTGACGTCTCGAAATTGGTATGGACCTCTCCCGATTCGAAGGCGCTGACCGTAGCCGCGGGATCGGTGCCGTAGTCGATGAACTCAATGCCGTCGAGGAAGACCTCGCCGTCCCACCACTTGTTGTCTTCGCGGCGCTTGTAGACGACTTTCTGGCCGACATCGTAGGAGACGAGCTCGAACGGGCCGGTGCCGATCGGGCAGGCTTTGAAATCGCCGCCCTTTTCGTCGAAGGTCTTGTGGACGATGAGGCCGGGATAGTCGCACACGTTGGGAATGAGCGCGATATCAGGCGTGCTGAGCTTTAGCTTGACCGTGTGTTCATCGACCTTGGTGACTGCGCTCTCATCCAGCTTGTCGTCCTTGACCAGCGAGCCGAGACGACCGGGCATGGAATTGCCTTCGGCTTTCTTGTCGGCCCAACGCTTGAAGTTGAAGATGACGTCATCCGCGGTGAACGGATCGCCGTTGTTCCAGGTGACGCCCTTGCGCACATGCAGCGTGTATTCGGTGGCGTCGTCGTTAACGTCCCAACTCTCGAGCAGGTAGGGGCGGAACGTGAATTCGTTTGTGTACTTGACCAACGGCTCGAGTGCCTGGCGCTCGGCATTGGCGATTTCCGACCAGTCGGCCTTGCGCGGATCCTTCGGATCCTTGATCCACATGGCGACCTTCAATATGCCGCCCTTCTTGCCCTGTACGTCCTGCGCTCTCGCCGGCGTCGGGTCGGCGAGGCCGAGCATTCCATAGGCCATCGCCGTGGACGCGCCGAAGACGCTGGCCAGAGCCAGAAACTCGCGGCGATCGACACGTCCGGCCTTGGCTTCTTCGGCCATTGCATGGATGTGATCCGGAACGCGATCGCCATTACTCCTGTAGATTGTCATCACGAAACTCCCATTGTTGGCTTTCTGCCTTTTACCATTCCGCATCCGGGCCATGATGTCAAAAACGGCACGGCTTGGGAACATGCCAAGGAATGTGCAACTTTGGAAGGGAAGCAGTTCGCGTGATAACGACAGTCTTGGCGCAAAATTGCTATCGCCCGGCAGATTTCGTTCGAATCTCCGGGATCGATCAAACTGAGACATTCACGACAGCGCCGCGCGTCCTCTGGGGCGCGCAAAGGACGCTGTAGCACTTTGATTTCGCGCATAATCCCTATTAGTTTAAGCGTCATGGCAACGTTCACACGACGGGGATATGGCCGCCGCCAAACAACGGTGGTTAGATGGGCACCTCGGGGACGGCATGCTGCGACCCGTTGCGGACATCCGGACCCAAGTACCGAATGACAAAAAGGTACGCTCAAGGCGGACGTTGATTTCTCGCCTAAGTCGGCTCCAAGCAGTCACCCAGAAATTCGATGAAGCGTTGCGTCGTTGCCGGAAGCGGGCGCGTTTCGATGGTGGCGAAGACAGAGCGGCGGCAGTGACGCAGACGGCCATCGGCCAAATCCTCGGCGACGATTTCCTCCGCCAGAAGGGCGATGCCTAAGTCGAGGGTGGCCAGCTATCCGACATGCGGCGCATGCAGCCGATTTGAGGAATGTCGAAGTGGCTTAACTGCCAGCGGTCTCGAACAGGAGCGCTCGAAAACAGGACCGCCGCAACTGCTCGTTCGTCGGTGTTGAGCCGGCGTTCTCCTCGCATCGGATGCAAGGAGACACGAAGGGCGAGCAGGCGGTTGCGTTACACATTGCTCAGGCGTCAGTTCAACTCAATACGTTCTCCCGTTGCCGCCGAGCGTTTTACCGCATCGATTACCCTTAAGGTTTCGAGCCCCTCACGCCCGCTGACAAGCGGCGGTTCGTCTCCGCGGATCACGTTGCAGAATTGCCTGATCTGCAGGACGAGCGGGTCCTCGTCGTCGACCTCGATACGCTTTTGGTCAAGTGGCTCCCACCAGCTCCGTTTACCAGGATTGCGCCAGACCTCGAGCGACGGAACAGCCAGCGACCCGTGCGTTCCTCCGATCATGTAACAGGATTGCTCGGTTCTGGGGTAGGCCGGATTCTCTCCGGTTGTCATCTCCCAGCTCCACGGTGCGACCACCGAGTCCGAGACTGTCGCAGTTCCCAAAACTCCATTCTTGAACTCGATCAGGATCACAGCCGTTTCCTCAACTGCGTTGCCGCGCACTGCGTTGGACTCGCGTGCCTGAACCGCGGCCACATCGCCGAAAAGGTAACGCAGATTATCGACATCGTGGATGAGATTGAGGAAAACCGGCCCCGCACCGCGCTCACGACGCCACGAGATGTCGAAGTAATCGTCGGGCTTGAACAGCCAGAACATCGCATTGACAACAAGAACGCGGCCGAGCTTCCCGCTTTCGATGACTTCCTTTGCCTTCTGCATCACCGGATTGTGTCGGCGGTGATGGCCAGCCAAAAGAGGAACACCTTTTGCCTCAGCCGCTGCAATCAGCTTTTCCCCGGATATAATGTCGTCGGCGATAGGCTTCTCGATGAGTGCGGGAACGCCGGCTTCAACGGCTTCCAACCCGTTCTGGACGTGAGCCTGGTTGGGCGTAGCCACGATGATCCCATCAGGTCGGTCTGCGGCAACCATGTCCGCGAAGCTTGTAAACCACTTCACGCTGGCTTCCTTGGCAATAGTCTCGCCAACCAGCGAGGGATCGACCACGGCACTGAGTTGCGCCGAGGGCTCGGCCAGGACGTGCTGAATATGGCGCTTACCGATGAGGCCTGCGCCAAGTACGGCCAGCTTAACCCGTTGGGTCATGGTCACCTCAGCCCTTGCTCGCCGCCTTGATCATTGTCGCCGCGCGCCGGATGCCAAGCTGGTATCCTTCTGTTCCAAGGCCGCAGATCACGCCGTCCGCGCGGTGCGAAACGAACGAATGGTGTCGGAAGCTTTCGCGCTTGTGCACATTGGAGATGTGGATCTCGATTACAGGCCCTTCAAATGTGTTCAGAGCGTCGAGGATGGCGAGTGAGGTATGGGTAAAGGCTGCCGGATTGATGACGATGCCCGCACCGTCCTCGCGCGCCTCATGAATCCAATCGATGATCTCGTATTCCCGGTTGCTCTGGTGAAAGCGGATTTCATGGCGGAGTTCGGCCGCCAGTTTGCGGCAGTCCGCCTCTACGTCTGCGAGCGTTTCATGCCCGTAGATGTGCGGCTGGCGTTTGCCAAGCAGATTGAGGTTTGGTCCATTGAGAACGTAGATCAGGCTCATAGTATAATTTCCTTCTTGAGCACGCTGTCCTGGTCAGACGAACGCGATTGCTTGAACAGCAAAATCAGGGTCCGACTCGTAGAGATCTGCGCGCAAGCCGAGCCTTCCAGCTTCGAGAGCAGGCGCGGCGATCGCCCGCGCGGCCTCGAGAACGGCAGTGAGAAGCTTCTGCTTAGTCTCTGCAGTACGACCCGGTGCCATCCGCACGATAATTTGGATGAAATGATTATCGACATGCTCATCGCCCACGCAGGAATATGTCGCTTCCCGCGCAAGCGTGCGCACGACAGAAGGTTTCACAAGGCCGCCATCGCGAACGCAGCGATGCACGGTCAGCGTGAGCCGGTCCATGGCTACATGCTCGCCTGCGCCCCGGCTATAATCGATGATGATATGCGGCATTTGGGATCTCCCCATCAAGCCGACAGGCGGCACAAGTCCATAAAGTGACGGGACATGCGCTCTGCGTCGGGTGCTATCCCGGTGAACAATTCGAAAGCCGCTGCTGCCTGGTAGACGGTCATGCCGCCGCCACGAAGGGTCCGGCAGCCTTTTCTTTCGGCGAGAGCAAGGAGCTCTGTGACGAGCGGCATATAGACGATGTCGGCGACCCAATGCCGTGAAAGAAGCCATTCCGGGTCGATCGGCGAACCAGGATGGCTCTTCATACCCGTCGGTGTCGCGTGAATAAGGCCGTCCGCGGAGCGCAGGGTGCTGCCCACATCCGTCGTGGCACGAGCGCAATCCCTTGAGAACCGATCGTTCAACTGCCCCGCCAAGGTTTCTGCTCGTTTCGAATCCTGATCAAAGATCGACAATCGCTTAATACCGAGCTTGATTGCAGCATGCGCCACGGCGACACCGGCACCGCCGGCGCCAAGCAGGACGGCATGCGACTTCGCGACGTGCGGAAGGCCGCGCTGGAAATTCTCGTAGAAACCGTACCAATCAGTGTTGTGGCCGATCCTCTCGCCGTCACGAAAGACCACGGTGTTGACCGCACCGAGCATCTCTGCATCCTCGGAAAGGCGGCTGAGGTGGGCGATCACAGACTGCTTGCACGGATGTGTAATGTTGCTCCCGGCAAAACCGCGCCGCTCTTCCTCGTCGAGGAGGTCCGGTAGCGCCGAGGCAGGAAGGCCTCGCTCGGCCAGATCGAGAAGCTCGTAACGGTAATCGAAGCCCTGATGTCGAGCCTCCGTTTCGTGGAGCGCCGGGGACTTTGACATTAGGATGTCGGCCCCGATCAGCCCTACGAGGAATTTCTTGTCATGCATTGGTATCGCTTTCGAACGTCAGTGGTGGGCAAGGATTTCGCCGAGGAAGGTTTTCGTGCGTTCGTGCTTGGGAGACTTGAAGAAGATCTCCGGTTCGGCCTCTTCGACGATTTCTCCTGAGGCCATGAAGATGACGCGATCAGCGACCTGGCGGGCAAAGCCCATTTCGTGCGTGACACAGATCATCGTCATGCCGTCACGGGCGAGCCCGATCATGGTGTCGAGCACTTCCTTCACCATTTCCGGATCGAGGGCAGAGGTTGGTTCGTCGAAGAGCATGACCTTCGGCTCCATGCAGAGCGCGCGAGCGATGGCAACGCGTTGTTGTTGCCCGCCGGATAGCTGTGCAGGAAACTTTTCGGCCTGGTCAAGGATTCGAACGCGCTCGAGATATTTTCGAGCCAGTCGCTCTGCGTCAGTGTGGGTTGTGCCTCGAACACGCATCGGGGCGAGTGTACAGTTCTGAAGTACAGTCATGTGCGGGAAGAGATTGAAGCTCTGGAAGACCATTCCCACTTCGCGACGTATCGCATCGACGGATTTGGTGCTTCCGTCCAGTACCTGACCCTCGACGACGATTTTGCCGTCCTCGATCGTTTCGAGGGCATTGATGCAGCGGATTAACGTTGATTTCCCGGAGCCTGACGGCCCGCAGAGGACGATTTTTTCGCCTTTGCGGACCGACAGACTGATGGATTTCAAAGCATGGAAATCGCCGTACCACTTCTGCACGTCCTCAAGGGAAATCAGCGTCGATTGATCTTTTGCAGAATTGAGCACGGAACTCTCCATTTGGGCTTTAATTGACGGTGAACGGGATGTTCGGAATGGATTCAGGGAACTGTGGCAGCTCGATCGCCATCCACTTCTTCGTGATGGCGGCAAGCTCACCATTGGCCTTGATCTTGTCGATGAAGGCGTTGACGGCTTCGTTCCAGTCCTTCTCGCCGAGCCGGGTCCCGACGCCGTTGTAGGTCGTCAGAAAGTTAATCTTGCGCTCATAGGTGCCGGCATTCGCGGCATCCAGACGCTGACCATAGAACTGGTTGCCGCCAACCGCCTTTACCTGTCCGGAGATGAGAGCCTGGATGGTTGTGGCATCGTCATCAAAGCGGCGAACCGTTGCGGTGGATCCGACGGCGTCCGTTACTGCCTTATCCTGCGAACTGGACTTCGGAACGCCGATCTCCCATCCCGCAACGTCTTCAGGCTTCGTAACCGTGTCGGACTTCGCCGCATAAAGCGAAATCGTGTTAGCGGCGTAGGGCTTGCTGTATTGAATTGATTTCGCACGTTCTTCCGTCATCGCCATCGTTGCGAACAGGATGTCGACTTTCCCGGTCGTAAGCGCCGGAATTCGGTTGGCAACGGCGAGCGGCTGGAATTGAACCTTCACGCCCAACTCCTTGGCAAAAAGGTTGGCGACGTCAGCGTCGAAGCCGTCCTGCAGGCCGCTTGTGTTGACGAACCCCCATGGCGCATTGTCGCCCTGGATGCCGACCACAAGCGTGCCCTTTGCCTTGATTTCCTCTACAGTTGCCGCAGAGGCGGCGGCAGCGCCAACGGTTGCGAAGGCAACGGTTGCCAGTGCAAGTCCGAGAAAATTCCTACGATTGTTATGCATGCTTATTCTCCTCCTCAAGAGTTTTGCTTCGAGCGAAGCGGTTAGCGGGCAGCTTTCGCCATCCGTTTTTCGAGGCCACTTCCGGCATGGGAGAGCGGCCAGCAAATGATGAAGTAGATTGCGCCGACGATCCCGAAGACGAGCAGCGGACGATAGGTCTGGTTTGAAATGATCTGGCCGACACGAGTCAGTTCAATGAAGCCGACGATTGCTGCTAGCGACGTGCCCTTGATGAGCTGGACAAGGAAGCCGATCGTGGCCGGCATCGAGATTTTCAGGGCCTGCGGCAAGATGATGTCTTTCATCCGCGAGACATAATGCAGACCGAGGGCGTTGGCGGCTTCCGTCTGGCCCTTCGGTACAGCCTCGATGGAGCCGCGCCAGATCTCGCCCAGGAAGGCACTAGCATGGAGCGTGAAGGCGATTGCGACCGCGATCCACGCGTTGACCTCGACGCCCAACAGCGCAACGCCGTAATAGACAACGAAGAGCTGCATCAGAAGGGGCGTGCCCTGGAAGATGCCGATATATCCTGCGGTGATCGTCCGGGCGACCTTCTTCTTCGAGGTGCGCAGCAGCGCGATCAGGATTCCGAACATCCCCCCACCGATGAAGCCCACGATCGCGAGCAGCACGGTCCACTTCAAACCCTGCATCAAAAAGAAGAATTCATTTTCGCCGATGGGACCCATGGCTGCCTCCTATCGCGTCGGGTAGTTGAAGTAGTGGCGAGAAATGAGGGCAAAGAGGCCCATCATCAGCGTCGAAATAACCAGGTAGATAGCGGTCGCCGTGAAATAGACTTCGAAGCTGCGGAAGGTGTCAGACTCAATGCGCTGAGCGGCCGAGGTCAGTTCGTAAGCGGCGATTGACGTGCAGACAGACGTTGTCAGTGTCAGCATGATGAACTGGCTTGTGAGCGAGGGATAAATCGCCCGCAGTGCCGGCTTGAGCACGATGAGCCGGAAGACGTCCGCCTTGTGCAGTCCAAGTGCGAAACCTGCCTCGATCTGGCCGCGCGACACGCTCTCGACCCCGCCTCGGATGATCTCGATTGCGTACGCCCCACCATTGATGCCGAGGGCAATGATCGCCGTAACGGTCGGATTGAGCCGTATGCCCATGAGAGGAAGGGCAAAATATATGAAGAAGATCTGCACGAGGAATGGCGTATTACGCACGACCTCAACGAAAACGATCACGGAAGTGCGCGTGATCTCGCTCTTGGAAGTCCTTGCAACAACGCCCAGGATTCCGATGACGAGTGCGAGGAGCATCCCAGCCAGCGCAAGGCCAAGCGTTCCAAGCGAACCCCATAGCAATTCCGGGGCCCGGTCGAGGACCGCACCGAAATCGAACGTATAAGGCATGTAAGACTTCCTCCTTCCGACCGGCCCACGCCGCGTTGGCGCCGGATCACTGATCCGGTTTCAAAATTCCCAGTGCGCTGTCATGGAGATGTTTTAGATGTGCCTCCGGGTCCACCGACCCGACGAGTGGCACTTCAACCGACATAGCAGTACCGTATTCGGTTGCAGCCCAGAGGTCCTTCAATGGCAATTCGCCTTCTCCAGGAGCGAACCTACCGCTTCTCGCCTCGGCGATCATTGCGTCCGACGTTTTAGGAGCAGGCCCGCGGACGTCGCAAAGCTGGACGTGTTTTACCTTCCCTGCATTTCCGCGAAGCTCGTTGATCGAGGCGCCGTTTCGAAAGAAGTGAACCCCATCAACGAGAGCACCGGCGTTCTCTGCCCCACAGGAATTCACGACCTCGACGCTGTCGCCAAAGGTTCTTACCGTCCGCCAGCCCATGTTTTCGATGTCGACTGACATGCCATATCGCGCTGCGAGGGCGCAAAACTCTGAAAGGTTTGTGGCAAGACGGCCGCCGTCTCGATCATCGCCGCAAACACTCAGCCGGCGCGCCCCTATGTTCGCAGCGGCTGCCACGGTCGCCTCATGGGAGCCCGCGACGAAGCTCTCGTCGATCACGAAGAACTCGATATCGAACACCTTGACGCCTTCGCCATCGGCAATTGTCTTGAATTCCTGGGCACTCTGGCTGCCCACCGGCAACTCGTAGAAAGGGGCTCCGGGAAAGGCGGGGTGCAGACGCAGCCCTATCGACGCAAAACCCGCCCGAGCAGCTATCACGGCGAATTCCTTGGGCGGCAGCGCGATGGATGAAAAATGCGCCACGCCCAGTCCAAGGTCCGGTCTTGGCGTCGCGACGGTCATCACAAGATCCCCTTTGTCGCGAGGTGATTGCGCAGATTGGTTCCCGTGCGGTGAATATGCTCACGCAACCTATCGCACGAATAGTCCAGATCCCGGGCGACGGCTCCCTGAGCAATCTCACTGTGCTCCTGGCTGACGTTGCGGTCACCCGACGTGCGGGTCAGAAACACCCGGCGATAACGGTCGTTGAGATTAAGAAGCAGTCTGCAGAAATGGAGCAGGATCGGCTTCCCGCAGCCAGATACGAGTGTCAGATGAAATTCGCGGTGGAGCTCTTCCCAGCGCTCCAGTGTCTCTGGCCGAGCCGCGTCACGATTGGTGCGGTTAAGGCGATGCAGCGCGCGCATGACGTTACCCTCCCACTCCACATCGCCGACCCGCACGGACTCGCGAAGCGCAAAGACTTCAAACTCTTCGCGCAGGGTGGTTATCTCTTCCAGATTGGCCAAGGAAATTGATGAAACGCGGTAGCCGCGATTGTCCTCGAACTCCACTAGACCATCCGATATCAGCCGCGCCAACCCTTCACGCAGCGGACTGAGGCTCACGTTGAACGTCTTGCGCGCCTTGTCGAGATTGATCTTGCTGCCGGCCTGAAGCTCGCCGGAGATGATCGCTTCACGAAGACGGGATGCAAGCTGGCTCCCAATTGTGTTTTTGCCATCATCGAGAAAGCCAGAAGACGATGGAGCATCTTCTGTCGTCGGAGCAAATGCGCCGTCGTCATCCGGTACCATTGTTCCTCCCAAGGCTCCCCGAACCAACTGATCGATATAATAAACGATTATTCCTGTCAACTTGAGTGCGCTGAAATCTGCAAAAAGTCCAGCCTTAGCTTCTTTTATGCGAATAAAACATAATAAAATCAATCAACTATATGCGATATCCTGTTTTATCCCGACTTGTGGGAGTCGCGAGAATGTACGGTGGCCTTGACAGATAATCGATTATTTGGATAGTCGGGGAAATCGGGAGGTAGCCCACATGGTGATCAAAAATGAAAGCGATCTGACGCCAGCCGTCCTCGCTGTGATGAATCGCACTGAAGACCCCCGCCTGCGAGAAATCCTCGTGGCGATGGTCACGCATCTTCATGCCTTCGTGCGCGAGGTTCGACTGACGGAGGTCGAGTTTCGGGAGGCGACAGCCATGCTGAATGAGATCGGGCAACTGCATACTGATCACCACAACGAGTTTGTGCTGATGGCCGGTTCTCTTGGCGTGTCTTCACTTGTCTGCCTACTGAACAATGGCGACAGGGGACAGACTGAGACCTCCCAGTCGCTGTTGGGCCCATTCTGGCGCCTCAACTCTCCGCGAGTCGAAAATGGCGGGACGATTATGCGATCCGAGACGCCGGGCACTCCCTTGTTCGTGCATGCCAGGGTCGTTGACCGCGACGGTAAGCCAATTGCCGGCGCCGAAGTGGATGTGTGGCATGCATCTCCCGTCGGTCTTTACGAAAACCAGGACCCGGACCAGGCCGAGATGAACTTGCGCGGCAAATTCATGACCGACGAGCAAGGTCGGTTCTGGTTCAGGACCGTCAAGATGGTCGGGTATCCCATACCGGTCGATGGCGTGGTCGGACGCCTGCTCAAAGCTCAGGGACGCCATCCGTACAGACCAGCGCACCTGCACGCACTGATCTTCAAGCACGGATACAAGACGCTGATTTCCCAGGTCTTTGACCCCAGCGACCCGAACATCGACTCCGATGTTCAGTTCGGTGTCACGGCAGCCCTGACCGGCGACTTCACTCGCCATGAGGCGCCCCATCCGACCGAAACGGATATTCCTGGCCCATGGTTCTCGCTCCACTACACCTATGTCATGGAACCCGGCGAAGCCGTTTTGCCGCGTCCCCCGATCAAATAAATCACTATCAGCAGAGCAAACGATATGATCACCGAAGAAGAACGCCAGGCCGCGGCAGACGCGCTGCTCAAAGCTGAAATCGAGCGGAAGCCGATCATACAGCCTAGCGAGACCTACCCGAACCTCGAACTCGAGGACGCCTACCGGATTCAGGCTTTGTGGGCGGAGGCGAGGGTGGCCAAGGGCGCACGGATCGTCGGGCATAAGATCGGCCTGACGTCACGCGCAATGCAGATGGCTTCGAAAATGACGGAGCCGGACTACGGCTGCATTCTTGACGATGCTCTTTACAACGACGGAGCGCAGATCAGGGCTGACTTGTTTATCAAGCCGCGCCTCGAGGTCGAGCTGGCCTTTGTTATGGGTGAGGATCTCGTCGGGCTCGGCACCAAGATCTATGACGTCATGCGTGCGACCGAGTTCGTTGTCCCGGCGATCGAGATTATCGACTACCGGACCGAAGTCCCTCGAGCGATCACCGACACCATTGCGGACAACGCAGCTTTCGGCGCCCTCGTCGTTGGCGGCCGTGTAATTCGCCCGATGGACATCGATATCCGATGGGTCGGAGCGACTCTTTCCAAGAACGGCATCATCGAGGAGTCGGGCGTGTCGGCGGCGATCATGGGACATCCGGCAGCCGGCATCGCGTGGCTGGTCAACAAACTTTATGCTGTGGGCGGTGGCCTGAAGAAGGGACAAATAGTCCTGGCCGGCTCCTTCACGCGTCCTGTCGATATCGCGAAAGGTGATGTCATTCAGGCCGACTATGGCCCTGTTGGCTCCATCGGCGTGTCGTTTGTGTGAGGTGCTAGATGGAACATCCTGTCAATCGATTCAAGCAGAAGCTTCTCTCTGGTCAAAGTCAGATCGGCCTGTGGTGTGGCTTGCCGGGAAACTACGCCGCGGAAATCGTCGCGCCTTCAGGTTTCGATTGGCTCCTGTTCGACACGGAACATTCTCCAGGTGACGTTCTGACCGTCCTGCCGCAATTGCAAGCGGTCGCACCATACGACGTTTCCCCAGTCGTCCGCCCGGCCATCAACGACCCCGTTCTCATCAAACGTTTCCTGGATATTGGCGTTCAGACACTGCTCATTCCCCACATTCAGAACGCAGAAGAGGCGAAAGCCGCAGTCGCGGCCGTGCGATATCCTCCGGATGGAATTCGTGGTGTTTCTGCCCTGACGCGCGCCACTCGTTTCGGCCGAGTTGCGAACTATGCGCAAAATGCGGAACGGGAAATTTGCCTGTTGCTGCAAGTTGAGACGCGGGAAGCGCTTGGCAACCTCGAGTCGATTGCGTCGGTAGAGGGAGTGGATGGCGTATTCGTAGGACCGGCAGACCTGGCAGCGAGTTTCGGACACAGGGGCCAACCGAGCCACCCGGAGGTGGTCGATGCAATTGTTGGCGCGATCGAACGCCTGAAATCGTTGGGCAAGCCTGCGGGCATTCTTACCCCGGATGAGAAGTTCGCGGCACGGTGCCTCTCGCTGGGAACACTATTTACTGCCGTTGGTGTCGATGTCGCTGTTCTGGCAAGGGGATCGGAAGCACTCGCGGCACGATTTGCATCTCAGGGAGTGTACCACGATGTCGGAACGTGATGAGCTCCTCACTGAAATCGCACCGACGGGAGTCATCAGAGCGGCGGTCAACATGTCGAATGCCGCACTTGTCCAACTCGATCCAGTGACAGGCTTTCTAACAGGGCCGAGCGCGCAGATCGCGATCGAACTTGCGGCAGAACTCGACTGCGGTTTGTCGCTGGTTCAATACGGATCGGCCGCTGACATTCTTGCGGCTGCCGAAGGCAACGAGTGGGACGTTGCGTTCATTGCTTCCGATCCATCACGTGCCGACAGGTTCTCCTTCTCGCCCCCCTATACCGCGGTGACCGCCAGCTTTCTGGTGCCAGACAGTAGCCCGCTAGGCAGCGTGGAGCATGTTGACGTCGAAGGGGTGCGCATTGCCGCCGCCAGAACCGCAGCGTATACAAAGCAGCTTGAGCGACAGGTTAGAAATGCAATTGTCCTCCATACCGAAAATTTCGCCTCCGCCCTGGACATGCTTGTAGCCTCCCAGTGCGATGCGGCTGCGGGCTTGACCGAGTCCCTGTCACGTTTCTGCGAAGAGAATCCAGGTTTCCGCATTGTTGAGGGGACATTCTCGAAAGTGCCTCAGGCGATCGCTGTGCATCGGAGGTGTGTTCACGCTTCAACCTTCCTGTCGGACTTCATCCAACAGCATTGCAGTGCGGGTAAGCCGAGCAACTGAAGCAGTTGGCGGGACATGCGAGGGAGCCAGGTCGAGGGGACGCGACACGTTAACTCCCGAATAGTCAATTGGAATCCTCTTCCCTCTCAAGCGTTTTGACTCGGAAGTTCATGTTTCGTTGAGCCTTAGCGTACGATGTCGAGCAACTCTTGTTCCGAAGGGTTGGGGGTGGCCGTGGCCCTGGATCATGGGCGTGTGCTTCGTGGTGCTGGCGCAGCAAGTCCTTGCCGTAGTCGTTGCCATTCGGCGTCCTGACGACCGTGTGGATGTGCCCGCGCGCGTCGGCCACGCCCCGCCGCCACCGCGAGAATGGCCCAGATCGGCGCTCCTCCCCCAGCACCATGAACGCCAGGGAAAACTGCGAGCGCGATAGCGACCGACTGGGTGAGCATCATCAGGCGGCGGCGCGGAAGCCGGTCGGCGGTTTATTGCCGGGTGGTACGACTGCGTAGGACTATCGGCCTCTCCAGAAGCGCACGCCGAAGAGGAGCGCGGTGTGGTTTGAGTTGCCGTGTGAGAACGTTGATGCCCGCTAGAGCGCTTCGCCTTTTGACTGAATCTGGATTCCCAAGTTTGCGCAAATCAGATTCGATGTCCTGA